>CAZYNY010000101.1:0-10513 GCA_964648095.1 uncultured Nitrospirota bacterium | reverse complement strand
AATATTTTCAAGGGGATGGAAATTCCTACTAAGACGATAGGAATAATCTAGGTATCTCGAATGAGCTATTGTATGTGTCTAATATAATAGACACAGATGACCTCTAAAAAGATTGTAATAGTTTGTTTTAATTTACTAATTTAGAGTGTTTAACAGATTAGACAGAGTAATAGTTATTTTGAAGGAAGTAGCAAATTTTTAGGGGAGGGTTGTCATGCCGAGTGAAGTCGAGGCATCTCATCTTTATATTCAAACCATTCTTTACTTAAATCTTCAAATTGGGGGTTCATTATTTTTATTGAGGCAATCTTCTTATCCCGTCGCCATTTTTTCAATTGCTTTTCTCGCTCTATAGCAGCATTCACCTCGTTAGTCTCTTCAAAATATAGTAATTTGCTAAGGTTATATTTTTTGCTGAAGCCTTCCACCAATCTTTGCTTATGCTCGTACATTCTCCTGGCTAAATTATTGGTTATACCAATATATAAGGTAGTATTCCATTTGTTGGTGATGATATAGACATAGTAGGTTTTCATGGACCTGTCCTGATCAAAGTCGAAGGATATGAGATTTCTCGCTCCGCTCGAAATGACATCCTTTTTTTAATGAAAATCTCTTTGCATTAGCACCCTCTAACGTTTTGCTACTTATTCGTGGTCGGCTTAACCTTGATGTCGTATTCCTTTATCTTATTGTAGAGTGATGCCCTGCTGATACCAAGGATCTTTGCCGCAAGCTTATGATTCATTTTTGCCCTCAGGAGGGCATCTATTATCTGTTCCTTTTCTGCGGTTACAACAACCTCTCTGACCTTCTGCTTGAGGCTTATCTTCTCATCAATGGGCTTCCCCCCTTCCAGAAACACGGAATCGATCTTGAGCTCAGGCCCATGACTAAGGACGACCCCCTTCTCTATCACATTCTCCAGCTCCCTTACATTCCCTGGCCATGGATAATCCATCAAGAGCCTTAATGTCCTGGGCGAAAGGTATTTGCGTATCCCCTTCTCCTTTGCCTCTTTTTCCTGATATTTTTTTATAAAATAATCTACAAGAAGAGGGATATCCTCTCTCCTTTCCCTGAGCGGCGGAATATATAAGGGTATTACACTTAGACGATAATAGAGGTCTTCTCTGAAGGCCTTTTCCCTGACAGCCGCGCGGAGATCTCTGTTGGAGGCAGCTATGATCCTAACATCTACCTTTGTGATCTTGTTACCTCCTACGGGCCTTATCTCCCCTTCCTGCAAGACCCTGAGGAGCTTGCTCTGAAATAGTGGGCTGGTAGTGGCAATCTCATCCAGGAAGAGGGTACCGCCATGGGCCTCTTCAAACAGACCTATCTTTGTGGTAAAGGCATCGGTAAAGGCGCCTTTTATATGTCCGAATAGCTCTGATTCTAACAGGGTCTCAGGTATGCTTCCACAGTCTATCGGCAAGAATGAGTTCTCCTTCCTGTGGCTTATATTATGGATCGCCCTGGCCACCACCTCTTTCCCTACGCCAGACTCACCATAGATCAGGATGGTTGCATCGCTTTCAGCAATCACCTTTATAAGCCTGAAGAGTTCTCTCATCTTTTCGTGTCTGCCTATTATATTAATATTGCCGAAGAGCCCCTCATCCTGATCCTCAAGGAGATCTAATTTCCTGGTGAGTCCATGATATTCCAGCGCCTTTTTAACAGCAGACCTTAGCTCTTCATTGTCAAAAGGCTTTGTAATATAATCGTAAGCGCCGCTCTTTACAACCTCCACTGCAGAGCTTATTGTCCCGTAGCCCGTGATGATAATAAAGGGAGTAGACGGAGAAACCTCCTTACACTTTCTTAAAAGGGCAAGGCCGTCCATCTTAAACATGACAAGATCGCTTAGGACAAGATCAATGCCCCCACCCTCAATATACCCCAATGCCTCCTCGCCATTTAAGGCAGTCTCCACCTGATAACCATCCTTTTCCAGGATCATAGACAGGAGGGCAAGCATGTTGACTTCATCATCTACAACTAAGATCTTATTTTTCATGCACTCCCTGCCCTTTATCCGATATTTCTTCACCAGATCTGCCTTCTACTGGAAGGGTTATAATGAAGCTTGTTCCTACTCCGAGTTGGCTTTCTACCTTTAATCTACCTTTGTGGCCTTCTATTATCCTCCTGCTTGTAGAAAGCCCTATCCCGGTCCCGCCCTCCTTTGTGGTAAAATATGGCATAAATATATTCTTTAGATCAGACTCTCTTATACCCCTCCCTGTATCTGATACAATTATTTTAACATATGAATTGTCTATACAGGCTGAAACGGTCAATTCACCGCCATGGGGCATGGCGTCAATAGCATTATTATAAAGGTTTATGAGCACTGCCTTAATCTGGGAGGGATCTACGTGCAGTCTCGGGAGATCGGATGGCAAAACCTTTTTTAACGATATTTCCCTCTTTTCTGTTATATGTGATATCAGATCAAAGCTCTCATTTGTAATTTTATCAAGATCTACTGTGGAATATTTTAAAGCCGGGGGGCGGGCAAAGGCAAGGAGGTGCTTCATAACATTCTTACACCTTTTTGCCTCCTCTGTTATTATCTTGATAGATTTATAGTGGGGATGATTTTCATCCGTCTCTGAGAGGATCTCCTGGGAAAAGCCGAGGATTATCCCGAGGGGATTATTTATCTCATGGGCCAACTCTGCTGTAAGCTCTCCTATAGTTGTAAACCTTGCGGAATTAATCAATTCCTGTTCAATCTTCTTCCTTCTTGAAATATCCCTGAGGTGGATTTGAACCGACCGTAATGAGTTGGTCTCATGAACCCCGCGCATATCGATTTCCATGGTTATCAGCCCTCTATTCTTTGTCAATATCTCTATCTCAGTAGTGTCAGGCTTATTTCCATCCAGGGCATATTGGAAGATCTCATCAAAGGTGCCGTAATACTCATTAGATATTATACAATAGATACTAGATCCTAATATCTCTTTACTGGTAACATTAATAACATCCTCCACCCTTTTATTCACGGCTATTATCTTTTTTTCAAGATCTATGCGAAACATAGGGTCTTCAGCATGCTCCCAGAGGGAGCTATACCTCTCCTTTGATTCTTTCTCTTTAATCTCCTTCTCCTTTTCCGCCCACTTGCGGGCGGTATCCAGCGAACTTATCAGTATTGAAACCAGCACAAAGACAATCACCTGTATCGAATTTCCCAACCCGATTATAAATGGTTCTGCCTTCGGAAGGAAAAAGTACTCGGTTATCAATGCGGATAAGGCAGTAGTCAGCAGGCCCGGTCCGATACCTCCATACCAGGCACTAACCGCTACGGCAGCAAAAAAGAGGGGGAAAGGAGTCCGCTCCCGAAGCGGCTCAATAAGCTCTGTCAGCATCAGCGCTAACAGAACGGTAAAGATAGCAACACCATAACGAAGGAAAGGTGAATCTATCCTTAACACGTTTAAGTCCACTATTGATCTTCTTTTATCTTTATGCGCCATCGCTTATAGAGACCAAACGTTATGAGTAAACTCTTAGATGTTTTTGCATGATACCAGAAGGTGGAGGGGAATTTCAATTATACAACCCCATCCAAAAAACGACCAGGCCGGTTTTCTTGACTAGATTCCATCTTTTCTGTTAATCTTTTTCCCAATAGGATTCATGGGAGAAGGACTATTAATAGCAATAACATATCACCAAATAAGTCACTCCTGGAACTGGGCAGATCTGATACCACTGATAAATGGCAGGCCCACGTAAACAAAATATTCTATGGTCTGAAAGGACCTGCTATCCATAGTCATTTCCAGACCTTTGTAAGCCAGGACCACAGGCTTGCCCATGCCCTGGCAGAAGATTATTATCAGCATGCAATCAGATCAGGTAAGAGGCCGGAAATAACTTATGTCCAGGAGCTCGGCATAGGGAATGGTAATCTTGCCTCCTGTTTCTTAAGTCACCTAATGGAGATAGACAGGGATTGCATGGTCTATCCGAAGACCTACTATATTCCATGCGACTATTCCTGGGAGATCATCAAGGGGGTCAAGGAAAGGCATGAGCTCCAGAGGCATTCAGGGAGGGTTTCTCTTGCCCGGCTTAGCGCCTACAACCTTGGATGTTTTAAAGAGAAGAGCATTTCTAAGCTCATATCAAATGAACTTTGGGATGATTTAAGCACAAAGGTATTTGTCAAGATGAAAGCCGATGTAGTGGAAGAGTACCTCCAACCCAGGATAGACAGGGATCATCTTCAGGGAGTAGACGATCTGGGCAGATTTGTAAAGGACTTTAACGCCTCGGATTTAGAGAGGCTCAAGGATTATCCCCCATTTATAAATAATATCGTTTGGGAGCGGGAATATCGACCTATTGACTGGACAGGTATAAGCTGCGGCAGGATCATAAGGACCATGTTCAAAAATATAGAGGAGTCGATCGATATCCCTGTAAATGTTGGCGCGATAAAAACAATAGAATCAGCTTATAGTCTACTCCGGGAAGGGGGCTCCTATAGCGCCTTTGATTATGGATTGATGAATATGGAGACCCTGAATAATCCTGATACAGAATGTTATAATATATATGGCGGCCAATACACATTTCTGGTAAATCTCCCCCTGATGGAGAGGGTTGCAAGATTCATCGGATTTAAAGGGGTCTTTCTTGAAAGACAGCGCCATTTCATCCAGCGTTGTCTTGGAGAAAGAATGATAAGCCTGGTTGAGCTTGTTGAAACGCACCCTGATTTTAATACCATCCAATCATGGGAGCGGGATCTGCTTTTTTTAAGGACCATGCAGATGCTCAATAAAAAATATAATAGTCCATACAAGAGATCCATAGAGATTATTCCCCAGGAGGAGGCACCCGAAGAGGTCAGAGATGAAATCAGGAAGCTTGCGGCTTCCTTGAAACCTGATGGTGTCCCTGACACAGTTGCATATATATCCGAAGGGGAGGTATTCTCCCTTGTCAATGAATTCCTGGAATTGGGATACAAGGAAGATCGGCTTAGGGATATCTTTTATAAAAGAGAAAGAAGGGTTGATTATTTTCACCTGCTCTTAATCAAGTAATACCAATTTGCCTTCATTCGGCTACCTGTAAAAAAGCAGGTTGAGGTCAAGGTTAAGGTTTAGGAACTTCTTAGCCTCAGCCTCAGCCTTAGCCTCAGCCTTCTTCGTGCCTCCTCGCCGCCTTGTTATCCTGTTGAATTCGAATTGGTATAAGAGCTCAAGATTTTGAACCATTACATAAATCCTCCATCCCATACCGATCCAGATAAAGAAGGAAGTGCTCCCGAGGCATTTCACCCCATATATTTATACTCGGAAAGATCTCCTCTCCTATCTTAACGCAAAGATCGTTTGCCTCCTTTGCGGAGTGGAGCGGCATCCCCTTGCTGACCTCAAAACCTAGGTACATTGACATGTCAGTATCAGGCGGTTCGAAGACCCTGGTTACGGAAAACCGGTCAGGATGATGATGGATAGGTGAGTCGCGGTATAAGATAAAGACCCCCGGTACAAAGGAGTGGATGTTCTCGCTGTTCTCC
The DNA here is from genome assembly GCA_964648095.1 of uncultured Nitrospirota bacterium. Lineage (GTDB taxonomy): Bacteria > Nitrospirota > Nitrospiria > JACRHA01 > JACRHA01 > JACRHA01. Next base: position 4,959 of record CAZYNY010000101.1, on the reverse strand, counting down.
TTGAGAAACCCGATGGTCTCCATTGCCTCCTCCCATGTCTCAGTTGGAAACCCGAAGAAGAGAAAGAGGTGGTTCCATATCCCTGCCTTCCGGCTCTTTTGTAAGATATCCCGGGCTGTCTCTTTGGAGGCCCCCTTCTGCATCAATGAAAGTATACGGTTGTTGGCGCTTTCCAGCCCGAAGAGGAGGAAGGTAAATCCTGCCTTCCTCATCTTTTCAAAAAGAGGTGCATCCATCTTTTTTTCAAACCTAAGCATGGCCAGCGCCCTGACATCAAGGCGTCGTTCAATAATCTGATCAGATACATCGCTTAACGAATGGGGAGAGACCGCTTCGTCAGAGAAGGTAAAGTACCTGGTATTGTACTTTCTGGAAAGTCCATCTAATTCATCTACCAGTGTGCAGCTCCTCTGTTTGCTATATCTCTGCCCATAGATATAACTATGAGTACAAAATGTACATTTACCCCAGTAACAGCCGCGGCTTTGAAGCACGGGAAAGATCGGATAAGGAGAAAGATAAAGGTCCATAGGGAGCCCATCAAAGGTTGGTGAGGGTATCTCATCAAATCGGACCTTTACCCTTTGCTCGTTTTGGCAAATCCGACCGTCACCAAGGTAAATAAGGCTGGGAACGTCTTTAAAAGTAGAACCGCTTTTAATGGCAGTTAAGAGCCGGTGAAGCGGTTCTTCACCCTCAAGGTTGATTATAGTATGGCAGAATTCTTTGAAAAACTCAGGATGGCCTTTAAGCCTATCTGCTATCACGCTTAAGATCGGCCCTCCTAGCACAATATGAAGGTGCGGGTATCGCTCCTTAATCATCCTGGCCAGCGTTAGACCGGGGATAATCTGTGACATCCCTATGATAGATATCCCTACAACTGTATAATCCTCCCATTGCTCTGATCCCAAAAGAAATTCTTCATATAGGTCTATGAATGGATTGGCATTCCTGTTATTTACCGCATTTTGTGCCTTACTGGTAGATTCCTCGGCCCGATCTCCGCTCCGAAAAGTAAATAGGCTCAGCATGGAGGGGGGATAGGCATCAGAAATAAGTCTAAGTGACGACTGAATAATCATGCCGGCCTGCCGGTAATTATTGAAATTAAAGAAAAGATCAGGTGAACGCATGACCTTCTTTGCATCCTCGAGATGAGACATAATAATCTCTGAATACTGATTACCGGTTGAAAGATCCTCCAGTACAGCGCTTTCCTCTTTTGTCAGGGATGGTTTGCTGTGGAGGAGATCTATCCTTTTAAATATCCTTGTTCTTACCTTTTCCAGAAATGAACGGGATAAAAAAAGGTCATAAGAGAGGATATTAAAGTCCCTTTGCTCAACGTCCCACCCTTTTGATCTTAGATAGGAGGTCAAATAAGGTGTACTTAGGTATGGCTGGGTGGGAGACCACTGGCAGGGAAAGATCAGCAAGGTTTTCATGAAAAATTACATTGTCATTGCGAACGATAGTGAAGCAATATCGCATAACCGATCAGGATTGCATTCTAGCTCCTCTTCTCGCAATGACATCCTGCTAAATGCATTTGTATTGTATGTATTATAAAAAAAGCTTTTTTGTATCTAGCGAATCATAAACCTGGTCAGCTACATTCTTGAACTCTGTAATTTGGGCATTCCAGTCGTTCTTAAGGATATCAATATTCTTAGTTGGAAATTCCTTTGATTCCTCATGTTTCTTTAATATGGGTCGTATCAGATTGTTTGCAGCCTCTAAGAAAATAAACCTTAACTTTATAACGGCCTCTCTTATGGCATCCTCTTTCACCTCTCCCTCTGTCTTTTCAAAAAGCCTGAGGAAGTTATTAATGTTGTTAATATAGGAAATATAGACCTCGTTTAAACGGTTATCTATGACAGTGACGGCGTCTATATATGCAGCCTGGAGATGGATACCCATATTATGCTCAACCTTGCTTGCAATAGTGGTAATCCGCGAGATATAATCCGCGTTATATGCAGGCTTATCTCCCTCCTTCTCTGCCTTCTCCTTATTCGCCTTACTCCTATCTTCCATAATAGCCTTTTTAAGCTGATTCAACTCATCAAACTCTTTCAACTTCGCTCCTTTCTTCGGTATCTTTTACTACTTCAATCTCTTTTATAGGAAGTTCATTCCATACGACAACCCTATTATTGTTCCGATCGAGTATGAAGATCCGGTTCTTGTCATCCACCCAGAGCATGGAAGGGTCCCAGAGCGTAAAGCTGTTCGGGCTGTTGGTCGTATCTAATCGAATATATGTCTTGATCTCTACAGGAGGTTTACCTATTTCGGGAGACCCTTCCGGCATAGATGGTTCGGCCGGCCCGGAAGACCCATCTGAAACCAATGAAGCGGAGGCCTCTTCCGCAACAAAGGGCCCACCTGGCATGGAGGGTTTATCTATTTTTTCCTCCACATTTACCAGCTTCCAGTGGTGCCAGCTCTCCTCAAAGTTAGGTTGACCGATTACCAGATCTGCAGATCCTTTTTCTTTCCAGCTATAATCTCTCCATACAAGGACCCTATTGTTTCCCTGATCCACCACATAGAGGTCTTCTCCTTTTGCGAAGACCTGAGATGGAAACTTCATGGTACATGCACTGCATGCTCCGCTCCTGTTTGGAGCCCTTCCTGTCAGATCTTTCTGTCCTAATACTATATTGGCGGGCTCGCCATTTCTTTGAGGTATGTGATCCCATATTAGAATCCTATTATTCCCCTGATCAGTCACGAAGAGATAGAAGCCGTCATAAAAAATATTTGTAGGGAAGGAAAGGGTATCAGGGCCGGCCTTATCGAGGTTGCCTGCATTGATCATCCTGCTCTTGAAATCCGGTTGGCCTAATACAATATCCGCCTCTTTCCCATTTGTTTCAGGGATTCTGTTCCAGATAAGCACCCTGTGATTATCCTTATCAGCAACAAACAACCTGACACCGTCGCTAAAAACCCCTACAGGGAAGAATAATGATCCTGCGCCAAGATTCCCGTCACGATTTGCAGACCAGGAGACAAAGTCAGGCTGTCCGATTACCAGATCAGCCGCCTTTCCATTATCAGACGGTATCTTATTCCATATAAGTATCCGGTGATTATCGGTATCAGCCAGGAATAATCTGCCCCAAACTACAAAGAGACCGGTGGGCCCAGCAATGGTATCAGCATCAGGCTTGATCACCTCCCTGCCCTCCCTCCAGTCTTCGCTGCCCACAATGTACAACTCTTTGATTAATATCTTTTCCCTCCATCTATTCTCGCGGCCCTCATTAAAGCCGGCCTGTCCCAGCACCAGATCCGCAGGCCTGTCATTTGCAACACTATTCCATATGAGAAGCCGATTATTGGTTGAATCAGTCACAAAGATCCGATCCCCCTCTCCCCAGATCCCCCATGGCTCATTTAATGAGTTTTTTTGGGGTTGCTTTTCGCCTCTATTGCTCCGACAGGAGGTAAAGTTCGGTTGCCCTAGAGCAAGTGCAGCAGTCACTTCAGGCATTATATCTGTCTCCTTTATCTCCTTTTTCTTTCCTAGCGGCTGTCCTTCCTCCGGCAGCGTATTCTTATTAAAGTCACTCATTGCTTCTCACTCCTTTTTAATTAAACCATTTTATAACAAAAAAGCCCTGGGGTTTTTAAATATACCCCAGGGCAAGATATCTGTCAAGACATATGTAATTGTATCTACTTCATCTTCAGATAATGCCAGGACGTAACTGATTTCAGCCCATCCCTCTCGCCATTTGATCCATCCCATACTGCAAAGGCAACAGGTACATAATCACCCAACTTGTCTAACTGGGCATCATTGGCATCAGCAGTTGAGACAGGTCTTACAAAGACCACTGACCATTCGCTGTTTGACCAGTTACCTGACCCCATTACATCCTGATGGGCCTGGGTGGTAAGTGTGCCAAATCCCTCTGCGTTTAGGTCTTCAACAGCAGAGATCCTCTTTGTCTTATCAGAGAAGATATTTCCTGCCCATGCGCCGGTGTTAAATACCCCCTCATTCTTTCCTGATCCGGCATCTATGAATGTGGTCCTCTTGTCAATGGCCGTAGCCCTTGACGCAGGCTCATACATATAATAGCCTGCTGAGCCCATGGCCATATTGGGGTATTGATCCTCCATATCGAGCATCCCTGCCATATCCTTCTGCCACTCTGACTTCCAGTGCCAGATATTTACTGTCTGATCGGCATTTCCCATGGCAAAATGGGGCTTGCCATCAGGTAAGGTCTCAGGTTTCTTTACAGGAAATTCAACTGCTGCTGCATCCTTGAACTGCTCTGACTGGATGAACTGCTCATTCCTTGTGCCGTCTGCCCATCTAAGCCTGATACCGATCTCCTTTCCATTTGTTACTGCCTGGACATAAACAACCTTGACTGTCGGGTTATAGTTCCTGGGCTTTGCCACCACCTGGCCTGACATCGGTATAATGGTATCATCAGCTACACTCCATACAGAGGATGCGGCATCTGGGATAGATCCAGAGATCTTGGTTACAGGTATGATAATGGGCAAGGCAAGCGGGTCTGATACCGCAGGGGCCGGCACCTCCAATGACCTTGTAACATCAGGCATGGCCTGGACCTCAATAGCAAGGGCCTGGCTTGCTCCCATGAACAATACTGCTAAAAATATTATCGGGACGATATATCTGATCTTCAATGTTCCCTCCTTCTCATAATGTAATTAGGGAGGAAGATCGGAAGACCGGAAGTTACTTCCGCGCTTCCTCCCTTCCGCGCTTCCTATTTTATTTAGTCTTCATCTCTTTTTTTAATGCCTTTACTGCGTCAGCTCCACCTACATAGCATGATTTCTCAGGATCAGCTATAGAATCCTCATATGGATATGGTATGGGGTGGAAGTCAGGGGCCTCAACGACCTTGGGTTTAACCCCAAAGAGCCTTACCTCATTGGCCATAAAGATAGAGAGGA
>CAZYNY010000100.1:0-10527 GCA_964648095.1 uncultured Nitrospirota bacterium | reverse complement strand
AAAGACCGTTGTTCAGCACCAGCTTGCAAAATGGTCGGATGCCGATATCATTGTTTATGTCGGATGCGGAGAGCGGGGCAATGAGATGACCGATGTCCTCATGGAATTTCCTGAACTAAAAGACCCCAGATCAGGGGAGCCCCTTATGGAGAGGACGATCCTCGTGGCAAATACATCCAATATGCCTGTTGCCGCAAGGGAGGCCTCTGTCTTCACCGGTATTACCATTGCAGAGTATTACCGTGATATGGGCTATGATGTAGCCCTGATGGCAGATTCTACCTCCAGGTGGGGTGAGGCGATGAGGGAGATGTCGGGCCGACTGGAGGAGATGCCGGGGGAAGAGGGCTATCCAACCTATCTCGGTTCCAGGCTTGCCGCCTTTTATGAACGCGCAGGCAATGCCCTGTCCTTCGGTTCCGACAAGCGGCGCGGGAGCCTCTCTGTTATTGGGGCTGTTTCACCGCCGGGAGGTGATCTGTCTGAGCCTATGACCCAGGCAACACTAAGGGTGGTCAGGGTCTTCTGGGGCCTTGATGAGAGACTTGCTTCCCAGAGACATTTCCCGGCAATTAACTGGCTCACCAGCTATTCGCTTTACCAGGAAAAGGTAGATGAGTATGCCGATGGGGAGGTAAACGCCAGGTGGAAGGAGAACAGGAAGGAGGCGATGGCGCTGCTTCAAAAAGAAGCTGAGCTTGAAGAGCTGGTAAGGCTGGTCGGGATTGATACCCTATCGGCTTCAGAGAGGCTCTTATTAGAGACGGCAAAGATGCTGCGTGAGGACTTCCTCCATCAGAATGCCTTTGATCCGCAGGACGCCTATACATCGCTTAAGAAACAGTATCTACTGCTGGATCTTATCATCACCTTCTACCATAAGGCAAAGGAGGCCTCGTCGGCAAATGTTGAGTTCCAGAAAATAACAGCGATCCCTGCCATAGGAGAGATAGCCCGGGCAAAGAGGATCAGGGAAGAGGAGTTGTCCCTCTTTGAAGACATAAGGAGAAGGATAACAGGCGAACTTGATGCCCTAATTGAAGCGGAGAGGGTTAACAGTGGAAATTAAGCAGATGAGAATACCCAAGGAATATCTGACAGTAAGAGACATTGTCGGCCCCCTCATGCTTGTTGAGGATGTAGATGGGGTGACATATGGGGAGCTGACCGAGATAAAACTCTCAAACAACGAGATAAGACAGGGGAGGGTACTGGAGATATCGGGCAGCCGGGCGCTTGTCCAGGTCTTTCAGGGCACCAGGGGGATATCTACTGACAGCGTAAAGGTCAAATTCCTCGGCAAGGGGATGGAGGTAGGCGTATCCCCTGAAATAATCGGCAGGGCCTTTGGCGGTTCAGGTCTTCCAATAGACGGCGGTCCGCCTATAATCCCGGTCAAGAGGCTTAATATCAATGGAGATCCGATTAATCCTTTTTCCCGTGATTACCCTAACGAATTTATTCAGACAGGGATCTCTTCTATAGACTTAATGAACCCCCTTGTAAGGGGACAAAAGCTCCCGATATTTTCCGGTTCCGGCCTCCCCCATCCTAAGATAGCCGCCCAGATAGCAAGACAGGCAAAGGTACTGAAGACAGGCGATAGGTTTGCCGTGGTATTTGTCGCCATGGGAATCACCTTCGAAGAGGCAGACTATTTTATGTCTGATTTTAAGAAGACAGGCGCCCATGAGAGGGCTGTGCTTTTTATCAACCTGGCAGATGATCCGCCTATTGAAAGGATCGCAGCGCCGAGGATAGGCCTGACAGTTGCAGAGTATCTGGCCTATGAGGAGGGGATGCATGTCCTGGTGATACTGACTGACATGACCTACTATTGCGAGGCGCTAAGGGAGATATCAGCGGCCAGGAAGGAGGTTCCGGGAAGAAGGGGCTACCCCGGCTATCTCTATACCGACCTGTCAACCATATATGAGAGGGCCGGAAGGATAAAGGGAAAGACCGGCTCTATCACCCAGATACCTATTCTGACTATGCCTGAGGATGATAAGACACACCCGATCCCTGATCTGACAGGCTATATCACCGAGGGACAGGTTATAGTCTCGAGATCCCTCCATAGCCAGGGGATCTACCCGCCTACAGACGTCCTCCCATCCCTCTCCAGACTGAAGGATAAGGGGATTGGGGAGGGAAAGACGAGGGGAGACCATGCAGACGTGATGAACCAGCTTTATGCGGCCTATGCAAGGGGAAAGAATATGAAAGAGCTTGCAGTTGTCCTTGGAGAATCGGCGCTAACACCTACTGATCTCCTCTTTGTGAAATTTGCAGACAGGTTTGAGGCGGAATTTGTTCAGCAGGGCGAATATGATGACAGGACTATACAGGAGAGCCTTGATATAGGATGGAGCCTGATGAGGATACTTCCCGAAGCGGAGCTAAAGAGGGTCAAACCGGAAAATATCAAGAAATACTACAGGAACGGCAATAGGTGAAAATCAAGATAAATCCCACAAGGATGGAGCTCCTGAGGCTTAAAAAAAGGTATGCGATCACAATCAGGGCCCATAAGCTTTTAAAGGATAAACTTGAGGGGCTGATGAAGGAGTTTCTCCGTCTTGTTGAAGGATACAAAGAGGCACGCCTCAAATTAGACAGCGAACTCCCTGAGATACTTAAATTATTCGTCCTTGCATCCATGACATCCCAGGGCCGGATAATAAGGGCCGCCCTGGATCAGTCGAAGGATAAGATTGATGTAAGGCTCAAATTTAAAAGAATCATGAACGTAAGCACGCCAATCTTTGAGGCCGTTGTCGCCCCCGGGACTAATTACAGTTTTCTTGACACACCCCCTGATCTTGACAATGCCGTCTCCGGGCTGAAAGGATACCTTCCGGGAATCCTAAGGCTTGCCGGGCTGGAGCAGTCTGTCAGGCTTGTTGCAAAGGAGATAGAAAAGACAAGGAGGAGGGTAAATGCCCTGGAGCATGTCATGATCCCAAATCTCAAGGAGACCATCAAGTTCATCAAGAATAAACTCGATGAGATGGAAAGATCAAATATAAGCCAGGTGATGAAGATCAAGGAGATGATCGCGGCAAGGAGATAAAATTTCCGTAATCCCCTCTCACTGTTTTAACCAGCCTTCCCTCAAAAAGATTCCATCTGTAACTGTTGATTATACAAGATCTTTTTTGCAGCGCAGGAATAACCAATAGGTATAAAACCATTTCTGGCATGCCTTTGGCGTTCTTAAAATATTATGGCAAGAGGAACGAACCTTATGCTTGGGACAAGAAAAAATCCTTGACTATTTTATAAAAATAGCATAAGTAATGTCGATACAGTATTAAAGGAAGGCTATAGGGCAATAGCAGAAGGTGCGAGGATATCTAAACCTTCTGAAGAGGATGATTTACAATTCAAAACCTGACACCATTTCCCCCTTATAATACTTTTAAAGAAGATGCTTATTCTTTTCATTCTTTCCCCCTAAGCAATTATTGTTTAGGCAAGAGGCCCCCGTCATGTTGATGCCCCCTATAGGCATTATTCACCTCTCCAAAAGCCTCTCCCTAACCCGTTTATACTCATCAACATTATCTTTTTCCCCCAATTTATTATATATCTCTATTATCATGTCAAGATCTATTATTTCTCTTTTATAGTCGCCCCTGCTCCAATCAACCCCATAGGCCCTGAGAAAAAATTCGCGCGCCCCTATAATATCATTTTCCTTAAAGCTTAATGTCCCAAGCGCATATAAGATTACGGAAATCCTGGATGTGCTAACGGTTTCTTTGAGGAGAGAGAGGGCATTTTCGTATAATTCTCTGGCCTGTTTGTAATTCCCTTTCTTAAGATAAATATCCCCCAGCACCTTATATGAATCAGCCATATCTATCTCCATTTTGAGACCCTTACTTATCCCGAGGGAAGTATTAATCACCCTTTCGGCATCTTCCACCCTATCATCACCTATATATATCATACCAATTATATTTAGTTTGGCGCCTATTGCCTGATAGCCGCGATCCTTATCTAAGGCGATGGCCTTCTCAAGGATTCCTATAGCCTCCTTACTCTTTCCGGTAAGAAAAAAGTACCTGCCAAGGCTGGCATATGCCTCCGAAAGAATAAACTGATCATTAATTGCGCTACCTATTATTACTGCCCGATCAAAATATATCTTCCCGTCATCAATCATACCTAAAAGGAGATAAAGTCTTCCCAGGTTTAAATAGTTTACTGCAACCCCCCTCTGATTATCTATGCCGCTGTTCAGGCTTATGGATCTTTTGAGCTCAACTAAGGCGCTACTATAGTCTCCCGCCTCAACAGCCTCCACCCCCTTCTGATTGTGCCCTATTGCATCTTCCCTTGCCCTGTCAATCCGGACATTATTTGTGGAGGCACACCCACCAGTATATGGCCCTATTAGTGAAGAATAAATTAAGGTGATTAAAAAAAATTTAATGACTTGAACCCTTGCTTTTGGATTCAGGCTCATCTCTCATTTCTGCCAGAACTATCAAGTGGTATAAGCTTTAACTCATCTCCTGGAGGTATCATCGAGTTTATAGGCCAACGACCTTTTGCCCCCTTAAGAATATCTTTTGTGTCACTCAATATCTCCTCTGTGTCTTTTAGCGCCCTGCTCACCTCATAGCTTTTGCCTGAAAGAACAGTCGAAAGCCTGTTAACATCACTTAACACCCTGTCAACCTTTTCGAGTACCTCTGGAAGTTTTTTAGAGGCCTTTTCCGTTTCCTGGGTAATTATTAGGACCTTATCCATCAGGATATTCGTCTTATCGATAACAGGCACTGCTTTTTTCCCAATATTATCCAGCTTGGTCATGGCATGGGTTGCTTCCCTGAGTGTCCCCTCTGCACCTTGCAACACATTATCAAGTTCAGCCTTAGTATTTAATAAACCTTCTGACAATTTTTCGGTATTGGCAATGGCCCTTTTAATATCCCCATCCGGATTATTTATATAACTGAGCGTCTCCCTTATCTCCTGGAGGACCGGTTTTATATCTTTAACTAGTTCCTCTATACCACCTGATTTTTTTATTTTTATTTTTCTTTTGTCCTCTATTATCTCCCCAGATGCAGGCCCTGGAGTAACCTCTACCACGGCATCCCCTATTAACCCTTCCTTCAGAATCCTCGCAACAGACCCCCTCCTTACCCATTTTTGATATTCTCTGTTTAACTCAAGGGTTACCTTCACCATAGCGCCAGGAGCTAATTCCAGACTCCCTACCTTCCCAATCTTAAAACCTTGTAATTTTACAGGAGTGCCTTCAGTAAAATCGCTTCCGCTTTCTACATGAAGAAATAAGACATATTTTTTCATGAAAATCCCCCTCTCCTTCCCCATAAAAAAGAGGGTAGTCAGCAATATCCCTACGGCAATAAAAACAAATATGCCTACCTTCCTCTCAAGGTACTTAAATCTTTGGTCGATTTGACCTGCCTCTTTCATCCTAACCTACGAACCTCTTATCCTCTATCCTTAATATCCTGTCGAGCGGTATTTCCTTCAAATCCCTCTCATTGTTAAAGGTCATGATGCTTAGCCTGCCATCATTTTCCTCGTGAAATTTATCAATAAAACCGAGTATCTCCTGGGTCTGGCGGTAATCTAGTCCTTCCAATACCATATCATATATCATAATCATAGGATCAAGCGCCATTGCCCTTGCCAGGGCAATGGATTTTTTTGAAAATGGAGGCAAAGGATCTGGAAGGCCCCATACATCACCCTTAAATCCTACACGGTTGAGCAGAAGGAACCCCCTCTCCAGGGCAGCTTCATCAGGCATATCGGTATGGTATTGGAGCGGAAGGATGACATTTTCGATCACCTTAAGATTACTTATAAGCCCTGAATCTTCAAAAACTGATCCGATCCTTTGCCTCAACCTGTCAAGTCCCGACCGCTCAAGCACTCCTGTATCCTCGCCAAAGATACAGATCCTCCCTTTTTTAGGCATATCAAGCCCCAAAAGTAGCCTCATCAACGTGGTTTTACCAGACCTATGCGGCCCGATAATGGCGACCCTTTCCCCTCCCTTAAACCCTTCATCGACCCCTTCAAATATTTCAAAGCCATTGCCGGCCGTATAATAAAGACCATCTATTTCTATCAATTTAGCATGGGCCATGCATTCTTAACCATGAACTAGATAAAGAATATTGCCGATATTATACCATCCATAACAAATACTAGAAAGAGGCTGCTAATTACGGCCTTTGTGGTCTGTTGAGGGATCTCAGTAATGGATTTGCCGACCCTTAAGCCGTGAAGTGTTGAAACAGCGCCTATTATAAGACCAAATATTATACCCTTTAGGAGTGATGTAACAATATCCATGGCGCCCACTGTTTCGATTACACTTGAAATATATACCCCAAAGGTAATGCGCTTGCCAAACCCCGCGAGGAGATAACCGCCAAGTATCGTTATTGTCTCGAAATAGAAGGTCAGGACAAAGACAGAGACAGCGGCGCCGATAACCCTTGGCATGACTAGATAGTGTCTTGGATCTATCCCAAGGGCATCAAGTGCCTCTACCTCATTGCCTACCTGCATTGAACCAAGTTCTGAGGCTATAGCAGTTCCGCTTCTTGCAATGACAATTATTGCTGCGATGAGAGGGCCGAGTTCCCTTACAACCACCCAGACCAGCACCTCACCCAAAAGCCTCTCCCCGCCAACCTTCGGAAGGATATTTATTGCCTGGGTTACAATGATAATGCCCAGACTTACAGCTATCCGCATAACTATCGGCAAGGCTTGAACGCCTGTAAAATAAATCTGCTTGAATATGACCTTCGAGATGGCGACCCTCCCCTTAAGGAGATTAAAAAGAAATGCATTAAGGGAGAATCCTATTAGGCATGCCATCTCATAAAGGTCGAAAATATGTGCCAGGAAGTTCCTGCCAAGGAGATCAAAAAAATACATTTTAATTTCTTAAGAGAAATTTTGCATAATTCTCACAGCCTTCCGGACTTATCCGCTACATTACCTTCGAAGATGCTTATGAGGGATTATCCGCCATATTCCTTCTGATTTCAAGTTATTTCTGAATTAAAAGGTAGGCAAAAGAATAAAACTACGCCATTGCGGCAAGATATAGCACAGATATTCTGAGACAATGAGGCCTTTTCTGGTGATCGGCAAAAGAATAGCCATCAAGTCACCGATGTTACCACACGTGTTGATTTGCCGGATACAAAAGGTGGAAGTGAAGTGGTTAATTTAGCCATATTATTTTATTGGGCTATGCAGGTCTTCAAGTGTCAGGTCTTGAAAAACATTAGAGCGATAGCAGCAGAACCTTAAATAAGTCACACTCTAAATGTAATAATATTCCACCACCCCCCATTATAAAGACTTTGAGAGGCAAGAGGATCAATTCAAGGAAGCAGATATTCCTCATTCCCATTTATCCCGTCAGACTCCCTGTCAAGAAACATCTCCTCTTCCTCATATTTACCATTCTTGTTGAAATCTGCATAATAGATGAAAGGAAACTCTTCCCAATAAGGGGCAACAAAGAGCACAGTATTATCCGGTAAAAGGAGAAAGATGGTCTGCCTCCTGACAGTCTCAAGATCAATCCTGCCATCCCTATCAAGGTCGTATAGATGATGCATCAGCCCAACAGAATCAAACCACATCCCCTTGAAGGCCCCTGGGTCTTCTGCAGGGATAGGGGCATAGTAGGCTTGAGACATCCATGCCTGGTTGGTGATAATAAATATTAAAATTATTAAGAGTAGGTATTTTTTCATTTTTATACCCCTAAAATCCTTAATGCTTCTTTTGCTATGCTAAGCAGAAGCCCTCGAAAAACAAGGCATCTCCTTAGCATTCTTAGATCAAGCGGGTTTGAAAGCTGGTAGATTTAAATTAAATTTTTTGGATGATGAAGGTTGTCGAGGTAATCACCCGCTAATACGGGCCGCTACTATTATTTCTGTCTCTTTCTAGTATAATTATACCAAAAAAATCCTAATTAGTCAAAAGGTTACGAAGGAAATAGGGTTGCTTTTTCCTTGCAGAAATATCTATTTTATTGTCCGTTATTACGAGACACAACCGAAGCGATTTCATATGTAATGGACAAGTACACGTACCACAGAAGTTTTAACCTACAGGGCTTTTTATCCTCTCACATCCTTTTTACGTAGAATCTACCCGAAAATGCTGTTAAACTTGTTTATAGGGATATCCTGCTTTCAGGTATTTTGCTCTTAGTCGATGTTTATTGCCTGATCGAGGCTCTCCCCTTCAATTACTAAACGTTATTTTGGCGAGATGAGTTATATTATCAATCTGAAAGGATATTGGTGTATATAAAATGGGATCAATGCCAACCAAAAAAATAGATAGCTATATAAAGTCGATTAAGCCGGACTTTGAGGAGATGCTGGCCCGGATGGTAGAGATACCCACCATCAGCAATGACCCTACCACGAGGCAAGACATAGAGAGGGGGGCTGATCTGGCAGTGGAGTATCTTGAGTCTATCGGTGCAAAGGCGGAGAAGGTAACCACAAAAGGGAATCCTGTGGTATATGGTCAGATAATGGCAGGAAAGGATGACCCTACCATAGCAGTATATAATCATTTAGATGTCCAGCCTGCCCTGGAGCCGGGGTGGAAGCAGGAGCCCTTCAAACTACAAAAGATAGAGGACAGATACATCGGACGGGGGGCAACAGATGACAAGGGGCCTGCCCTTTCTATCCTGCTCGCTTCCAGGTTCGCCGCGGAAAACAGGATCCCTGTTAATATCAAATTTATCTGGGAGTTTGAGGAGGAGATAGGGAGTCCACATTTTGAGGAATTTCTCCTGAAAAAGAAGAAGGAGATAGACGCCGATTCTATCCTTGTATCAGATACCATCTGGCTGTCACGGGGAAGACCGGCAATCTCATATGCCGTCAGGGGGCTTGTCGGGGCGAGAGTGATACTGAAGACAGGGATGCAGGATGCCCATTCAGGCCTCACGGGCGGGGCGGCGAGAAACCCCTTAGGCGAGATCTGTCAGATCATCTCCTCCTGTTATGATGCAAAGACCGGGATGGTGCTAATACCGGGCTTTTATGACGACGTAAGGCCTTATAGCAAGGGGGAGTTTGCCTCTGTCCTTGAGTCCGGCTTTGATGTGAAGAGATTCAAGAGGGCACACCACCTGATTTCCATGCGCACCAGAGACAGGGCGGATGCCATCAAGAGGATCTGGTTTAGCCCTACATTCGAGCCCCACGGTATTGTAGGCGGCTACAGCGGAGAAGGCATAAAGACTGTTGTCCCCCCTTATGCCGAGGCCAAGATCAGCATGAGGCTTGTCCCTGACCAGGACACAAAAAAGATCTTCCGGCTTTTTTCAGGGTTCGTAAAAAAGATCAATCCCGATTGCTCGATTATCAGGGAAGGGATGCTTGATCCCTATTATTGCAGTCCAGAAGGGCCATATCCAGATGCGGCGAAGAGGGCAGTTTATCTCGGTTTTGGAGGGGAGGCGGCATTTGTACGCGAGGGGGGCTCTATAGGCGCCGTTTCAAAGATGCAGAAACATCTTGGGGTCCCTATTATTATGCTGGGCTTAAGCCTGCCGGAGCATGCCTACCATGGACCCAACGAATATTTTGACTGGGGTCAGGCATCAGGCGGCATCAGGACATTCATAAGATACCTTGAAGAGGTATCAGTTATAGGAGCATAAATAAGTCATCAGTCAAGAGTCAGAAGTTTTTCCCGCCCTTCTCCTAACTTATGACTCTGCCTCCGGTGACCAATTCGTTTATTCATCAAGGTCTTATCCTCCAACTTATTACTCCTCCCATCTGTAGTTGACAGACTATAAGCCATATTGTACAATGATGTACAAATGATACATTTTAAATGGAGGTAATGCAAGTGAAGACAGTAATTTCTATAACAGAGGCGAGAAAGAGGCTTCCGTCTATTATAAAGTCTCTCAAGACCTCCCCTGATACAGTCTATCAGGTAACTGTGCATGATGAGGTAGTAGCTGAGATTAAAAGGCCACCCATGGTCATACCAGGGGAGGCAGCAGCCAGGATCATTGGGCTCAGGAAAAAGACATCTCTTAAAAAGAGGAGATACCCTGTATCTGAAAATATCAAGGAATATCTCTATGTTGCTGAGGATACCCCTTGAATCTTTTTGAGAATAAAGCCTTTTGTGATACCTCGTTCTTCTTTGCATCCCTATGCCCCCATGACACAAATTTTGAAAAAGCAGGCGTGCTCCTTGAATATTGCAAAGATAATGCTGTTACACTCTATACCACATGGGATATTATAAGTGAAACAGCAACCCTCCTCAGATATAGGCTGAGCCATAAAGCTGCGGTTGAATTTCTTGACACAGTTAAGCCCGCACTTTCTATAATTAAATATGATAATTCCATAAGGGATGCGGCTGAGAAGGTTTTTAAGAAGCTTTCCAGAGACAAGAAGATTTCTTTTTGCGATGCTATCTCTTATGTAGTTATTACAGGCATGCTCG
>CAZYNY010000099.1:0-10604 GCA_964648095.1 uncultured Nitrospirota bacterium | reverse complement strand
CACCGGCAAAGCCGGATGGAGCCTCCCCCTCAACGCTCGCCTTGCTCGCTGGGTAAATATTAGAGGGGCGTGCATTGCCCCCTCCAAAGGCCGAGCCTTTGGAGCCTCCCCCTCTTGCCCACCTTGTTTGCTAGGTAGATACCCGCAGGCAAGCCTGTTGGTATCTATGAAGGGGTGAGGCGTGAAGGATCTAAAGGTTGTCATTATCAGTGGTCAGTCAGGTTCCGGCAAGAGTTATGCTATAAAGTGTTTTGAGGATCTTGGTTTTTTCTGTGTTGACAATCTTCCCCCTCCACTTATTCCGAAATTTGTTGATATCTGCAGCCAATCAGGGAGCGAAATAAAAAAGATTGCCCTCGGGATAGATATCCGCGAGAGGAGTTTCCTTGCCGATTTCATCTCTACCTTTGATCGGCTGAAGGCTGATGGTTTCCAGATTGAGTTGTTATTCCTTGAGGCCAGGGATGAGGTTCTTGTAAGAAGGTTTTCCGAGACCAGAAGACCCCATCCTCTTGCCAGAAACAGGCCGATATCTGAGGCAATCAAACATGAGAAAGATATGTTATCAGATTTAAGAAAGAGGGCAGATAACATAATAGATACCTCAGAATACAGCGTCCATAAACTCAAAGAGGTTATAACAAAGTATAATATAACGAGGAACGAAGATAAGAGGTTAAATATCTTTTTGGTCTCCTTTGGCTATAAATACGGTATTCCTTATGAGGCTGACCTCCTCTTTGATGTCAGGTTTCTTGCCAATCCGAATTTTGTCTCTGATTTAAGACCCCTTTCAGGGGATGATCCGAAGGTGGAGGAGTATATAATGAAGGACAAGACCGGCAATTCCTTTATAAACAGACTTGTCAGGTTCCTCGGATACCTCTTTCCATTATATGAAAAGGAAGGGAGGTCCTATCTTACATTGGGGATAGGCTGCACAGGCGGAAGGCATAGGTCTGTTGTAGTAGCTAATTTAATAGGTAGGTTTTTTAACAAAAAAGGACTTGAGTTAACTGTAAGGCACAGGGATATCGGAAGGGTATGAAGAGCTATGCTGTAGCAATATCGGGCGCAAGCGGCGCTGTTTACGGTATAAGGCTCCTTGAGTATCTGTCAAAAGAGGGATATAAGGTGTATCTGACTGTTTCGTCTGATGGCCTCTCGATAATCAGGAATGAGGTGGGGATAGACTGGTTGGGAGGCGAACCGGAGGTTAATAGGGACATAAAGGAGAGGTTTGGCGGAGACATAAAATACTTTGAAGAGACCAACCTGAATGCCCCAATCTCAAGTGGATCAGTCTATCTGGACGGGATGATCATTATACCATGCTCTATGAAGGCCCTCTCAGCCATTGCCCATGGTTTTTCATCGAACCTGATAGAAAGAGCGGCAGATGTGACGATAAAGGAGAGGAGGAGACTTGTCATAGTTCCCAGGGAGACGCCCCTCAGCGCTGTACATCTGAGAAATATGCTTACCCTTGCAGAGACCGGTGTTCACATAATCCCTGCAATGTCGGCCTTCTACAATAATCCTAAATCTATAGATCATATGGTAGATTTTATTGTCGGGAGGGTACTCGATTCCCTCTGCATCCAGAATAATCTGTTTGAAAGATGGGGTAAAGGTCCATAACAGGATTATTGTTATGAAGCCTAATACCACCCTCCTTCTTCCGCTCTGCTTAGATCACATCTCGGATGAGACATTAAGGATATTGGCAGACGAAAGATACCTTAACAGCGATATCCTTGACAGGATAGCGAGGACCCATTTTAAAAAGTTAGAAATAATGGAGATCCTCGTAAAAAATCCGGGGCTAAGTGGAGAGACGCTTTTATTTCTTTATAGTATCCCCTCCAGGGATTTGAAGGATGTGATAGCAAGGCACAGGGAAGACGTTGTCCTTGCCTTGGGTGAATTGGTTCCGGCCGCCTCTGAGACCGGCGGTTTGTCAATCCCCGCAAAAGAGGACGAGCCTCATGTAAAAAAGATGAGCCTCTTTCAGAGGATCCAGGTGATGCCTGTTGCCGAAAAACTCCACTTTGCATTAAAGACAGACAGGGACGGCAGAAGCATATTGATAAAGGATTCTAATAAACAGGTAGCGCTGGCTGTTCTTGCGAATCCCAAGATAACAGAGGACGAGGTTCTCTTGATAGCGCAGTCAAGGAATGTGCAGGAGGAGATCCTGAGGGAGATATGCAAGAACAGGGAATGGACAAAAAACTACGCAGTAATATTTTCATTGGTAAATAACCCAAAGACCCCCATTGCCCTGGCGCTGGGCTATTTGCAGAAGCTAAAAGAGAAGGACCTTGCCATGTTGTGTAAAAATAAGGGGATACCCAGGGTTATCAGGGATTCGGCCAATAGAATAATACAAATGAAAAGCAAAAAAACCTGATTTTTTTGCAGGATTAAATTTAATGCTTGACAAAGTTAGTATATTTAGTATACTAAGTAACAAAATTACAAAAAATGTAAAAAGTAATTTTTATAAATTAATTATATAACTTAATTATTAGGGTTGGCTGGGTGGCAGTGAGGATCGAAAAGAGATACAAAACACAGGAGATTTGCAGTAGATTTGATATATCAAAGGCAACCCTATATAAGTGGGAAAAGGAGGGACTAATTACCAACGTCGGCAGGGACTGGCGGAACTGGCGGACCTTTTCTGAGAAGAATATCACAGAGTTAAAGAATATAATCAAAAGCAGGGATGATAAGAGGGGTTAGTTTATGTTTTTTCCATCTAAAAGCAAATCCATGATCGGACTTGATATAGGTTCGAGTTCAATCAAGGCGGTACAGGTAACTGAGACGAAAGGTGGTTACCGGTTGGAGAAATGCGGCATCAGGCACCTTGCAAGCGAAATGATAGTTGACGGCACAATCATGGATGCAGGGAGTGTGGTTGAGGCCATAAGGGGATTGATTACAGATGAAAAGATAAAAGTAAAAGATGTGGCCATTTCCCTCTCCGGACATTCAATTATAATAAAGAAAATAAAGCTGCCCGTTATGACAGAGGATGAACTCGAGGAATCGGTCAAATGGGAGGCAGAGCAATACATCCCATTTGACATTAACGATGTGAATATCGACTTTCACATACTCGGCACAATTGAGTCCCCTGATGGACAATCATTGATGGAGGTGCTTCTGGTAGCTGCCAAGAAGGATAAATTGACTGAGTATACATCTGTTGTTGCCGAGGTCGGGCTTAATCCTGTTGTGGTGGATGCAGACCTGTTTGCGCTTGAGAATATGTACGGGGTTAATTATGAGATTCGGGAGGGTGAGGTCATTGCGCTTGTGAATATAGGTGCAAGCGTGATGAATATCAATATCCTGAAGAACGGAACCTCTTCATTTACAAGGGATATATCTATTGGGGGGAACAGATATACTGAGACCATCCAGAAGGAACTCAATATGAGTTATGATGATGCGGACAGGTCAAAAAAGGGTGAGGATATAGGAGGTGTTGATCCGGAGATGGTTTCAAATGTGATAAGCAGGGTAAATTCCGAGATTACCTCAGAGATATCAAGATCCTTTGATTTCTTCAGGACTACATCTGCCCACGAGGAGATAGAAAAGATTATACTTTCAGGAGGTTCGGCCAAGATAACAAGCCTCCCGGGTCATCTCCATGAGAACATAGGAATTGCAGTGGAGTTAGCAGACCCCTTCAGGAATATTGAGATTGATAAAAAGGTCTTTGATCCAGAATATTTAAAGGAGATTGCTCCCCTGGCTACGGTCGGTCTGGGGCTGGCTATCAGGAGGATAGGGGATAGATGATTAAGATAAACCTCCTCCCGACGAAGAAGGCGAAGAGGGTTAAAAAAGAGGCGGAGATCCAGTACCAATTTTTTGGAGGAGTGGCCGTCCTGCTTGCATCGGTCCTGGTTTGCGGTTATCTCTGGTTTTCAATTAATAATAAGATCAGTACCCTTGAGAAAGACAAAATCGACAGAGAGACGCAATTGAGTGATCTCAAGAAGAAGGTTAAAGAGGTTGAAAATTACGAGAAGGACAAGAAGGTACTCGAAGATAAGAACAGGGTTATAGGGCAACTTCAGAAGAATAAGCAGGGACCTGTCCTCCTCCTTGATGAGATGGCAAAAAATACCCCCCCGCGGGTCTGGATAGTTTCTTTGAACGAGCAGGGAGGGGCGCTTGATATAGATGGTAAGGCCCTAACAAATATCGATATAGTTGAATATATAAACAATCTGAGATCCTCGAAATATTTTACTGATCTGCGTCTGATAGAATCGAGGCAAGGATCTGAAGGCGGCTTGGCAGTCTATCAATTTAAACTAAAAAGCCGGCTGATACTCTAGGGAGAAAGGGCATGGCAAAATTAGACTTTATTGAAAATATCTCTCCCCTCCAGAGATGGGTGATAATCGGACTGCTGTTCATTATAATCATGGGGGGGTTCTTCTATTTTGTATACATGCCAAAGGCTGAGGGGAAAAAGGCGATTGATGGAGAATTATCAAGATTAGTCAATGAGATCAATATTAACATGACTAAGGCGAGAACGCTTGAAGATCTGAAAAAGCAGAATGCCGAACTTCAAAGGCAGTTGTCAGAGAAAAAAGAACAGCTTCCTTCCGAATCAGAAGCAGAAGCCTTACTGAAGCAGATAAGTGATGTTGGGGCGGGGGCCAATCTCGATATTAAATTGTGGAAGCCCGGTGAGAGAAGGCAAAGCCCGGATGGATTATACATAGAACTTCCTGTCAGCATCGAAATAGCAGGCGGATACCACTCAATGGCCATCTTCTTCGACCGGATCGGTAAGTTTCCAAGGATTGTCAATATCTCGAACTTAAAGATTGCAAGCCCAAAGGCAGAAAAAGACAGGATAATCCTTCAGTCTAGCTTTACTGCTACAGCCTTTGCCTCGACAGAAGGAAAAAAATAATAACGGAGGTGTGATTGAGAAGCAGGACGGCGGCTATCCTAATATTGATCCTCTTGTTTTCATGTAATAGGGGAGAGGTTAATACCTCACCACAGACCCCAACACTACCAAAAAAGACAGAGGATAAGAATGTGGTGCAGGCGCAAAGCCTTCCTGAAGATAAGGCCCCGGAAGCAGTCTATACCTACAACCCGGAAGGAAAGAGGGATCCCTTTAAGCCGGCAATATCCAATGAGGTAAAGAAGGAACTTTTAAAAGTTCCTCCACTACAAAGGGTTGAACCAAAAGACCTCAAGCTCCTTGGAATTGCCTGGGGCTGGTTTGGATACAGCGCCATGGTTCAGACACCTGACGGCAAGGCTTATCCTATAAGGGTCGGTACCCAGGTAGGCCCAAGAAATGGATCGGTTAAGGTTATCGGTGAAAGAAGTCTCACAATAGAAGAGAGGTATACTGATATCTATGGTGAGAAGAAGATTAATAAGGTTTCATTAGAACTGCCGCTCCGGGAGGAGGTTCAATGATGAATAGGTTTAGATCGTGTAGTTTTTTCATCTCTATAGTCTTTATTGGCATGGTAAGCATTATCTATTCCTCATGTTCTCCAAGGGTTACACAGGTGAAAACGGAGGAGATGGCGGCATTGGAGGTCAGTGATGTCAGGCTCTCTGATAATCCTGACAAGACAGAGGTTATCGTGACCGGTTCGGGGCATATTCCCTATACTACCTTCAGGCTTACAGATCCGCCAAGGCTTATATTAGACCTTGCAGGTACGAGCCTCGGAAATTTTAAGGAAAAGATAGAGATAAAGGGCGGTGAGGTGGTGAGTATTATCCCGAAAGAGGGAGAGAAACCGAATATGGTTTCAAGACTGGAGATAGTATTGACCGGTCTTGCAGAGTCTAATGTCAGGAGGGATGGAGATAGCCTGATTGTAGAGATATTAAAGACCCCTGCTATAGCAGAGGAAGCCAGAGATGGAGGGGGTATACCGGAAGAAGCAAAGGCGGAGATAAAAGGACTGGAGCCCCAAATGGCTGAAGAAAAAGTCCTTCCTCCTGCAAGGAACATCTCAAAGATCGATATAGACAAGTCTGAAAAGGGGATAAAGGTAACGGTAACGGGCGACGGCGAGATGAAGCCGAACACCTTCATTGTAGGCGAAAGACGACTTGTATTTGATATCCCTGACACGACGAGCCAGGTGAAACCGACCAGCATCCATGTTGATCATCCGATATTGAAACGGATAAGGATAGGTCAGCACAAGGATCCGGAGAAGGTGAGGATAGTATTTGACCTGAATAAGCTTACCCCATATATAGTCGATAAAAAAGGTGACCAGTTTATAGTATTTCTTGGAGAGTCTATACCTACAAAGGTTACCATAGAAGAGAGGCCGGAAGTGACAGGAAAAGAGGCCCCAAAGGTTGCAGAGGCACCGCTCCCTGAGACAAAACCTACTGAGATGATACCGGATGCCAAGGAGGAGGTTGCTGCTCCCCTTGAGACAAAGAAAGAGGTTACCGCTGAGATCCCAAAGATTATATCTCCTCCTACTGAGGAGGAATCTGGAGGGAAGGTTGCTGAGATAACCCCTGTTGCGCCCCCCCTTGAGATAAAGAAAGAGGTTCATCAAGAGATCCCGGATGCTAAAGAGGAGAAACCCAAGGCGATAAAAGAGGTTTTCTCCGAGATCTCCAAGGCCCAAGAAGAGATACCTAAAAAAGAGATGGCCCCCCCTCCACCGGCAAAGGAGGAGAGGGCTGTAAAGGTTGAGGAGGCTATTTCGGCAAAGAAATACAAAGGAAGAAAGATCTCCCTTGATTTTCAGGATGCAGAGATAACCAGTATCTTAAGGTTGCTTGCAGATGTTAGTGTCAAGAATATGGTCATTGCCGAGGATGTAAAGGGAAAGATGACCTTAAAATTATTGAATGTACCCTGGGATCAGGCCCTTGATATCGTCCTTAAGATGAATAATCTCGGAAAGGTAGAGGAGGAGAGCGTTATAAGGATAGGGACATTGGGTAGTCTGGCAAGACAGCAGGAAGAGGAGGCGAAGGCCAAGGAGTCGATGATAAAGGCTGAGGATCTTGTTACAAAGGTGATAAATATTAATTATGCAAAGGCCCAGGAATTGTCAGATACCTTAAAGAAGAATCTAAGTGCAAGGGGTGATATCACCATTGATGCCAGGACAAATTCGATGATCATTAAGGATGTGGAGAAGGTTATCATCAAGATAAGTGAACTGGCTAAGATACTTGATGCCCCAACACCCCAGGTCATGATTGAGGCCAGGATAGTCCAGGCTAAGCCAGATTTTGTAAGAGAACTGGGTGTGCAGTGGGGGGCTGATCTCCAGGCTATTACAGGGAGTAATGCCATAGGAATCAGCGCCGGTCCAGCAGGTGATTTTGGGGCCCCGACTACTGATTTTGGCGTAAATCTTCCAGCAGCAGCTCCGACAGGCACATTAGGTTTTACCTTCGGTCGATTAGTAGGTAACCCGATAAACCTTGATCTCCGTCTTTCTGCGTCAGAAACAAAGGGTATGACCAAGATCATATCCTCACCAAAGATTACTACCCTTGATAATCAGGAGGCAAAGATAGAGCAGGGAGAATCGATTCCATTTGCTACTACATCCCAGCAGGGGACCCAGACCACCTTTGTTGATGCTAATCTCACCCTTGCCGTGACACCTCATGTGACCTCTGATGGCAGCATTATAATGAAGGTGAAGGCGTCAAAAAATGCGCCAGGAAGCACAAGGACAGGCGCGGCAGGTCCGAGCATAGACAAGAAGGAGGCATTCACTAATGTCCTGATAAAGGATGGAGAGACGGTAGTCATAGGCGGTATCTACGAAAACTCTAAAATAGAGACCGTTAAACGGGTCCCTTATTTGTCCAGTATCCCTATCCTTGGTTGGTTATTTAGGAATGAGTCGATAAGCGATTCGACAACAGAATTACTGGTCTTTATAACGCCAAGGATTATTAAATAGGAGATGATGAGGTATTTGACTGGCGGCGAATCGCATGGGCAGCTCCTCCTTGGTATATTAGAGGGTGTGCCTGCAAGCCTGCACATTAGCGAAGAGATAATAAACAAAGATCTTTCAAGGAGACAAAGCGGATATGGCCGTGGGGAGAGGATGAAGATAGAAAAAGATCAGGTAGAGATCGTCTCAGGGGTGAGGAAAGGGATAAGTTTGGGTAGTCCCATAGGAATGATAATAAGAAACAGGGATTGGGCCTCCTGGCAGGAGGTTATGGCTGTAAAAGGAGAAGGAGAGGGGCCGCTTGTAACAAGACCCAGGCCAGGCCATGCAGATCTTCCAGGCGCAATAAAATATTCACACAGTGATCTGAGAAATGTCCTTGAACGGGCGAGTGCCAGGGACACGGCTATGCGGGTTGCTGTTGGGGCAATAGCCAAACTCTTTTTAGGTGAATTCGGGATAGATGTAATAAGTCATGTTGTGGAGATAGGAGGCGTCAGGGCAAGGCATGAGGATATCCCGCGGACAAGGCTCTTCAGGAAGGCAGAGAGGTCTGAACTGAGGTGCGCAGATCAGGCAGCTGAAAGGGAGATGATCAAGAAGATAGACTCTGCAAGAGAAAAGGGAGATACGGTGGGTGGGATATTCGAGGTAATAGCTACAAACCCACCCATAGGACTGGGTAGTTACGCCCAGTGGGACAGGCGTCTTGGCGCGAGACTGGCGATGTCGCTTATGTCGATCCAGGCCATAAAAGGTGTTGAGATAGGGATGGGCTTTGAAGCCGCAAGGCTCCCGGGATCAAAGGTGCACGATGAGATCTATTATGGGAAATCAAAGGGCAGGTTTTTCAGGAAGACTAATAATGCCGGGGGGATCGAGGGTGGGATTACAAATGGTGAGGATATAGTTATAAGGGGCGCCATGAAACCGATAGCCACACTTTATAAACCCCTTAGATCTGTGGATATAACTACAAAACGTCGATTTAAGGCATCTATAGAGAGATCAGATATCTGCGCTGTTCCTGCGGCCTCAGTAATAGGCGAGGCCGTTGTTGCCCTTGAG
The DNA here is from genome assembly GCA_964648095.1 of uncultured Nitrospirota bacterium. Lineage (GTDB taxonomy): Bacteria > Nitrospirota > Nitrospiria > JACRHA01 > JACRHA01 > JACRHA01. Next base: position 1,569 of record CAZYNY010000099.1, on the reverse strand, counting down.
TTGGCAGGGGCGATGCTTGAAAAGTTTGGCGGGGACAGCATGAAGGAGATAAATCGGAATTATAAGGCATACATGGATTATGTTGGGAAATTCTGATTAAGAAAGGTTTGAGGTTGAGGCTAAAATTAGAGGGAGATTTGCTTAACCTTGACCTAAACCTTAGCCTTATTTTTTAGAGGTGGGTAAGAATATTATACTGGTAGGTTTTATGGGAACCGGCAAATCATCAGTAGGCCGTGAGCTTGCCCGGTACATCGGATATGGGTTTGTGGATACAGACAAGATGATAGAGAAGCAAACAGGGATGTCGATAAGGGAGGTATTTGAGAGGGACGGCGAACCTAACTTCAGGAGGATTGAAAAGGGGATAATAAGGGGGTTAGCCGATATCCAGTCCTCTGTTATTGCAACAGGCGGCGGCGCAATAGTAGATACCGATAATCTGGAATCACTCAAAAAAACCGGGATAATGATATGGCTTAAGGCTACGCCGGATGCGATTATGAAGAGGACCAGTGGAAATTTAGAGCGTCCTCTTCTGGTGAATAACGATAAGTTGGGGGAGATAAAGAGACTCCTTGAGATCAGGAAACCCTACTATAAAAAGGCAGACATTAGTATTGATACTACAAGAATGGACATCCCTCAGATAGTGAGCGAGATAGCTGGAATGACAAAGGACTATACCGTAGAAGATAGCGGACATACAAAGAAGGTCAGGGTAGGTCTGGGTTCCAGGGCCTATGACATAGATATAGGGGTTGGTCTTGATGACCTTGGAACCAGACTGCTTGATTTTGGCCTGGGCAGGAAGATTGCCGTGGTTACTAACCCGAAGGTAAATAAACTCTATGGCAAGAGGGTCTTAAGTTCAATAAAGAAAGAGGGATTCGAGGTAAGGATTATTGAGATACCTGACGGCGAGAGATACAAGACCATCAGGTGGGCAAATCATATCTATGACAATCTTATAGACTGGAGATTCGAGAGATCTTCATGTCTTATTGCCCTTGGCGGTGGTGTTATCGGTGATATTACCGGATTTGCAGCGGCAACATTCCTCCGGGGCATATCATATATTCAGGCGCCTACCACACTTGTTGCCCAGGTGGACTCAAGCGTTGGCGGTAAGACCGGTCTGGACCATAAAAAAGGCAAGAATCTGATAGGGGCATTCTATCAGCCAAGGCTCGTATATATAGATCCATCAGTCCTGGAGAGCCTCGACAAGAGGGAGTTTATTGCCGGCATGGCAGAGGTGATAAAGTATGGCGCGATAGCAGATAGGGCCTTCTTCTCCTTCCTTGAGAAGAATATGGACAAGATACTCGCTCTTGATCCTGGTGCGATCTACAAGGTGGTCATCAGGTCATGCGAGATTAAGGCCCGGGTCACGGCAGAGGATGAAAGGGAGGCCGACAGAAGAAGGATCTTGAATTTCGGTCACACAATCGGTCATGCCATTGAGACGTTGACCGGATACAGCCGCCTGCGCCATGGCGAGGCCGTGGCCATAGGGATGCTTAAGGCAGCAGAGCTCTCAGGGATGTTGGAGGTATGCAGCAAGGA
>CAZYNY010000098.1:0-10688 GCA_964648095.1 uncultured Nitrospirota bacterium | reverse complement strand
TCCATGCAGAGATCTGCAAGGTATTTGCCAATCCTAAGCGCCTTGAGATCCTAAATGCCCTCAGAGGAAGAGAGCTTACCGTCAGCGAGCTTGTGGAAATACTTGGCATTAGAAAGGCAAATGCATCACAGCATCTGGCTGTCCTGAGACAGAAAAGGGTAGTTCATACCAGACGTGATGGGCTTAATATCTATTATGCAATCTCTGACCCGAAGATCATAGAGGCCTGCGATCTGATGAGGAAGGTACTTCTAAAGCAGTTAAGAGAGGGTGATAGATTAATAAGGAGAAAGAAATGATAAAAAAGAGGATCCTTATTTTAGGTGGGGGTATCGGCGGGCAGGCAGCGGCCAACAGACTTCGTGGTCTTTTGGATGGACAGCATGAGATTACCATAATAGATAGAAATGAGTCGTTTGCCTTTCCCCCTTCTTTCCTCTGGCTTATGACCGGAGACAGGAGGCCTGAGGAGATTTCCCGAAAGACAAGCCAACTGGTTAGGCCTGGTATCGAGGTGATTCAGGCCGAGGTCCGCCGAATCGACCTTGCCGGCCGTTTTGTTGAAGTAGATACCCACGGGCAAGCCCCTGTAATAGAAAGCAGCAGATTGAATTATGACTACCTAATCATAGCATTAGGCGCGGAACTCGCCCCTGAAAGCATCCCTGGTCTGGCAGAGGCTGCCCATACATTTTACACAATAGAGGGCGCTAAAAGGTTGCATGATACGCTTAAGGGGTTCAAGGGCGGGACCTTGGCAATAGTAGTAGGTGCGCTACCTTACAAATGTCCTGGGGCGCCGCATGAGGCTGCCATGCTCTTCGCTGATTTCTTTCGTAAGAGAGGGTTTCGGGATAAGGTAGACATTCATCTTTTTACCCCGGAACCTCAGCCTATGCCTGTTGCAGGGCCTAGGCTTGGCGGGGAAGTCAGGCAGATGCTTGAAGCAAAGGGGATTCACTTTCACCCTTTGCACAAACTGATATCTGTCAACGAGCAAGCCAGGGAACTTTCCTTTGAAGGTAAGGAGAAGGCGGGATATGATCTCCTTGCGGCAATCCCTCCACATCGTGGCCCGAATATAATCCGGGAGGCAGGACTGGCAAATGAGGCAGGATGGCTGCCAGTAGATCCCCTCACCCTGAAGACCGGAAGCGAGGATGTCTATGCCATTGGTGATGTAACGGCCCTGCCTATTCCAGGCCGCTGGAGGCCGGATGTGCCGCTGATGCTCCCTAAGGCAGGGGTATTTGCCCACGCCCAGGCCGAGGTAGTGGCGCACAATATTGCAGCAGAGATTATGGGCAGTGCTGCCAATGCTAAATTTCATGGGATGGGTTACTGCATGCTGGAGGCTGGAGATGGCCGCGCCGGCCTCGCTTTTGGAAACTTCTTTGCCGAACCTTCCCCGGAGATCCAGCTAAAAGGGACCGGCAAGACCTGGCATCTTGGTAAGGTCATATTTGAGCAATGGTGGCTTGCCCCATTTGGCCCCAGGCGCGGGGCATTAAGACTTGCCCTTGAGCTTGGCGCCAGGCTATTTGGCATACCGGTTGAGCTCTAATTGATATAATGCCAATTCGTATTCAACAGGATACCAAGGCGGCGAGGAGGTACGAAGAAGGCTGAGGCTGAGGCTAAGAAGTTCCTAAACCTAAACCTTAACCTCAACCTGCTTTTTTCCAGGTAGCCGAATGAAGGCAAATTGATATAGGCATATGGATAGAAGAGATCAATCAAATATTTTAGTCCGATGGTCTATCAACCACCCGTGGACCACTATCATTTTGATTTTATTTATCACTATCCTGTTTGGTACTCAGTTAAGAAATGCAAAGACAGATACAGACCCTAAGAATATGCTCCCGCCTGCCTCAAAGGTAAGGGTTGATAATGATCAGGTAGAGAGATGGTTCTCGTTATACAAAGACAATATAGTCCTGGGGATTACCAATAGGGGAGGGATCATAAACAGGGAAAGCCTTGATCGGATAGCAACCATCACCGATGAGATACTAAAATTAAAAGGTGTGGCCGCCCAGGACATTATAAGCCTTACCACGTCAGATAATCTTGTAACAGATGGCGGGTCTATCACTATGAGACCTATTCTTTCTGATGTCCCCAAGACCCGGAGTGAGGACAGCATAGATGAGTTAGAGATCCTCAAAAGATCTATCATGTCAAATCCACTCCTTGTTGACCGGCTCATATCAAGGGATACGACAACAACCGCCATCTATGTCCCTCTTGAGGATGGGGCAAATGGAAGGGAGATTGCAGGGGAGATAATGGGGATAGTTAATAGAATTAAGGGGGAAGGAAAGGAAGGGTATTACCTTGCCGGTGACCCTATAGCCAGGGATACGTTCGGTTACGAGATGTTTTTGCAGATGGCGCTCTTCTCTCCCATTGCAGGCATCATCATGATGATCGCCCTCTATATCATGTTCAGAAACATTACCATGATTATGGCGAATATGGCCGTTGCCATAATTTCCATTATATGGGCCATGGGGTTTTTGATCTGGTCAGGTTTTACCGTCCATATTATGAGCTCCATGATCCCTGTCTTTCTTATGGCCATATCTACAGACAATATCCATATATTCAATGAGTTCTCCTATCGGATCAGGGAGGTAGGGGAGAAGGAGCCGGCTATAAGAGAGACAATGGGGGCTGTTGGAAGGGCTGTCATCCTCTCGGATCTCACTACGGCAGCCGGCTTTGCCTCCCTTGCTATAGGGCCGATTGTCCCTGTGAAAGTCTTCGGCCTATTTGTTGCCTTTGGGACCCTTGCCATCATGCTTATGAGCTTTACCCTTATACCGGCAATACTTTCCATTATCGATGAAAAAAGGTTTATTTCCGCCCGGAAAATCGATGAAAAGGAGAAAGATAAGGATAACCTCCTCCGTAGGATAGGAGGTCTTAGTCTTGCAAAGAGGGGTATCATCCTGATCGTCGGACTGGGTCTCTTCCTCGCCTCAATAGCAGGGATATTCCAGATAAGGGTGAATAATAATATGATCAGTTGGTTTAAGGCAGGGTCTGATATAAGGGTGGCGGATTTAATAATGAATGAGAGGCTTGGAGGGACATCGGTTGCTTACCTGGTCGCTATATCTGATAAGCTGTACATGATGAAACAGCCTGAGACATTGAGACGGTTGCAGGCGCTTGAAGATGAAATAACGGTCCTCCCCTTTGTCGGAAAGACCCTTTCTATCGTTGATCTGGTGAGGTATATGAACCTTGTCATCCATGATAATGATCCTAAATTCAACTCTATCCCGGACTCACCAGAGATTATCGGTCAGTATCTATTTCTAATGGGGATGTCATCAAGGCCTAGGGAGCTTGATAACCTGGTCGACTACCCCTTTGAGAAGGCAAATATCATTGTAATGTTAAAATCGTGGGACGCCTCCGAAATGAATCTGGTGATAGAAAAGATCAAAGACTTTGAAAAGAGAAACAGCGATCTCGGTTTTAAGGTCATGCCGGCAGGGATCGCATACTTCAACAAGGTCTGGAATGATGAGGTCCTCTATGGGATGATAAGCGGGTTTATAGCATCGCTTCTGCTTGTCTTGGCCCTGCTTGCCCTCGATTTCTACTCTATCAGATGGGGCCTTATAGCTTTTATTCCCCTTATCTTTACAATCATTGTAATATACGGCTCTGTAGGGTGGACAGGGAAAGACTTTGATATGCCTATCTCTGTCCTGTCTACGCTCTCTCTGGGTCTAGGCATCGATTTTGCCATCCACCTGATAAGGAGGTTTCAGCAGAGATTTAAAGAGACAGGTGACCTTGAAGGCGCATTGATCTGGGCAGTAGAAAGGCCTGGAAAGGGGATCGTAAAGAATGGGCTCCTCTTTGCGCTAGGTTTTTCTGTCATGATATTCTCAAGCCTGACGCCTTACATTACTGTTGGTCTATTCATGGCAGCAATAATGATCATAAGCGCTATGACGACGCTCCTTTTTCTGCCTCCACTCATATATCTATGGAGAAAAACCCTGTTTAAGATAAAGGAGAAGGGATGAGACTAAAAAATATAGATTCTTTATCGTTGCAGGGGAGCGACCGTCCCCCTCCACCGGCAAGGCCGGATGGAGCCTCCCCCTCCCTACGCTCGACTCCGCTCGCTGTGCTTCTGTTTTCTATTCTACTGACCTTAATCCCTGTTTTTTCCGCCTTTGCTTCAAACAATCCTTCGCCTGATGAGATTATGAAGAGATCCCAGACTGCATTCTTCTATCCAGGCAAGGATATGAGGGTCCGCATCAATATGAGGCTTGTAAGCAGGGATGGCAAGGAGAGGATCAGGGAGATGACGATGCTAAGGAAGAACCTTCAGGAGGGAGGAGATCAGAGGTACTATATCTATTTTTACCAGCCGGCAGATGTAAGAGATACAACCTTCATGGTCTATAAATATCCCAAAAGGGATGATGACCGCTGGCTCTTTATCCCAGCACTTAACCTTGTCAAGAGGATTGCTGCTGCCGACAGAAACTCATCCTTTGTCGGATCAGACTTCTCTTACGAAGATATTTCAGGCCGGGATCTTGAAGAGGATTCATTCGAGATGATAAAGGAGGAGCAGCTAGGAGGGTCGGAGACATATGTCATTAAGTCCATACCCAGGGATCCAAGGTCAGTCAATTATAGTTTTAAGACCTCATGGATAGACAAAAAGAGCCTCCTACCCATAAAAGAAGAATATTACGACAAGAGGGGATCAATATATAAAATCTTTACATCGGAAGAGCTAAAGGTGGCAGGAGATATACCCACGATTACTAAACGCACCATGAAAAATCTCCAGACAGGTCAAAGTACAGAGGTGGTCTTCCTGGAGGTGGAATATAATATTGGCCTGCAGGATGAGATATTCACTGAACGATATCTCCGGAAACCGCCTGAAAAATGGATCAGATGAAGGCCACAATCCTAGCCTTTTCCTTGGTTTACTTCCTTCTACTATCCCTCTCTCCTGCCTGGGCCCAACCCTCGATACATGGATTTGCCCAGGGGGATTATTCGGCAAAGATATCCGGAGGGGATTTACTAATTGGGGATGAGAGGATACAGTTAAGATTTAACGAATCAGTAAAGGAGATGTCATTTTTTATCAGGGCCGATATATTTCATGACTCTATAGAGGGGACCAGCCAAACAGATCTCAGGGAAGGGTTCCTTGACTTGAGGACTTCCCAGATAGATTTAAGGATCGGCAGGCAGATCATCACCTGGGGCATCGGAGATCTGATATTTATAAACGACATCTTCCCGAAGGATTTTGAGGCGTTATTTGCAGGAAGACCCATAGAGTATCTCAAAAAGGGGTCAGACGGGGCAAGGCTTGATGTCCATCTGGATCTCCTTTCTGTTGAGCTCGTTGCCATCCCGTTTTTTGAGCCAGACACGCTCCCCACGAAGGAGAGATTTACTCTATTTGATCCATTTGCATCAACAGCAAACAGGGAGACGATAGAACCGAAACCTGATATAGAGGATACCGAGATAGCATTTAGGGCTTATAAAAATCTCCTTGGGCTTGATCTGGCCCTTTATGCCTACAAAGGTTTTTATCATACCCCTTCTATGAAGGCAGACTCTGTCACTAACCCAACAATTGTTACCTCCTTCTTTCCACGACTTGGTGTATATGGGGCAAGTGTCCAGTGGAGCGGGCTTGATGGTATCATTAGCCTAGAGGCAGGATATTACGACTCACTCGATGACAGGGGTGGGACAGATCCAACTCGCCCAAACCCCCAGACAAAATTCCTCGTCGGATACTCAAGACAGATCTGGGAGGACTTTACTATGGGCCTTCAATATTATCTTGAATATATGCACCACCATGGGGAATTTATCCAATCCCTTCCCACCGGATTTCCTGGTCAAGACCGGATAAGAGAGCTGATAACATTAAGGCTTACCCAACTTTACTACTATCAGACATTGAGGTTCTCTCTCTTTGTCTTCTATAGCCCGACCGATGATGACTATTATCTTATTCCTGAGGTCAGATATAACATAAATGATGCGATGTCAGTAACCGGAGGTCTTAATATCTTTGATGGGAAGCATGCTGCTACATTTTTTGGACAATTTGATAAGGATGACAATATATATACTTACGTAAGGTATGAGTTTTGAGGTTGCTATTTTCAGAGCTACTGTGCCAGGTCATGCCGCTGTTTGACTCTAATCTCGTAACGTTGTATTATTACACTTAAACTTATGGTACATTTTTAAAGTATAGTGAAGTGGTATTGCGAGGAACAAAAAGATTTAAGACCGCATCGATCCTCCTGATCCTTCTGATATTGCTGATCATCCCTTTTGAATCTATGGAGGCCGAAGGGCCTTTAAGGATCGCCATTACCCCTGTCTTGCCGGAGGGCCATCTTGAGCCAATCAAGGGGATGGTCAGTTACATAGGCGATAGGACAGATAGATTTACGGAGCTAGTGCAGAGGAGATCATACCAGGAGATCAATGACTTACTACAAAAAGGGGAGGTAGATGTTGCATTTATAGGGGGTGTCACCTATATATTAGGCCGTGATAAATCTGGTATAGAGCTCCTGGTCGCACCTGTGGTATCTGGTGAATCTACAAACTACTTCTCCTATCTGGTCGTCCGGAAGGATAGTCCAATCAGATCTTTTTTAGACCTTAAGGGGAAACGATTTGCCTTTACAGATCCACTTTCTACATCAGGGAAGCTGCTCCCTACCTATCTCCTTGCCCGAATAGGTGAAACGCCTGAGACATTTTTCAAAAAGTATATATATACCTACAGTCATAACTCATCGATTGAGGCGGTATCAGTCGGTCTGGTAGATGGGGCCAGTGTGGATAGTTACATCTGGGATTTTCTAAACTCTAAAAATCCGGAGTCTATATCCAGGCTGAAGATAATTGAAAGGCATGAATTGATCGGGACGACACCTGTCGTGGTGAGAAGGGGTATAGAACCTGGGTTAAAGGAGAGGTTAAGGAGGGTATTTCTGGATATGGAGAGGGATCAAAGAGGGATGGAGATCCTAAATAAGATGGGTATAAAGAGGTTTGTCGCTGCCAAGGATAGCTTTTATAATGCTACAAGGGAGATGTTTAAGTTTGTAGAAAGAAGAACAGAGCCAGGGAGAAAAAAGAAGGAATAGGACATGATCAGGCTGATCTTAAAACCCTTCCAGGATTGGGGCCTTGCAAAGAGGATCTCTGCCGGTGTTGGCCTGCTGCTCTTCATTCTTCCCCTCCTTTTAGGCCTATTTGTTATAGAGCAGGACAGAAAGGTCCTGGATGAGGAATTAAAGAAGAGAGGAGCCGGGCTGGCAGAGAGGGTATCATTGCTGGCTGTGGATCATATCCTCCATGATGATATATGGGAACTCTATAAGCTTCTAAGGGATATTACAAGGGTTAGGCAGGGGACTGAAAATATCGCATTATACGCCATGATCCTGGATAATTCAGGGAAAATTCTGGTCCACTCAGATCCTCTTTCCGTCAAACTGGGGGAGCCTATTAAAGACACTGATACTGTCAGTGGCAGTCCCGATCCCCTCCTGAGCAAAGGTATCCTAATAAAGGAAATCAGATCAAAGGAGGAACCTCTTTATGAGATTAGCTCTTTAATAGAGAAGGGTGATGAGAGGTTAGGGATCACCGGGATCGGCATTACAAAGAGGTATATGGAGGAACAGAGAAGGAGATTAAGGAGAGATCTGTTTATAGCCTCCTTTATTTTGGGCGCCTCCGGGGCGATAGTCGGGTTCCTCATCTCAAGACAAATGATAAGACCCCTTAATCAACTGACCAGGTCTGTTGTGGCCTTAGGCGATGAGCGGTTTGATAAAGATATAGAAGTGCCTGTCAGGAGGAGGGATGAGATCGGTCTGTTAGCTAATTCCTTTAATATAATGATACAGAGATTGAAGAAGAGTAGGAAGGAGTTGAAGGAATCAGAGGAGCTTCATATTTCCCTATGGGATCATGCTGAAGATGCTATGATCCGGGTTAACCCGGAGTGGAAGATAATCGCCGTAAATAGAAGGGAGGAGGAGGTCATCGGCTATCCCAGAGAGGAGATAGTAGGATCAAATATCTCTATTATGATCCCCGATAAGTATTGCGATTTCTTTGATGAGGTCTTTCAACGCACTTTAAAAAAGGGGGAGAAGGTCCCTACTATCGAGATCGAGGTATTGACAAGGGATAAGAGATTGATCAGTATGGAGCTTGATATGCGTGGCGTAACAAAAGGGGATGAGGTAGAATCTATCCAGATCCATTTCAGGGACGTTTCAAAGAGGAAGGATATCGAACAGGAACTGATCAATACAGCGAGGTTTGTGACCATCGGTGAATTGACAACAGATCTGACACACGAGATAAACAACCCTATCGGGATAATCTCGGGTTTTGCCCAGCAGATCCTCGCCAAGATGGATGAGGGCCATCCCAATTATAAGTTCGTCAGGATAATATTAGAAGAGGCGAAGAGGTGCAAGAATGTTATGAAGGATCTCTTGGCCTTTTCCCGGTCTTCATCATTTCAATATTCCTTTGTAAACCCGGAAGACCTCATCAATGAATCCCTTGAATTTGTCTTATTATTGCATCATAAGAAGTTGATATCTGTGAAGAAGGAGATACAGGACAACCTGCCCCGATTATATCTGGATATCCCCCGGATGAAGGGGGTGCTTTTAAATATCTACATGAATGCTGTTGATGCCATGCCTCAAGGTGGAGATTTGATCACACAGGCCTCCCTGGATGGCTCATATATAAAGATAGCCGTATCCGACACAGGAAAAGGCATACCGGAGGATTATCTGGATAAGGTGTTTACACCCTATTTAACGACAAAGGAGGACGGGACCGGGATAGGACTTTCTATCAGCAAGAGGATAGTAGAGGCCCACAAGGGGAGGATAGAGATAGAGAATCGCTTAGAGGGAGGAGCAAGGTGCCTGATATGGCTTCCTTTGATAGATCATGAGGGTGCAATAAAATAGAGAGTTTGGGGAGGCATCCATGGGAAAGATGGGAAATGGGATACTGGTTGTAGATGACGAGAAAAATATGCTCCTCCTCCTCTCTACGATCCTGGAGGAGGAGGGCTATAGGGTGGTGACCGCCTTCAACGGAGAGGAGGCATTGAGATCCCTGGAGGGAGGAGTCGATCTTGTGCTAAGTGATCTCAGGATGTCTAAGATGGATGGTCTTGCCCTTTTAAGGAGGAGTAAAGAGATATCTCCCTCTATCCCCTTCATTATTATTACCGGTTATGGTGCGATAGAATCAGCGGTAGAGGCAATGAGAAACGGCGCTTATGACTATATTACGAAACCCTTTGATAATAATGAGATAATTGGCATAGTAAGAAAGGCATTAGAATATCAGACCCTCATTAAACATGTCCCCGAAGGCCTTAATCGGGGAAAAGAGGGTCTTCCGTTAGATGAGGATAATGGGGGTCTCTTTGGAGATATAAAGATAATAGGCAGACACGAAAATATGAGAGGGCTCTTCTCGGTGATAAGGAAGGTGGCCGAATCTGATGCAACCGTTCTGATATATGGAGAATCCGGCGTCGGGAAGGAGCTTGTGGCAAGGGCGATCCACAATATCAGCCATCGAAAAGATGCCCCATTTATACCGATAGATTGTGGAAGCCTCCCCGAGACCATACTTGAGTCTGAACTATTCGGTCATGTCAGGGGCGCCTTTACAGATGCCATTACTACAAAGAAGGGTCTCTTTGAGGAGGGGAATGGCGGAACGATCTTTTTAGATGAAATCGCCGGCACCAGCCTTCTATTTCAGAGTAAACTTATGAGGGTTTTACAAGAGGGAGAGATTAAACCTGTTGGAAGCAATAAGATTGTAGAGGTGAATCTGAGGATCATAGCTGCTTCCAATAGGAATCTTCATACCGCTATCAGGCAGGGTAGATTTAGAGAAGACCTCTATTATCGCCTCAGTGTGGTGCCCTTATATATACCGCCCCTTCGGGAAAGAAGGGAGGATATCCCCCTTCTGGTAGATCATTTCATAAGAAAGTATCAAAAGGAGGGTGAGGTAGAGAGATTCGTCTCACAGGAGACCTTAAAGCTTTTAATGGATTACCCATGGAATGGAAATGTGAGGGAGTTGGAGAATACCATAGAGAGGGCGATGGTTTTAAGTTCCGGTCAAGAGCTGAAGATCGATCTGGTCTCCCGAAAGAAGCAGAGATTTATAAATGAGGAGGCGACCCTTAAGGAGTCTATCAGAGAGATTAGTAGAGAGATCGGGAAGGAAAGGATCTTAGAGGCCCTTATAAGAACCAAAATGAATCATAAAGAAGCAGCACGGCTCCTTGGTATCAGCAGGGCAACTCTCTATAATAAGATAAGGGAGTATAATATTAATCTGAAGGCTTAATACCAATTCGCATTCAACAGGATACCAAGGCGGCGAGGAGGAGGCGACGCAGGCGTACTGTTTGTACGTTGAGGAGCCGACGACGAAGCCAACGCAGGTAGCCGAATGAAGGCGAATTGGTATAAGGGGTTCAACCTAAGTTATGCCTCATAGCAGAGAGGCCAAGTTCGTTTCTAACAGAACTTATGCTACGATATAGCTGAATCTTAAACGGAGGGTAAACCGTG
>CAZYNY010000097.1:0-10743 GCA_964648095.1 uncultured Nitrospirota bacterium | reverse complement strand
CTTGTAACATGTTGTAAAATAAAACTTTTTAAAATTTAACTGTTGAAAATGAGTCAGACTTAGGCCGCTTAATTGATGACAATGGAATCAAACGACATACTCTGGACAAGATTTAGAAAAGGTATTTGCATAGTACTCGTGTTATATTTATTGCCTCCGTTGATCCCACACTGGTTTCCTGCGGTTGGCGGGACAGTCTGGTTCTTCATCTATATTTTATCTATTAGTATTTGGTTCATTGTTTTGTTTCTTATGGGATTTTGGGGAGGCTGTGAATTTATAATAGCAAAGATAAAGCATAGAGCTGTTTCCTCCGGTTGTAAATTCAAGATTATATTGCCAATTATTGCTGTTGTTGCATCATTCATTGTTGTAATGGTCGGGAGGATTACAGAAAGTGCCTTACCAACTGGCTCACATCTACTCGCTTTTGATCCGGTAGTATGGCAGAGTGATGAGGCGGCCCAGTCCGATAGTGGAAATATTACAAAACGACAAATGATGCTAAAAAGTGCGGTAAAAGAGATATTACCGGGTAAGTCGAGAGCTGAGATCGAGGGCCTTTTAGGAAAAAGCTTAGATACGGCTTATTTCCAGGAGACAAAAAGAGATCTTATCTATTTTATGGGACCACAACGAAATTCATTGTTTCCAATAGATAGCGAATGGTTGCTCATATGGCTGGATAACCAAGGTAATTTTAAAAAGTACGCGGTTGTAAGTGATTGAATGTGCCTATCGGGTTGGTCTTATTACATGATTAAAGATTTTAAGGCAGGCCGTCAAGCATTCGAAACAATTCTAAATCAATATTCCGATCATTCTGATGCCGTGAAATCTGCCCAAGAAAGCTTAAAATGGCTTCAGAATATAACTGGTGGGAAACAAAAATAAAAATTCATCTGTTAGGCCCAAAATATCGTTTGGTGCTAATTCTGCGAAAAGCCATTAGGGCAGGTTTTGATGTACAAAGGACTTGATTTATCTTAACTATCATGATATCATGATAGCATATTAGATGCAGGGAGGATAATTATATGAGACGATTTTCGGGAAAACTTCTGTTAAGGGTACCGGAAAATATTCATCAAGAGCTCGCCAAGGAGGCCTTTGAAACTGGACGATCTATTAACCAGATCTGCCTTTAGGCCTTATTGGCCAGAAGGGCCCTCAAGGATTATGATACATGGAAATCTATCGATGCAATCAGACAGGAAAATAGAAATGTAGATCACAAAAAACTAGAGAAGGACATATCTAAAACCTTAAGAGAAGTAAGACGTGCCAGGTAAGATTCGGGCAGTGGTTGACACGAATGTATTCGTAAGCGGTGTCATCCATCAAGAAGGTTTGCCAGGGCAGATCTTAACGGCCTTCAGATCAGGCATGTTTGAGCTGGTTACATCGGCAGAAATCAATACGGAGATACTGGAGGTATTTAATCGCCCTAAGATCAAAGAAAGGTATCAGATTGGAGATAGAATTATTGATATTGGTGCGATCCTGTATACACAAACCATTTTAGTAGAACCAAAGAATCGCGTAAAGATCTCGAGGGACACCGAGGATAACAAGTTTATTGAAGCGGCCATTCAAGGAAAGGCAGCCTATATAGTAACAGGAGACAAGAAGGATCTGCTGATACTAAAGGAGCATGAGGGGATCCGCATAGTAACTCCTACCCAATTTATTAAGATACTTACAGATCCTTATTATGGGTAAAGTGATTATATCCCCCTTTCGGGATCTCCTTGTCAACAACATAATCCCCTGCCCATCTTATCCCCTTATCCTTTGTTATCCTGCCAATAACAGAAACACCAGTCTTTGTCAAAAGAGAACTGTTGACAACTTCTTGGGTTGATATTTTCGATGCAGTAAAAAGGAGTTCATAGTCCTCACCGCCTGAAAATGCATACATTAAAGGAGAGATTTCTTTTTTTGCACAATAACTTTTAAGCTGGGGAGAAATCGGAATCTTATCCAAAAAAAGTTGAGCGCCGGCCCCACTCTCCTCTAAGATGTGAGAAAGGTCTGACAAAAGACCGTCAGAGATATCTATCATAGAAGTAGCAAGTTTATTTGTCGCAAGAAACTTACCTTCATCTACCCTGGGGGTCGGCATGAGGTGTCTTTTTTTCAGGTAGTTATATCCCTTCTCCGTCTCTTCTCCCTTTTTCAGGATCTCAAGACCTGCTGAGGAGTCACCAAGGCTCCCGGTCACTATGATACTATCACCAACCCTTGCCCCGGACCTTGCTATAGCAATCCCGGGTTCTACATCACCAAGAAGTGTAATGGAGATAAATATCCCTTTTTTGGAGGCAGAGGTATCACCTCCTGCCAGGTTTATCCCAAACCTCTTCGCCAGGATATCGATGCCTTTATAAATGGCATCGATATCTTTTATATTGAGTCCACCAGGAATGGCGAGCGATACAACCAGATACCTTGGGATACCTCCCATGGCTGCAATATCAGATATATTTACCGCAAGGGCCTTATAACCCAGTTGCCGGAAGGTGGTATATTTGAGATCAAAATGGATATCCTCCACCAAAAGGTCGGTGGTGAGGAGGATGTCCATATCCTTCTTCGGTCTTAATACGGCAGAATCGTCTCCTATACCGACAAGGAGAGATCTTTTGGAGGGAGGAAACCGTTTTCTGATCCGGTCTATTAGGCCGAATTCTCCGATCTGATAAAGGTCCATCCACAAGGTGCCTCTATCCGGGGGATGCCCCGGCTAACGCCTTTGACCCTTTCTTTTTATTGGGCTTCCCGCCATGACCCTTTTTAGAATTGTATCTGAGGGCGATCTTAAGGACATCGTCCATAGTCTCAGCAAATCTTAGAGTAATCCCCTTTAGGAGATGCTTCGGGATCTCCTCAATGTCTTTCTCGTTCCTTTTGGGCAATATTACTGTAGTCAGTCCCGCCCTCTTGGCGGCAAGTATCTTCTCCTTTAATCCACCGATAGGAAGGACCCTTCCTCTAAGGGTAATCTCGCCCGTCATAGCAACATCCTTCTTTATTGGGGTATTAGTGAAGAGGGATGCCAGGGCCGTAGCCATAGTAATCCCTGCCGAAGGCCCATCCTTTGGGATCGCCCCTGCCGGAACATGGATATGAATATCATTCTTGGCAATAAGGTCGGAAGAAATCTTCAGTTCCCTCTCCTTTGACCTTATATAGCTTAGCGCTGCCTGCGCTGATTCCTTCATTATATCCCCTAAATGTCCGGTTAGGGTTAAATTCCCCTTCCCCTTCATTGCGGTAGCCTCAATATAGATAATATCTCCTCCTGCCTCAGTCCAGGCAAGCCCGGTAGATACACCTATCTCATCCTTCTCATGCTCTGCCTCTTGCAAAAACTTTGGTACACCAAGATATTTGTTCAGGCCATTCGGGGTAATAAGATATCTTTTCTCCATCCCTTCGGCGATCTTTTTCGCAACCTTTCGCATTACATTCGCTATCTCCCTCTCCAGGTTTCTCACCCCAGCCTCTCTGGTATGCTGTCTTATAATTGCATGCAACGCCTCATCAGAGATATGTATATGCTTTTCCGTAATCCCATGTTCGGCTAGTTGCTTTGGGATAAGAAAATTCTTGGCAATTCCAGCCTTTTCTTCCTCGGTATAGCCTGGTATCTCAATAATCTCCATCCTGTCTCTAAGCGCGTATAGTATCGGATCTATCAGATTCGCTGTTGTGATGAACATCACGTCCGACAGATCAAATGGAACAGCAAGAAAATGATCGCTAAAGGAGTGATTTTGCTCAGGATCAAGTACCTCAAGGAGTGCAGCAGCAGGATCTCCACGGAAATCAACCCCTACCTTATCCACCTCATCAAGCATAAATACAGGGTTATTTGACCCGGCCTGTTTTATCCCCTGGATTATCCTGCCGGGCAATGCGCCTACATATGTCCTGCGGTGACCCCTGATTTCCGCCTCATCCCTCATACCGCCCAGGGACATCCTGATAAACTCCCTTCCCAGCGCCCTTGCAATAGATTTTCCCAGTGATGTCTTGCCCACGCCCGGAGGACCTGTAAAGCAGAGAATAGGCCCCTTCATCTTCTCCCCTGTCTTCCTCTTTTCCTTCATCTTCCTCACGGCAAGGTACTCCAGTATCCTCTCTTTAACCTTCTCAAGGTCATAGTGGTCCTCATTTAATACCTTTGTCGCCGCCTTGATATCCAGGTTATCCTTTGTCTTCTTGGACCAGGGGATCTCAACCATCCACTCAAGGTATGTCCTGACTGTTGTCGCCTCCGCAGAATCAGGGTGCATCTTCTCAAGTCTTTTTAACTGTTTTTCTGCCTCCTTAAAGACCTTTTCCGACATCTTTGCCTCGGCAATCCTCTTTCTAAATTCGTTAACCTCCTCTGTTCGTTCATCCACTTCCCCAAGTTCCTTCTGGATCGCCTTTAGTTGTTCTCTTAAGTAATATTCCCTTTGGGTCTTATCCAATTCACCCTTAACTTCGGCCTGGATCTTCTGCTGCATACCCAGGAGGTCTAACTCTTTCTCAAGGACCTCGTTTACCTTCTTCAGCCTTATAACAGGATCTGCGATCTCAAGTACCTGCTGGGCAGCCTCTACCTTTATTCCAAGGTTTGAGACGATCATATCCGAAAGCCTGCCGGGGTCTTCCATGTTCTCTATAACCATCATAGCCTCAGGCGGTATCGCCTTTCCCTGGGTAATCATCTTTTCAACCTGTTCTTTTACGTTTCTCACCAGGGCCTCAAGCTCCAGCGTTATCTCCGTCAGCTTCATCTCTGATATCTTCTCTATCCGTACCTGGTAGTATGGCTCAAGCTGGGTATATTCAAGGATCCTGGCCTTAACCAGGCCCTGGACAAGTATCTTAACCCTTCCATCCGGGAGCTTTAACATCCTCATTATCATCCCGACGGTACCGACAGAATATACCTCCTCAGGCTGCGGGATTTCCACATCCAGCGACTTCTGAGCTGCAAGGAGTATCATCCTGTTGCCTGAAAGTGCGGTATCAATAGCCTTTATCGATATATCCCTTCCTACAAACAGCGGAAGGACCATATATGGGTATACAACTATATCCCTCACAGGAAGGAGGGGCAATGTGTCAGGAATATCTATCTTCTGTGATTCCTGCTCTATAGATCCAGCCATATTAAAATACCTCCCATTTCTTCTTTAATCTATTATAGGGGCTTGCGTCGCCCCCTCCACCGGCAAAGCCGGATGGAGCCTCCCCCTCAAAGCTCGCTTTGCTCGCTGGATAAACATCCACTTATATGGGCTTTTGTCATCCCCTCTACCGACAAAGCCTATGGAGCCTCCCCCTCATATCGCCCCGGCCATATGCGAATCTACTGTCACTGAATGCTGCGCCACCCTCTTAAAGTCATACCGGCCAGGACTTAAAGAACGAGGCTGCTAAGATAACTGCGAAATTCTTTTCCAAGGTCCGGGTTCTTTAAAGCGAATTCAACAGTAGCCTTTAAGAAACCAAGCTTGTCACCTGCGTCGTACCTCTTACCCTCAACAAGATATCCGTAGATCGGGCCCCTCTTTGCAAGGATCCTAAGACCATCTGTAAGCTGTATCTCCCCATTCTTTCCGGGCTTTACCATCTCAAGCATCCCAAATACCTCAGGGACCAGGATGTACCGCCCGATTACCGCCAGGTCTGAAGGGGCATCATCCGGATCAGGCTTCTCAACCAGATCTTCTACAGAAAAGAGCCGACGATCGATTTTTTTCCCCTTGATTATACCATAATTCTTTACCTCGTCTTTTCTAACCTTCGCAATTGCCAAAACCGGGGCATTATACTTTTCATATATCCTGATCATCTGCCTTAAGGCAGGGACCTCGGCATCTACGATGTCGTCCCCAAGAAGCACTGCAAATGGTTCATCACCGACAAGATTCTTCGCTGTAAGTATGGCGTGGCCCAGCCCCTTTGCCTTGCTTTGGCGTACGTAGCAGAAATCTGCCAGCATAGAAATCTTTCTGATCTCTTTCAGGATAGATTTTTTTCCGTTTTCTCTTAGGTTCTCCTCAAGCTCAAAGGATATATCAAAGTGATCCTCTATGGCCCTTTTCCCGCGGCCAGTCACTATGATAACCTCTTTTATTCCCGAGGCGACTGCCTCCTCTACAACATACTGGATTAATGGCTTATCGACCAGAGGAAGCATCTCCTTTGGTGATGCCTTGGTCACAGGAAGGAATCTTGTTCCAAGACCGGCGGCAGGTATCACAGCCTTAAAGACCTTGTCTTTAGCCATCAGGCTACTCCCTTTGATCCATAAATATTGATTTATCTCCTAGCTGAACTAAAGATTAAGGATTGAATAACCATACTAATATATTAGAAATGCCTTTAGTTAAAAGGAATTCTATAAGATAGGCCATCTAAAGTCAAGGCATTGCTCCTCAAGATCCTTGCAAAAAAATCTCTTAAAAAGTAGAATGTTATTTTTAGCCGACTCAGGCAGTTGTAATCCTTTATGGATTAAATGTTCAGGAGGATCTACGTTTAAGCTTTTATTCATCGGCCTTGGAGGGGCAATCGGCACCATGCTAAGATACGGGATCTCTGGGCTTATATATAGAGCATCCGACTCTGTCTTTCCCTGGGGAACACTGGGTGTAAATCTCATCGGTTCATTTATAGCCGGATTTCTCTGGGAGGGATTTGAAAGGGCAGCCGTTTCACCCAATATAAGGATATTTACATTTATCGGTATACTGGGCGGTTTTACAACATTTTCAAGCTATAATTTAGAGAACTTCAACCTCCTCCGGGATGGCGAGATCAGGCTTGCATTATCAAATGTCCTGATAAGCAATCTATTGGGAATAGCCTTAGTCTTCATCGGTTATGCTGCATCCAGATATTTAATCGGTCTTTTTAGGTAGGAGGAATAACCATGAAATTACCAGAAGAAGGACTACTGTTGAGGGTCTTCATCGGGGAGACGGACAGCTATAAGGGAAAGGCCCTCTATGAACAGATAGTACTGAAAGCAAGGGAATTGAACCTTGCCGGGGCCACAGTTATCCGGGGATTAATGGGTTACGGCGCCAGCAGCAGGATCCATACGGCAAAGCTATTACGCCTCTCCGAGGATCTTCCGATCATTATTGAACTTGTCGATACAGAAGAAAATCTGAACAAAATAATACCCTTTATTGATGAAACAGTTCACGAAGGACTTGTTACGATGGAAAAGGCAAGGGTTATAAAATACAGATATATTAATAAGGATAGGTGAGTCTAGTAAATCACTTATACGACAGCTCCACCACGCCCTCTATATGGTAGGTCTGTGGAAACATATCTATAACCCTGGCCCTGTTAACAACATATCCTTCTTTGATTAAAACAGCAAGGTCCCTGGCAAGGGTCGAAGGGTTACACGATACATAGACCACCCTTTTTGGCTTAAGACCGGCAATTCCCCTGATAACATCAAGCCCGCCTTCCCTTGGCGGATCTAAGACAACTATATCCGGTAAGGGCTTGCTTATGGACTTAAGGCCCCTTGATGCATCACTGCAGATAAAATTGATGTTCTTGATAGAGTTGACTTTAGCGTTTGATATCGCATCACTTATGGCCGATGGATCCTTGTCAACACCTGTAGCCTTTTTGCATCTCCCTGCCAAGGGAAGGGTCAGGTTCCCGGCGCCGCAATAGAGATCGAGTATATAATCTTTAATGTCCATATCTGTATATTCCAGTACTGTATCTATAAGGTGCAGATTCTGGAATATATTTACCTGAAAAAATGTTGAGATGTGAACCTTCAGGATCAGGCCTCTTAATGTGTAGGCAAGAGATATGTCACCCGCACTTGATATGATCTTCCCGACCCTTCTCCCCGGCAATGTTATCCGGAATTCTATCCCCTTTAATTCCTTTATAGCTTCTAAGATCTCATCCGGCTTGAGGTCCTTTTTTTCTTTAAGGTGGATTAAGGCCACCGCCTTTCCATCCAAGTCGCTTTTACCGATCTCAACAGTATGGATAGGCAGGCCGCTTTGATTCTCCTCTATGTAATTTTTAAGGGATATAAATGTCTTGTTTAAAAACGGATCGAGCAGATAACATTCCCCAATCTCAATAACTCTGTGGGAGCCTGCCTCAAAAAAACCCCATACCTGATCCTCCACGTGAAACTGGGCCTTTACACGGTATCTAAATGGTTCTGCGGCAGGTATCGGAGGTTCCATAGGCAGATCCCTGATCCCGCCAATCCTTTCCATTGTTTCTCGGAATATCCTATCCTTCCAATCGACCTGGGCCGGATATTGGATATGCTCCCAATGACATCCCCCGCACCTCCCGAAGAGGGAGCAGGGAGGATCCTGCCTAAGAGGAGACGAGTGGAGTATTTCCAGTAGTCTCCCCTCAAGGAACCCCTTCTTCTCCGAAATAATATCAATCTTAACCCTGTCACCCGGGGCAGTATAAGGGACAAATACCACCCTGCCATCTATCCTTCCAATGCCCTTGCCACCATAAGCCAAGGAGGTGATATCTACAGTTAAAGTAGCCATCTTATACCTGTTCCAGTTAATATTAGACCTGAATATATCAGTATGGTCAAAATCCGGTCAATCTGGTTTTCAAAAGAATAGACATTGACCTTCTAAAAACCTTACTTACAACCCGATAATTTATTATATTGACTTTTCTTATTCTCGTATTTAAAATGGGTTATGCCTATAAAGAGATATATGTTCAGTGAGTTAGTATCTCACCTGCCCAAAAAAGAAATATCTCTGATCGTGGGGCCGCGTCAGGCAGGCAAGACAACCCTGATGCTTCAACTTCAGGATTACCTTAAAAAAAAGGATGAAATGACCCTTTTCCTTAGCCTTGACTTTGAAAGCGATACACCCTATTTCAATACACAGGCTGCACTTCTGGACAGGATAAGGCTGGAATTCGGTAAGAAAAAAGGGAGTGTATTCATTGACGAAATCCAGAGAAAAGAAAACGCAGGTATCTTCCTCAAGGGTCTCTACGACATGCAGACGCAGTATAAGTTTATAGTTTCCGGCTCAGGCAGCATTGAATTAAAGGAAAAGGTACATGAATCCCTTGCAGGCAGAAAGAGGATGTTTGAACTTCAGACCGTTTCGCTTAAGGAGTTTATCAATTACAAGACAGGGTATAAATATGAAGACAGGCTTGATGAATATTTTCGGATTAAGAAGGCCGAAGTCATGGGACTCCTCATGGAATACCTCAACTTTGGAGGATATCCGAGAGTAATCATTGAGGAGGCCCTTTCTGAAAAACTCAAGACCATGGACGAGATTTACCGTAGCTACATAGAAAAGGACATCGCATACCTTTTAAGGGTGGAACGGATTGATGCCTTTGGCAATCTGCTAAGACTTCTGGCAGGCCAGATCGGCAACATCATCAACCTCAATGAGCTTTCTTCAACGCTCGGGATTTCTGTTCAGACCGTAAAGAACTATCTTTCCTATGCAGAAAAGACATTTGTAGTAAAAAGGCTTACACCCTATTACAGAAACATCAGAAAAGAGATAAGCAAGTCTCCGGTGATATATTTTAATGATCTGGGGATGAGGAATTTCAGTATCGGTCAGTTCGGCAGACATACGCTACTCCCGGAAATGGGGTTTCTCTTTCAATGCCTTGTATACAGATTATTGCTCGAAAAGATAAAAGATGACGGAAGCACACTCCATTTCTGGAGGACAAAGGACAGGGCAGAGGTTGATTTCGTTATAAACAAAGGCCGTGAAGTCATACCTGTCGAGGTTAAATGCAAGGAAATGAGGGATAAATCCATAGCACGTTCGCTCAGAGGGTTTATTACAAGATATCGGCCTAAAGAGGCATGGGTCGTGAATATAAGCCTTAAAGATGAAGAGATGATAGATAAGACAAAAATAAGATTTATTCCTATTTTTGAGTTGATATGAGCAAGGCCATTCAGCAGGAGGGCGCTCGATGTGAGAAAAACCCCCTAGATCTCATACCTAAATTCACATGCCAAGACCTGGCACCTTATAGCCCGATAACCTCCTCCATCACCTCAAATACGCCAAGGAAAATATTACCAAGGGGAAGGCCGGGCTTCCAGGGATCACATTGGCCATGGTCATGCAGTGCGATAATGCCGCACCCAAAGTACCTCTTAGCGGGCCAGGGCGCAGGAAGGTGGTTTCCCTCTGGAATATATGGTGGAAATAGCAAGGCGCTGTAACTCTTGCAATACTTGCCATGACCGGATAATATGGTCTATGTAATCTGGTTTAAAGGAAATTAGACTAATCTCTTCAGTAGAAAGTCAATGAAATGAGCAACATCATTTTTTCTCAATTAGGATCTTATACCAAGTCGCATTCAACAGGATACCAAGGCGGCGAGGAGGCACGAAGAAGGCTGAGGTTGAGGTTGAGGTTGAGGCTAAGAAGTTCCTGAACCTTAACCTTGACCTCAACCTGTTTTTTCCAGGTAGCCGAATGAAGGCAAATTGGTATTAGCAGTCCTTGTCCTGACAGTCATAGGTTATAATGCACTATCCCGAAGATCGATCTTTTGGAAGGTGAGCGTGGCTGATGGGGAAAATATGGAAAGCTGCCCCATTGGTTCTCCGTGGCATATCCAGATATAGCGCGTCACAACCGCGCTTAAGACTCATTTTCGACAGTTGGAGCCGAGTTTTCAAAACCTCCCTTAATAAAATCA
>CAZYNY010000096.1:0-10750 GCA_964648095.1 uncultured Nitrospirota bacterium | reverse complement strand
CCTTCATATTCTGGCTCTCAGGCCTGTCAAAGAAGGCAGGACACGATGAAAAGGCTATATCAGCCGCACAACACTAAGATAGAGGGAAGGAGATTATCTATGATTGCCGGCAATCTTATCCTTTTAGCAATAATTTTCGGTGGACCTATGTTATATGTAATCTTCCCTGTTCGACCAAAGAAAAAGAAAGATATAAAATCGCATATGATTGGCTCATCGCTAAAGTAACTATGTAAATTCCCTACCATTCACGAATTTGCAATGCCGAGTCGGCGGGGGTAAAGCAAGAAACCTCCCCGCACAACGATACCAATGAAAAGCTGCTATTGATCAAAGAAAAAACTGGACAGACTGAACGGCTGCCCTGATTAATGGCTCAGGGTAAAGACCGAGGAATAATGTCACAAAAGACATCACAACCAGGGCAACGGTCAGGCCCGGTGAAAAAGAAAGAGGCGCAACATCCTGAGGTTCCTGCACATACATTACCATAACCACCTTAAAATAGTAGTAGAGGGAAACGGTGCTGTTGAGTATCCCGATAATGGCCAGCCAATAAAAACTCCCCTGGATAGCAGCATTAAACAGGAAGAGCTTCCCGATAAAACCGGCAGTAGGAGGAATCCCGACCAATGATAGGGCAAAGATAACAAATGACCCTGCCACTGCAGGATGGGTCCGGGCCAAACCCTTAAAATCGCTGATCTGATCACCCCGCGAATTTTGCCGGCAAAGGAGGATCACCATGGTAAAGGCGCCCAATGTCATAACTGCATAGGCTACCGAATATATAAGTACC
Organism: uncultured Nitrospirota bacterium; assembly: GCA_964648095.1. Classification (GTDB taxonomy): domain Bacteria; phylum Nitrospirota; class Nitrospiria; order JACRHA01; family JACRHA01; genus JACRHA01. Next base: position 9,951 of record CAZYNY010000096.1, on the reverse strand, counting down.
GCAGCCATGCCTATTCTTGATGCGACAATAAAGCCCAGCAGGATATAACCGGCATGGGCAATAGAGGAATAGGCCATTAGCCGCTTAAAATTGGTCTGGACAAGGGCAGTAATATTTCCAAGGGTCATTGTAAGGACAGAGAGCAACCAGAGGAGCTGCCACCACGAATCATAGGAAGATCCAAGCCCTACCATAAAAATACGGAGCATGGCAGAAAAGGCGGCTATCTTGGAGCCTGCTGACAGGAATGCAGTAACTGTAGTCGGTGCGCCCTCATAGACATCCGGTGCCCACATATGGAATGGAACAACTGCTATCTTGAATCCAAAGCCGGCCACAAGGAGGACTATGGCCACAAACAACATTGGGCTGGAATTTAAATTATGTTGACTCAGATAGGCCGAGATTGAGCCTAGATCTGTGGCACCGGTAAGCCCATATAAAAAGGCAATGCCATACAGGATCAGGCCTGAGGTAAAGGCCCCGGTCAGGAAATACTTAATCCCTGCCTCTCTCGATCTCATATCCCTCTTCATAAAGGCTGTCAGGATATAGAACGAGAAGGACATCAGCTCCAGAGAGATATAAATAGTAAGGAGGTCAGCGGCAGAGGACATAAACATCATCCCCACCGTTGCAAAGAGTATCAGCCCGTAATATTCCCCAATATTGATCTCCTCGATCTTAATATACCTGACTGAGATTAATATAGCCAGCATTGAGACGACAAGAAAGAGTCCCTTGAAGAATATGGCATAGTTATCAAGTGTGATCATCCCTGAAAATGTCGTGATATTCCTCCCCCAAAGTGTAAAGAGGGAGAGACCGGAGCAGATTAAGGCCCCTATGGAGAAATAACCCATCCATTCTTTCTTCTCCTTAGGTACAAAGGGCTCGGCAACAAGAAAGATGCAGGCCAGGGCAGTCAAAATGATCTCGGGAAGGATAGCTATTAAGGTAACTGATGGCAAGGCAATCTCCTTTTATTCTCCGCCATGAGGCATAGGTTTCTGGCGCTCTGTGCTGCTGGAGGCAGGAACGAGGGGTATTGCATCCCCTTTTGGAATCCCGGCCTCCTCTATTGTCATGGTCTTGCTTTTCTGAGCCCAGCCGGGATTGACCTTCTGTACAATATTAATTATCGCGGGTTCCATTATCTTGATAAATGGTTTCGGGTAAAGCCCTATCCAGAACATAAAAATAATCAATGGGATCATATATGCAATCTCTCTTCTGTTCATATCAGGCAGGTTCTTGTTTTCCGGGTTATCCAGAGTGCCGAACATCATCCTCTGATAAAGCCAGAGCATATATGCTGCCCCCAGTATTATCCCAAGCACTGCAATCGCCGCATAGATCTTGTTATACTGAAACGCCCCTACGAGGATCAAAAACTCCCCGACAAATCCATTTAGACCGGGGAGACCTATAGAAGAAAACATGGTAATGGCAAAGATCGCAGCAAAGATCGGCATCCGGTTGGATAGCCCGCCAAAATCAGCAATCATCCTTGTATGACGCCGCTCATAGATAATACCGACAATCAAAAAGAGGGCCCCCGTAGAGATCCCATGATTAACCATCTGAAGGACACTTCCGGTAATCCCCTGGGGGTTCAAGGCGAACATCCCGAGCATTACAAAGCCGAGGTGGCTGACCGATGAATAGGCAATAAGCCTTTTTACATCCTTCTGTGCCAGGCATACCAGGGCTCCGTATACAATGCCGATAATGGCCAGAGCGGCCATAAACGGGACAAAATACATGCTTGCTAACGGAAAGAGGGGAAGACTGAAACGTATAAAACCATAGGTCCCCATCTTCAAGAGGATGCCGGCCAAAAGCACACTTCCTGCTGTGGGCGCATCAGTGTGCGCATCAGGAAGCCACGTATGGAAGGGAAACATCGGCACCTTGATGGCAAAACCGATGAAGAAGGCTATGAAGAGCCAGAACTGAAAGGGCAAGAGAGGCAAATGCATCTTATAGAGTTCAACAAGGTTGAATGTGAATTCCCCTGTCCCGTATGCAGGGTTGCTGTTTAAAAAATAGAGGGTCAGGATCCCAAGGAGCATAAACAGGGATCCGAAAAGGGTATAGAGAAAAAACTTTATAGCAGAATAGAGCCGGCGCCCGCCGCCCCAGATCCCTATCAGGAAATACATCGGAACCAGCATGATCTCCCAAAAGATATAAAAGAGAAAAAGGTCCATGGCCATAAAGACGCCTAGCATTCCGGTCTCCAGGAAAAGGATCGAAACATAATATTCCTTGATCCTCTCATGAATGGCGGTAAAGGAACTTAGAATGGCAATGGCGCTGAGGATAGTTGTCATAAGGATCAATAAAAGACTGATTCCATCGATTCCAAAGAAGTATTCAACGCCCAAGGTGGGAATCCATGATGCCTTTTCTATGAACTGCATATTTACATTGGAAGACTCAAAGCCCGGCAACAGGAGGAAGGAGATCAGCATATCCACTATCGATATCCCGAAGGCCGTATACATGATTTTCTTATGATTGTCCTTATCTATGAACAACAGGATGAAACAGCCAATCAGCGGAATATATGCTATTAATGAAAGGATCGGAAAGCCGTAGACGTTTGTCATTAAACCCCCGTTCTAAAAAATAAAGATAACAGTTAGGATGGCGATGCCAAGCCCCATTGCCAGCATATAGTTCTGAATAGCGCCTGTCTGGAGCCTGCGAAGACCCCTTGCACCAAAATCAAGTGTATCAGAGACTCCGTTCACCGTACCATCGACTACATAGATATCAAACATCTCAGAGATCTTGCTCTCAAGGATCGTTATCCAGCCAGAGGCGTTCACCAGTCCATCAACTACCCATTGATCGAAGGTCCAAAGAAATTCAGAAAACAGGAGCAGAGGCTGGACGATAACAGCAGAATATATTTCGTCTACCCAGTATTTGTTGTAAAGGGCCTGGTGTAAGCCCTGGACCCTCGTTGCCAACCTCTTTGGAAGTTCCGGATTTTTAATATAAAAGGAATATGCAAGGGCCAGCCCGGACAAGGCAACTCCTATAGAGAGGGCCATCAGACCGAGTTCCAGGCCTAACGACAGATGATGACCGGCGCCCTCATGCACCTCTCCGCCTGCACTGCCTACGACAGAGGAGAGAAACCTATGAATCCAGCCGGATTCAGGGGGAAAACCTACAACCATGCCGATTAACAGAGAGAAACCGGCCAGGATCATCAAGGGAACCGTCATATTATGCGGAGACTCATGGATATGATGCTCCACCTCATGATCCACCCTCGATGAACCATAAAAGGTCAAAAAGAGGAGACGAAACATATAGAATGAGGTCATTAAGGCGGTTGCTAACCCAATTGCCCAGATCAGATAGTGTCCCCCGGCAAAGGCAGAGGTCAGGATCTCATCTTTACTCCAGAAACCTGCCAAAGGTGGTATCCCTGCAATTGCGATGGTCCCGATCAGAAAGGTCTTGTAGGTAGCAGGTATCTTCCTTGCCAACGCCCCCATCTTACGGATGTCCTGCTCCCCGGATAAGGCATGGATCACAGAGCCTGCACCAAGAAATAACAGTCCCTTGAAGAAGGCATGGGTAAAGAGATGAAAGATACCGGAGACATACGCCCCAACACCACAAGCCAGGAACATGTAACCTAATTGGCTTACAGTGGAATATGCCAATACCTTTTTTATGTCCGTTTGTACCAGCCCAATAGATGCAGCAAATATGGCGGTAATTGCCCCGACAACGGCAACAACCTCCATTGAGAAAGGCGCCATAGAAAATAGGATGTTTGACCTTACAACCATATAGACCCCGGCTGTCACCATAGTTGCAGCGTGTATGAGTGCTGAGACAGGGGTCGGTCCTTCCATGGCATCCGGAAGCCACACATAAAGGGGAATCTGGGCTGACTTACCCATGGCCCCCACGAAGAGGCACAGGGTGATAATCGTAGCTATCTTCGTGTTGATCAGATGGGTATTTGTAAACACAAAACTATAATCAAGTGTCCCGAACGAGCCAAAGATCAGAAAAATGCCTAGTATAAAACCGGCATCGCCTATCCTGTTTACTATAAACGCCTTCCTACCGGCATCTGAGGCAGACTTCTTCTGGTACCAGAAACCTATCAACAGATAGGAACAGAGTCCGACACCCTCCCAACCGACAAACATCAGGAGATAGTTGCCTCCCATAACAAGGATCAACATGAAGAACATAAACAGATTCAGGTATGTGAAAAACCTGTAATACCCTTCGTCCCCATGCATATAGCCTATTGAATATATATGGATTACAAGGCCCACACCTGTTACCACCATGATCATAATAGCAGTGAGCGGGTCGATGAGAAGACCCACATAGGCGCTAAAGTTATCGGAAACTATCCATTCAAATAACTTGATCTCGTGGGCAATAGGATTTAAGGCAATATCGGCAAATACAATGATCGAGATAAAAAGAGATGCCATCACAGCCGTAACGGCTATGATATGACTCTGATCCCTGAGATATTTTTTCCCAAATAATCCATTAATTAGCGCCCCGATTGCAGGAAATACCGGGACAAGCCAGGCATATTCAACCATGGTACACCTTTAACTTAAATTGTTTATTCCCTTATTATACAACTTTGGAACTACCCTTTCAATAAATTAATCTCATCCACGTTCAGGAATGCCTTGCCGCGGAATATGAGTATAATAATTGCAAGGCCCATCGCTGCCTCGGCAGCAGCTACAGTTATTATAAAAAAGACAAAGATCTGCCCTGTTATCGACTGCAGATAGTGTGAAAAGGCCACCAGGTTGATATTGACTGCATTTAACATCAATTCTATAGACAGGAGTATAAGAATGGCATTCCTCCTTGTCAGGACACCTACGATCCCGATTGTAAAAATTATGGCGCTTAAAATTAAAAAATGTGAAAGCGGGATCACAAATGACCTCCTATCATGAGACTAACTCCCTCTTCGCCAGTATAATGGCGCCAATCATTGCAACCAGGAGGATAAGGGAGGCTATCTCAACGGGTAAAAGATATACACTATAGAGGAGCATGCCTATGGTTTCGGTATTTCCGGCTTCAGCTATCTTTTGGACCGTATATTCCCCCCTGTTCACCGAGAATGTTGATGAATATATAGCAACGATAAATTCCCCCAAAATGAACAGGCCAATAATAATGGCAATAGGATACTGGTGATGGATAACCTTCGCCTTCAGGTTCGTACTGAAGAACATAACCCCGAAGAGATAAAAAATAAGTATTGCCCCCGCGTATACAACAATCTGTATCGCCGCAATAAATTCGGCATTTAGAAGAAGATAGAGTCCCGCAATATGTATAAAAGCAACAAGGAGCGCGAGGACAGAGTAAACAATATTCCTGAGGGAGATAACCAGCAGTGAACTGATCACCGTCACACCTGCCAGATAGAAGAAGAGGAAGCTCAGCATAGTATCAGGGCTTCCTCTTTCTTGGACTTGGTCTTATTGGTCTCGTTCTCCATTGGAAACTTATATTTCCTCTCTACAGGGGTCATGCCGCCCCCCTTAGCTATGGTATCACCCAAGGAAAGCAGGCTCTTCTTGTTTAGGAAGAGGTCATTCTTGTCATAGCTTGAGAATTCATAGACCTTGGTCATGGCAAGGGCATCAACCGGACAGGCATCCACACAGAAACCGCAGAAGACACACCTTGTGATATCGATATAATATTCCCTGGAATACCGCCGCTGCGGGAACTTCTCATCTTCTCCGCTCACCACAGTTATCGCCATAGACGGACATGCGGCCTCGCAAAGCGCGCACCCGACACACCTCTCTGTTCCATCATCGTATTTCTGGAGGGAGAGTATACCCCTATAGGTATCCGGCAGCACCCTCTTCTTCCTTGGATACTGCTCGGTAACAGCCCTGACAAACATATGTTTAAATGTAAGAGAAAGCCCTTCGACTATCTCAAGGAAGAGGATATTCTTAAAGACCTTTTTTATCATGTTTCAACCCCTCACTATATATAAAACAATTGATGTTACTATGATATTGGCCAATGAAAGCGGGATCATTACCTTCCACCCGAACTTCATCAGCTGATCATACCTTACCCTTGGAAGCGTGCCCCTGATCCAGATAAAGAAGAAGAGAATAAAATAGACCTTTAGGATAAACCAGATCGTAGGGGGGATAAATTCAAGGAACTTAAAAGGCGCATGCCAACCACCCAAAAATAGGATTGCAGCAATACACGAGACAAGTATCATATTTGCATATTCGGCCAGAAAGAAAAAGGAAAAACGCATTCCGCTATATTCCGTAAAGAAACCGGCAACAAGCTCGCTCTCAGCCTCAGGCATGTCAAAGGGGAGTCTATTTGTCTCCGCCACAGCGCATATTATATATATAACAAAGGCAACAGGCTGGAGGAGCACAAACCAGATCCTGTTCTGCGCCTCAACTATCTGAACCATGCTCAGGGATTGAGACAAGAGCAGGACGCCTATTATCGACAGACCGAGCGCAAGCTCATAGCTGACCATCTGGGCCCCGGCGCGGAGGCCTCCGAGAAGGGCATATTTACTATTTGATGCCCAGCCGCCCAGTATGACTCCATATGCCCCGATTGATGCAAAGGCAAAAATATATAAGATGCCGATATTAATATCTGTGATAAAGGGTTTAAATGTCAGGCCAAATATGGTGACCGATTCCTTTGCAAAAGGAATTACAGCAAATCCTATAAGGGCCGGAACAAGCACAATTATCGGGGCTATACTGAATATTATCTTGTCGGCGCCGGCAGGGATTATATCCTCCTTGAAGAAGAGCTTTAAGCCATCTGCAATGGGTTGAAGCAGGCCATGAGGACCAACTTCCATAGGCCCAAGCCTGTCCTGCATGTGACTTAATATCTTTCTCTCAAAGTAGGTAATATATGCGACATGGAATAGTACGATGCCCAGCACAACAGAGATCTCTATTAAGGGCACAAGTATCTTGAGTCCGATCTCCACCTAAGTCCTTTCTATAGAAACAGAGGCCATCTTGAAATATGGTGTCTTTGTGTCCGGGTCTACCTGAAGATCCGTTAACCCAAGCACTGCGCTATTCCTGAAGCTCCAGGGAAAGAGGAGAACCCCTTCAGGAAATCTCTGATCAATCCTGACCCCAAGTCTACATTCACTATGTCTTGATCTTACCACTACCTTATCACCATCTGCAAGCCCTAATCTCCTCGCATCATCGGTCCCGATTAAAAGCCCTCCTCCGGGATAAATACCCTTTAGGCCGATATCAAAGGTGGATAGCCTGCCCGAGTGAAACAGGGTCTCACCAAAGAGGAGGGCATAGGGATATCCGGAATCGATATCCTTCTGCCTGCTGTCCCATCTGGATCCGGAATCGTGGCGTCTGCTATTCAAATAGAGGTCAAGTCGATTGTTATCAGCATTAATCGAACCAAGTACACTATCTATCTCCTTGTGAATCTCATCAGAACTTCCATAAGAGAGCGGATAGCCCATCTTCTCAGAAAGGAGCGAGATGATCTCCCAGTCCGGCAGACTCTCACCCCTAGGGTCAATGGCACCCCTTACCCTCTGCACAACCCCCTCCAGATTTGTAAAGTAGCCGTCCTTTTCCGCAAAACTTGAGGCCGGAAGGATAAGATCTGCGTGCTCCATTATCTCGGAAGGGAATATCCCCTGATATATGATAAACTCCAATTTCCCAATAGCATCCTTGACCCTTGCCCTGTCAGGAAGATCTTCAATCGGATCCTCTCCTATAAGATAGAGGGCCTTAAGTTCGCCGGAGGCAGCCTTTTCAATCATCTCCATGAGGGTCAGCCCGCCATCATTTGGAATATCTTCCTTCCATGCCTTCGAAAAAAGAGACCTGATATTCTTATCCATGCAATCATTATATCCTGGGAGATACTCTGGTGATGCGCCCATCATGATGGCCCCTGATTCATTATTCTCCAGTGCAAGCGAAAGTATCCCCGAACCCTTCCGGTCAGCAAGTCCTGTCAGAACAAGGAGGTCAGCCAAATTCAGGGCATTATTATATCCCTCTGCCAGATAACCAAGCCTTGGACCCGCTATAATGACGACCCTCTCTCCTTTTGCAAGGAGTTCAGCCACACCCCTTATTTCATTCTCTCCAGCAAATGATTTTTCCGCAATATCTTTATAGTCTATCCTTGATACAACGGCTTTTATCCAATCAAGATATACAGGTCTCGATTCCATCCCCTTATCATATAAAGAGGGCTCAACTATTGCCTTGATAATACCTTTTATAACCTCCCCTTCAGACCCGGGTCTAACCTTGATATGCCTGCACGCATTCTTCGCGATCTTGCTCTTTAGCGGATCTATGCTGACAAGCATGGCGCCATGCATGTTTACCGCCTCTTTAATATTCAGACCTACTATCGGGTTCGATTCGGTGACATCCGCGCCGATAAGGAGGATAACTTTAGCGAATCTTATATCCTCATATGAGGCCGTAACCTTTTTAGATCCAAAGACAGACCTTATCCCTTTAACAAGATTTATGTACCCGTATCTGGCCTGCGAATCGATATTGTTGCTCTTTAAGGTTGTTCTCATAAATTTCTGGAAGATATATATGTCCTCATTTGTGCATCTGGTGGATATAAGACCGCCTATTGCCTTACCACCATGACTTTCCTTTATCTCCTTTAATCTCTTTGCAGCATAGCCCAGTGCCTCATCCCAGTTGACTTCAATAAGCTTCTTGCCTCTCTTTATCATAGGCCTGGCAAGCCGCTTCGGGTTATCCATAAACTGATAACCGAAATATCCCTTAACACAGAGGCTCCCCCTGTTTCTTCCTGCCCCCCACTGGGAAGTTACCCGCACAATCTTATCATCCTTTACCTCAAGTGTAAGCCTGCATCCGTCTCCGCAATATGTGCATATAGTATCTGTCTTCTTGACCTGCCATGGCCTGTATTCAAACATAGAGAGCCTGTTGGTGAGCGCACCTACCGGGCATATCTGTATGCATCCGCCGCAAAACTCACAGGACAACGGATTATGCATGAAGGCGCCGACCTGAGTATGTGTCCCCCTGTCAATAGCCCCAAGCGCCCCTACTTCCATTACTTCATCACAGTATCGCGCGCACCTAAGGCATGCTATACACCTGTTCATCTCCTTCTCTACTAAAGGAGAAAAATATTCCTTGTCAAATGTCCGCCTTACCTCACCAAAACGGGCGGAGGCCTTCGTGAGTCCCATCGCCTCATCCTGTAGCCGGCATTCACCTCCCTTATCACAGATAGGACAATCGAGCGGATGGTTTGAGAGGATAAACTCCATCACGCCCCTCCTCGCCTCAATTACATTTGGGGTATCCGTATGAACAACCATCCCGTCTGAAACAGTAGTAGAACATGAGGTCTGCAGCTTGGGCATCTTCTCAACCTCTACGAGACAGACACGGCAATTCGCTGCTGTTTTGAGTCTCGGATGATAACAGAAATGAGGGATCTCTATGCCTACGCTTTTTGCTGCCTCTATTATGGTAGTCCCCTTGGCTACCATCAGCTCCTGATCATCTATCTTTACCTTTACCTGTCCGTTCATAAATTAAACCTATCCTTCAATGGCCAACCGGTTGAAGGCGGCCTTTTTTCATTATGCACTGGCCCTCCCGGATATGCTGCTCATACTCATCCCTGAAAAACTGTATAGTACTCAGGACAGGTGCAATTTCGGCATCTCCGAAGGGACAGAATGTCTTGCCCTGTATATTCTTACAAAGATTTACCAGGAGGTCGATATCCTCCATCCTCCCCTCTCCTCCTTCTATCCTTTCCAGGATCTGAAGTATCCATGAAGACCCTTCCCTGCATGGCGTACACTTCCCGCACGATTCATGGTAGTAGAACTCCATCAGCCTT
>CAZYNY010000095.1:0-11047 GCA_964648095.1 uncultured Nitrospirota bacterium | reverse complement strand
ATGGGCCTCCAGTTCTTTCTTTAGTCTTGCCCTAGCACGATGTAATTTTATCTTGACTGCATCAAGGCTCAACCCTAATATCTTGGCAATTTCATTGTTTTTCAAACCTTCCAACTCACTGAGTACGATTGTAGTTCTATAGTTCTCTGGAAGGTTTCCAATGAAATCCCGGATGCATTCGTTCATCTCCTTCCGGATAAGCGATGTTTCAATTGAAGGCGCCTTTTCTCCCATCCATACATCCCCCTCTTCAATCTCTATCCCTTCTTCAGTAATTGAATCAACTGATACTTTCTCCTGAGCAATCTGTTTAAAAGAGGGGCAACGCAGCCTATCCAATGCGGCATTAGTTGCAATCCGATATATCCAGGTAGAAAGCTGAGAGTCGCCTCTAAAATTTCTTATCCCCTGAGAAGCCTTGAGAAAGACCTCTTGGGTCAGATCTTCAGCCTCAAGCTTGCCAACCAAGCGTTTCAGATAGCGGAGTATCTTGGGATAAAAGGTCTTATAGGCTCTCTGGAAATCTAATTCACTGTCGATCATACATCCTCTCTCATGAGACTAGGACATCACAGACGGATCTATCATGATTCTACTGCGCCTATTTGAGGATTCATTGCTCCTAATCATTTCCTATATTTCTCCATCACAGGTGACCAGGCATCAACGGCCCTCACAGCCTTCTCTTTCGAAAATACTGCATGGGGAACATCTGAGGGGATGGCGATCACATCTCCTTCCTTAACAGAGACAACCTTTCCACCTGTCTCGAAAAAGAGTTCACCTGCAAGGACCAGGGTGATCTGTTCGCTTTCATGACTATGATTCTCAAACCTGCTGTAAGGGTGTACCTCAAAATAGGTCATCATAGTTTTTTCTAATGACACGGCCCACATCCTCGCGCCAGGAATGTCTTCGCTAAGAGAGAGTGTTTCTCTTGGGTAATACTTGGCCTCTTTGATTATTTCTTTAGTCATTTCTCACCCGAAGCTATAAATATACTAACGCTCGCATAATTATTCCCGCAATCTGATTTAGCACAGCAGTTCTCACCTACACAATCCACAATCACTTTTTTGCAACTTGCATATTCAAACCAATGCCTAATATCCTCCCTTTTGAATCCCATCCATCTATCATGATGCTCTATCCTCAAAAACTCAAAGTTATGCTCATCTAAATCCGTAATCACAATTCTGCCTCCTGATTTGAGGATACGCGCCATCTCCTTTATAGCCCTTTGAGGCGATTCCACGTGGTGGAGATACATATTGGCAAAGACATAATCGACTGTTTCATCCGGTATAGGCAAATCTTCAGCCTCTCCAAGACGGTAGTCTATCCCTTCAAGATCGGCGAACTTTCTCCTCATCTCGGCAAGCATCGCCTCGGAGTGGTCAACGGCAATGACTTTTAAGCCTTTCTTGATAAGCCCTTCTGTAATAAAGCCTGTCCCGGCACCTACATCAGCAGCAAGCATGCCCGGATTGACACCTGCAATGGAGAGGGCCTTTTCCCTCACTGCCCCAGAAAAGAATCCCTCCCGCATCCTGTCCCATTTTCTGGCTACCTCATCAAAATATTCCTTTTTGGTCATCTAGGCCCCCTATCCTTATTTTGATATCTTAAATCCACCATCTACAAAAATGGTCTCTCCTGTTATGTAGTTGGATGAATCCGAAAGGAGAAAGAGTATTACATCTGCTATATCGCTTGGCCTTGCGATCCTGCCAATAGGTATTATATTTTCAGAATCCTTTCTGATATCAGGATCATTAAATGCCTCTTCTGTCATCCCGGTAAATGTAAATCCTGGCGCTACAGAATTGACCTGTATGTTTAGTGGGGCAAGATCTAACGCCATTGCAGAGGTCAAGGCCACCACCCCTCCCTTTGATGCGGAATAGTCTGCCATGTCAGATCTAAAGATTCTTGAGCGGATGCAACTGATATTTATAATCTTTCCTTTTCTGTTTTTCATCATCTTTTTAGCGACATATTTTGAGCAGAGAAAGGTCCCTGTCAGATTTGTTGAAATAACGTTATCCCATTCTTCACTATTTATTTCATAGAAGGGCTTAGAATTTGAAAATATCCCTGCACAATTTATCAAGGCATCAATCTTTTCAAATCTCCTTTCAACATCGTCCACCGCTACCCTGATCCCGTTATTATCCCTTACATCTACAAGATAATGTTTGTAATTACCATCCGTATTTTTTCTTGGTCTTATGTCGAAACCGGTCACTCTGGCATCAAGATCCAACAATTTCCTGGCACAGCTTTCTCCGATTCCAGAGCTTGAGCCTGTGACTATAACGACCTTATCTTTTAAATCCATTATCCTCTCCTAGCAACAGGCGGTAAGGAGCCGGACCAGATCAGAGACCATTTCCCGCCTGACTGAATAGTAGACATATCGCTCTTCCTTTCGTCTTTCGATCAGGCCGGAGCGACGCAATAGATCCAGGTGGTGGGACAGGGTAGGGGCCGGTAAATTCATTGCCCCCTGAATCTCTCCTGCAGACACCTCCCCTTTCGACTGTACCAGAAAGAAGAAGACCTTAAGCCTGGTTAAATGGGCGAGGGCCTTAAATGCCTCTACATGAATGAGGTTCGTTAGCCTCCAACCTGGCTCGAACTGATAACTTCATATTTTTATAATTATCAAATTATCGAATCAAAAGTCAAGTAATTTTATCGTTATTCAGACTGGTCGCACAATCCCGATTCAAAGCCCATCCATTTTCTTATATTTATGGCGTTTTCCCTGGATGTGAGGTCCTCAAGTAGGGCAAAGGCCACATCAATGGCAGTGGCCGGCGATGTTGAGGTGATAATATTACCATCTCGGACAAGCGGCGCATCCAAAACAAGGGGACCCATAGCGGCCAATTCCTTTCGGTGCTTGCCCTCAAGCAGATGGTAAGTGGTGGCTTGCCGACCAGCCAGAACCCCACTCTTTGCCGCTGGAAGGGCGGCCATACAGATCGAGGCCACAGGTTTTCCTATTTCTGAAAACCTTCGAATAATATCCAGGAACCCTTGGGAGTAGGCATCCTGATAAAACCCTGCCCTCTCAAATCCGCCTGGAATCGCCAACGCGTCAAACTCCTCCACATTGACTTCAGACAATTGGATCATCGGAATGACTTCAAGGGCAAAGGTGCATTTAAGCTTGGGATGGAGACCAGCAGTAATAACCTCGATAGGTTCTGTCCCAAACGCGCTCGCCCAACCGAGGACATCCGTGAAGGCCCCTGCCTCGAATGCCTCAAAGCCTTCTGCTAATAGGAGCAAAACCTTTTTTTTCATTTATACCTCCCCATCGCCTCCTTGCAATGCCTTTGAAAAGAGAAAAGCCCTCTTCTCAAACCCTCTCTGTTCATAAAACTTATGTGCATCAGCCCTATAGAACGCAGATTCGACCTCGATCCTGCGGCAATCCATTCTCCTGGCAAGGTCGATCATATGTTCTAGAAGTCGGGTTCCTATACCTTGCCTCCGATACTGTTCGTCGACTACCAGTTCATCAATATGCCCCAAGTAGCCCTCTTGCCAAAGGTTGCCCTTAACCGTCAATGAGGCAAAACCAGCGATCTTGGAACCTGTTATTGCACAGATATAACTATTGGATTTGGAGCAGATCCCCCTTTCATAAACCTCTCTGAGAAGTTCTGGGTGAAGCATCTTTTGAGGCCAGAGTTGACGGAGTAATTTAAGGATGGCATCAAAATCTTCGATTTTGCAATCGCGTATATGCATTATTTATTCCTTGTATGAGTTATACAGTTAAAGCATGACTTAAATGTGTGGCAATGAAGCATCAGCGAAATTGCCGGTCCGGGTTGATGGTGTTATATCTGTTTCCATCATTTGATTATCTGATACATTCCCGGGGCATCGGCATCACGAGCCTTGAACCCAAATTGTTCATAATATTTTTTGTGTCCCTTTGCAGCCATGAGGCCTACAAATGCCCCTCGCTTCGCAAAAGACCGCCATAACCTGGTTCGGCCATTCCTCCCTTTGTGATAACTAAAAGCTCATTAGCATTCTTAATAAATTCAAAATTCGCTTTCTTGATTGCAAATTTTAAATCTATGCAATTTTTATCCTCCATAAGCCTCTCAACCAAGGATGACCTTTCCGCCCTTAGATTTGTCAGCGGATATATACGGATTTCTCGTCTTGTAATCCTTGCCAATTCTAGAATGCTACGCTTGTGAAATTCATAGTCAAACCGATCCTCAAAAAGGAAAAGGAGATGAGAAACCAGGGTGATGGAAAACTCGTTATCTTGGAAACATGTTTCCGGCAGTGATGCGGGTATATACCTGGTAGGATTCTTATGATGGTGGTGCAAAAATGAGATATAGGCCTTTTCTCTGTGCCTTTTGAGATCCTCTATATCCCGATAGAAGACCCAATTATACTTGTGGGCTACCTCCGGAAGCTGGAATATTACCTCTTTTAATCCTGCTCTAAATTTTTTATGGATCAACTCGGCCGGGAGATGGTATATGGGATCCGCCGCAGTAACATCATATCCTCTTTCGCTCATCTCCGCACAAAATGAACTAACCCCGGCCCCCATATCTAAGATTTGTTCATCCGCAAGCTCAAGTTCACTTAGCCCAAAATAGAGGAAGTATTCGGCAAACGATCTACCAAGAGGCGGCACCTCTTTAAGCTCAAGTTTATCTTTCATGATACTGGATCTTTCTATATTGGACCATGTACCTTTACCGTTTCGTAATAAATTCCTCGAAAACAGGATAAAATTCATCTGGATTATCAACATAAACCATATGATCGGAATCTGAAACCTCAAAGTAGGTGCAATTTTTTATTAGAGATCTCATTGTAGCTGCCTCCTCCTTTGAGAGATACCAGCTATTTTCGGCACGAACCAGTAAAACTGGGCATTGGATCTGCCTTAAGATCTGGTGCCAGCCCTGATAATAGACATCTATTGCCGACATCGCATATTGCGAAAATAAGAAATCGTAGCCTTCGACTGATTCAACTAAACTATCCAAGAAATATCTGACGTTTGTTTCGCGTGGAAAACGCCTGGAAAGATCATTTACCGCTTCTTGATAAGACCCATACGGTGTAGACCAGTAACCGGTAAGAGTGTCAACGGCCGGAACTTGATCAGAAGGCATGTTTGATAGATTTTCCGGCCCATCAGCCTTAGCATCAATAATGACCAGCGATTTAACTGCTTGCGGATACCGTGCCGCAAGATAGGCCGCATTCCTACCCCCAATAGAATGGCCGACTATAAAGGCGGGGCCACAGCCAAGTGCCTTAATAAGTTCATAAGCATCTGCTGCGAAATCCTCCCCGGCATACCGCGCGACTGGTTTATCGCTTAGTCCATGGCCGCGTTGGTCAGGGGCAATTACGCGGAAGCGGTCCGTATAACGAGACATTAGATCGTTCCATGTCTCACCTCTCCCATATTTTCCGTGAAGGCAGAGCATAGGCTTATTATCTGAGCTGGAATCACGATAGAAGATATTCAGTCCATTCACTTTAATCATTGATCTTTTTATTTTAAAGCTTTCCATACCCTTCCCCCCCTCTTCATTTTTGTGATTCAATTATTATGTTTGCTTTCTATATTTTTCCATCACTGGAGACCAGGCATCAACTGCCTTGACTGATTTATCCTTTGTATATACTGCATGGTGGACACATGATGGAATAGCTATGACCTCCCCTTGCTTAACAGATATAGTTCTTTCTGATAACTCAAAAAATAATTCTCCTTCAATGACCATGGCAATCTGTTCACTTTCATGACAATGCTTATCAAAACGACTATTGGGTTCCACCTCGAAATAGGTAAGCATCGTCTTCTCCAATACTACTGCCCACATCCTGGCGCCGGGAACATCATCATGAAGGGAAAGCGACTCTCTTGGATAATGCTGCGCCTCATCGTTCATCGCCATAGTGACCGGCTTTGCAACCTTTGGATGAACAAAGTTTCTATGGCTTCTCATGCCTCCTCTGTCAACAAAACCTGCCCTTTTCAAATCTCTTATAAGGTCTCTGACCTTTTTCGCCATTTTTTATCATTTTACATAACATTCACTTTTAACCTTATTCCATGAATGTATTGATTATATAGTGGGCTTGTTGGGGTGTCAAATTTTTTTAAAAGATCAATGAAATGCTCAAAGATTTTGTGTTCATATCTTTTCAACCAAGATGATAAGTAGTTCTTCATCTGTGGTCTCTATTAAATCGAAGGGTCTTCGAGCCACTTCAGGTTTTCTTTCTTGAACTTTCTAGGGTGAATGAGTCCGATCCTTTGGCAGGAATATTAAACTTCATTGTTTGGGCCTCTTTATTTGTTAGCCGTGACTGCTGACGAAATATCGTCTCGTGGCAAGCAAGGGAAGAAATACAGCAGCTAGCAGCAGAACATTGAATGCAGCATTGAAGACAACCCCGAAATATAGAGAAATCAGGGTATCTGGGATAAACCACACAAGCATTCCCGTGGCCAGAGAGTTCCATGCCCATCCCTCTTTACGGCAAAATGGGTAGTAGACAATAAACGCAATAACCGTACCCCAGCCGGCAACCGTGGCCCCAAGGACGCCATAGATCCATCTTTGAAACATGACTGCTTCAACAGTGACCGGGCCATTACCCCAGAATACCGGGTTGACTTGATTATTGAAGAGAAAATTGAAGGCCGGAGTTTGATTAAATAGCGCTAGCGTCAAGCCGAAGGCTACTATAATCAAACTCACAACAAAGAGCCATCGCTGCCAGAAAGAAAATCTATCCATGCGTTACCCTTGATAGGTGGTTATAACTCTACAATTTCTTTTGGTTCAAAATTAGTCCCCATTGACCAAACTGTAGCTATGCCATTCTTCATCCGGTAAACAGCTAAAAATTCATATCCCATCTGTTCTACCCATGGTTTCAAAAATTCACGCTTTTGCACTATTTCCTTTTTTAGTTCAAGGTCTTCTATAAGCTCAACAATACCGCCGACTCTTATCTGAATAAGATTCTCAAAATTGCCGTTATTAAAGCACATCTCTACTTGTGGATTTTGGGTTAATTGTTTGTGCAAGTCTTTCATCTTTCCTGTATGGAATATTAGCCCGTTTTCATCGGCCTTATACAGAAGCAGCCCACGGACGTGGGGCTTATCTCCTTCAACAGTTGCCAAGTGACATACTGGCTTGGTAGTCAGGATCTCAAATATTTCCTTTTTGTTCATAGTTGCCTCCCGCAAATAGAGTTTAGCCGATTATATGAAATACAGGAGGCTTAATCTTTCAATATCCTATTATCTTTTTTAGAAATACTGCCCTTTTTCAGGCCCTTTTGGTATTAGGTGAAAGAACAAAGATCTTCCCATGTATTCCCTGTATTGTCTTTCCATTCAATCTTAGCGATGTTTGATCATTGAATGGTAGGACAAACATATATGAAGGATGGCTGTGCTGTGGCGTCAGGGCATAATAACATGGGCCACCAGCAGGCATAAATATTCCAATATTATCGCTAACAAAAGAATCAACATACCTGAGTTCTTTAACAGTGATTGGTCCAACAAGCCTGCGGATCTTTTCAAGCTCTTGTTTCATTCTATAAGTTCATCATATCATTTTTTTGCTTCTACAGTTTCTACTCTTTCTTTCACGCACACTCCTTAGTTTTTTTCTCATCCCATCAAAATCAGCAACTTTACCATATCTATTAAGGAACAGGTAATCTCTTCGATTTTGCGAAGTGAAAGCCATTTAGGCGGACCCTGTAGCCGCAGGAACTATTTTAGCAGTAGTTACCGTTTCCAAAACTATTCCTCAATGGCCCCTCCTACGAATCGAATATGTTTCCGGAATGTATAAGAGGGATCGACGGTCCGTTTATCCAAGTATTCGTTAAACCTGAGTTGGTCCCGAAGCCTCCTTCCGGCCCGTATAGCCTCGGCCTGATGCCTCTCTGTTTGCCAAATGGTGCGGGCCATGCAGAGAATCTCCTCGGCCTTCTGAATCGGGGCGAAAAGAACTCCATCATTGTCGCCGAATACGACATCATCCTTTCCAATTTCAAGACTCCCAAAGCGGGCCGAGTTAAGAGCATTAGGATCGCTCGGATCAAGTCGATGAGGGCCTGCCGGACAAGTGCCATAACTGAAAATTGGGAAGCCGATCTGGATGAGCTCAATACTATCCCGGTGGCAACCCCAAATTATTATTCCTGCCAATCCACAGGCTTGAGCCTCTAAGATTGTCAGGTCTCCGATGCAGCCTTCGTCCATTCTTCCATCATTATCTATGATAAGGATATCTCCTGGTTCTGCCTTCCCCATTGCTTCCAGAAAGATATCTACGCTTCCATAATGTCTCACTGGCAGAACCATTCCCGCGACACGATTCCTTGATGTTAATGGATGAATACCAGAGGGAGCAAGACGAATGGGGAGTCCCAGCCTTAGGCAAGCATCGGCTATAAGAGGGGTTGAGAGTTCGGAAAAGGCATCACTCAAATATTGGTTGTTCATATCACCTCCATGTATAAGTATGACTATTTCTCAGCTTTCGGCTACAAATATGCTAACTTTTGCATAATCACCTCCGCAATCTGATTTGGCGCAGCAGTTCTCATTAAGGCCTTTTCTCATAAGCCTTTCAGTAATGAAAGATTTGGTATGTGATATCAAATGCCGGTAAGCCGTCTATGCTTCGTGCGTTTCTTTCTTTGCGGTACTCTTTTAGCTTGGCGGCACCTTTGGCCTCAGCCCACTTATCAAGGGAATCACGGTCTCCCCGATAATCAAAAAATGGCACCGCAAATCCGCAGGAGTCGGACACACGGGTAACCCCCACCCTTATTATCGACCGCACCCCAGGGTTTTGTGGAAAAAGTGCGGCTAAAGATGGAAAATCTGGATGGCTGGGGATAACGACTTCACCTTCGCCATGGAGTCGAACGATTTTAGGCGCCCCTTCGAAGGAACAGAACATAAGGACGATCCGCCTATTTTCACGCAGGTGGGCAATCGTTTCCACCCCGCTCCCGGTCAGATCCTGGTAGGCAACGGTTAGTGGATCTATTATCCTAAATGAATCTCCTCCTTTTGGAGAACAATTCAGATGCCCATCTGGCGCCAAAGGAGCTGTAGCCACAAAGAAGATCTGCTGCTGCCGAATCCATGCAGCCATTTCATCGTTTATCTGTTCGAATATTTTTCCCATGTCTAAACCCACTCCCCACTATGTACACCTTGAGTATCCTTGTGCATCATTGGCCCCCTTTCCGATCGAAGATAAACTCATAAGTGGCCACAGGATATGTAGCTGGAAGGATTGCTGTATCCAGGATTAAACTAAAAGGAAGGTCAAGCAAGGGATATTTCGGCGGCTCCGCCTTGAACTTTTTGAGGCCCGATTCATCTTCCATTATCCCATTGAGATCGAGCCTTGTACCGCTATAGATCTTGGGACTGCCATAAGCGGCTAATGACGGCATAGTCCGGATCGTCGCACAGCCATACAATTCAAAGTTAAATATAATGATAACCCCTAAGAATAGATGCCTGATTTGATACATCACAAACCCAAGAAGCTCAATATTCATTTATAAACTTAATCCACTGACGGATTATCATATAATGGATTGATTAAGGTGTCAAATATTCCTCTCGTCTAAGTTTATCTTCTTTTGCCAAGTTCAACTTATCAGTTATGATATGTGTATCTTTTTCCTTCTGAAGTTCGTCTATACCTTCAGAAAGGAGGTGACTACACACCATGAACAAGAAGACAGAAGAAATGATAGCATTAGGAGTAGCCTATGCCGTGAATTGCCGGTTTTGTATGGAATTCCATAAGAAAAGGTCAATTGAAGCGGGGTTGAGCAAAGAAGAGATGCAAGCGGCAATTCAGGTGGCAGAAGGTGTAAAAACAGGTGCTGCTAACAAAACCAAACAAAATGCCGGCAGCTTGTTTGGTGATGTTAAAGAAGAAAGATGTTGCCCTGTTGGCAGTGAATGTTGTCCATAGAAATATAACCAATTATAACATTCCGCTAATGAGGGACGCGGTGAAAAATTGCCGCGCCCCTCAGTTTTCGTGGTAGAATCTTGCACCGCGGCGGATAGAGTTGTGCTAAAAAACATTGTCGTAGGTGGAAAAGATACACCTTTAATCAATAGACATTCCGGAATCCCTCAAAGGCGCTCTTTAGATTGCAGGCTAATTCATTTCTATCATCCCGATAAAAAATACAGTGGGCCTCCAGCTCTTTCTTTAGTTTCAGCCTGGCACGATGCTGTCTGATTTTGACCGTATCAAGACTAACCCCAAGAATCACGGCAATCTCTCTATTTTTCAAGCCCTCCAGCTCACTAAGCACAATTATTGTTCTGTAGTTATCCGGAAGGTTTTCAATAAAGCCTCGAATGCATTCATTCATTTCCTTACGGATAAGATCTTGATCAATTGGATGTATAATTTCTCCTGTCCAGACATCCTTATGCTCCTCATACTCTTCGCCTTCTACATCTGAATTGCTCATTAATCTTTTCTGAATAGTTTGCTGGAAATAGGGGCTGCGGAGTTTATCTAATGCTGCATTGGTTGCAATCCGATATATCCATGTGGAGAGTTGGGACTTGCCTCTAAAATCTTTCAGACCTCGACTGATCTTTATAAAAACCTCTTGAGTCAGGTCCTCCGCCTCATTCTTACCTACTAAGCGTGTCAGATAGCGCAATATCCTCGGCTGAAAGGTTTTATAGATCTCTTGAAAATCAAAGCCTTTACTGATTTATCCTTTATATGTACTGCATGGGGGACACCAGGAGTTGCCTTTTATATCAACCCGCCTGATAATATTCAGATATAATCTGCTTTTCACTCTTTCCTATCATAAAGCCAGCCGACAGTTCGCCAAGTATGATCGGATTTATAAATATCTCATCAGCCTGCTGTATTGAATATCTTAACACAGTATGAATAACGGACTCGCCGTCCGCAACCAGCGCCGCAATAAGATACGC
>CAZYNY010000094.1:0-11180 GCA_964648095.1 uncultured Nitrospirota bacterium | reverse complement strand
GGCATCTATGCTCAACTATCATACAGAAGATCACCCATCAATAATCAAGATAAACTTGTCGATAAAGGAGGCAAAGCTCAGATTAAAAGAGGAGGCGGAAAAGGCATTAGGTGATCTAAGGACCAAGGAAAAGACGCTGGCGGGGATTATAGGCGGTTATGAGGAGGAGATAAAAAAACTGCCCCAGGCCGAGCAGGAGCTTGCAAATATAATGCGGACACTTACGGTATCAGAGGGTATATATACATTCTTGTTAAAAAAGGAGAAGGAGGCGGAGATTGCTATGGCATCGGAGGTGGGTAATATAAGGGTTATTGATGCCGCAATCCCCCCAGAGAAACCCATAAAACCCAACAAGACAATGAATATTATCCTGGGAGCCATTGTCGGCCTATTCCTTGGAATAGGGTTATCCTTCTTCATCGAGTAT
This sequence comes from uncultured Nitrospirota bacterium, assembly GCA_964648095.1. Lineage (GTDB taxonomy): Bacteria > Nitrospirota > Nitrospiria > JACRHA01 > JACRHA01 > JACRHA01. Next base: position 10,750 of record CAZYNY010000094.1, on the reverse strand, counting down.
ATGGATGATACGGTAAAGGGGAGGGATGAGGCAGAGAGACGCCTTGCCCTCCCGGTGTTCGGCGTCCTTCCTCTTGTAGGGCACAAGAATGGCTTTCTGGCTAATAAAAAGAGACCGGCAGAGACCCAGCAAAGGAATATTCTCCTGATGGCGCAGGAAAGGCCCAGGTCTTATATAATGGAGGCATACAGGACACTCCGCACTAATATACAATTCTTCGAGATGGATAAGAGGAATCAGGTAATCCTCATAACAAGCCCCATCATGGGGGAGGGAAAATCTATCACGGCGGCCAACCTGGCTTCAGTCTTCGCCATGGATGGGGCAAGGACACTGATCATAGATGCCGATCTTAGGAGACCGATACAGCATAAGATCTTCAACTCACCCCAGGAGCCGGGACTTACCAATATCCTGACAGGAAGGCTAAACTGGTCAGAGGTACTTTTCAAGCCGGATCTGGATGCCCTTTCATTAATCCCCTCCGGCCCTATACCGCCAAACCCGTCAGAGCTTCTTGGGGCAAGAAGAATGGATGAACTCCTGGCATCCTTGAAGGAATCATTCGATATAATCATTCTAGACACACCGCCGGTAGTAGGATTAACAGATGCTATGGTCCTTGGTCAAAAGGCAGATGGCATCTTCATCCTTATAGAGGTCGATAAGACCCCTATTAAATTGGCTATACAGGCAAGGGACTCCCTTAAGATGGTAAAGGCAAATATAGCAGGCAGCATCCTGAATAAGGTCCCGATGGAGAGGGATGGATATGGTTATGGCTATGGGTACAACTATTATCATTATCATAGCTACCATGAAGATGGGGAAGAGGAGAAGAGGGCATCCTTCCTGAAAAGATGGCTGAATAAGAAAGAGGAAAGAAATAAGACAAAGGTATGATGGTCTTAGGGGCCCTATGATAGACATCCATGCCCACATACTACCGGGGATGGATGATGGCCCGGCATCTATAGAGGAATCCCTTGAGATCTGCAGGATGGCGGCCGCTGATGGGATAAAAAATATAGTGGCCACCCCGCATATAAACGATGATCTTTATAACAATAACAGGGATAATATTTTAGAAAAAGTAAAAGAGCTAAACAGACTAACCAAAGAAGAGGGTATAGATATAGAAATCATGCCCGGAGCCGATATCCATTTTTCCCCACGGTTTTTTCACCTTCTTGACAACGGATATTGCATCGGCATTAATGATAGCAGGTATCTCCTCATAGAATTTTCCCAGGTGCTTCCGCCAAATTGTGAGGATCTGATCTTTAATCTTAAAGCAAAGGGGTATACCCCCATTATAAGCCACCCTGAGCGTAACCATGATATCCAGAGGAATCCGGATAGATTAAGGAGATTGATTGATTCGGGCGCATTGGCGCAGCTTACGGCAATGAGCCTGACAGGAGGCTTTGGATATATAGCGAAAAGATCTGCCAAATTCCTCCTTGAGCAGGGCATGATTCATATTATAGCCACTGATGCGCATTCACCGGATAAAAGACCGCCAATACTCTCAAGGGCAGTCAGGGTGGCCGGCAGGATCGTTGGGGAGGATGTTGCTTATTCTATGGTCTGCAATACCCCCATGAGGATCGCGGGCATATCTGCAGATATTGTTAAATAGCTCGCCAGCCTTCCAGCTTGCAGGTTATCGAAACCGTCAAAGCTAAATAAACAGAGGGTAAGGAGGATGCCGTTTTAGCCTACCAGCTTTAGAGCTTGTTGGTTTGATGGGCAAAGAATATCAAAATCATTAGGAAATGGCCGAACATTAGAAAGAGGTATGGCATGGAAAAAGGCGAAATCGAGGAGATCAAGCGTCATTTTGGAGTGATTGCAGAGGGACTCAGGAATGAAATCCGCCAAGTGGCGGAGGGCCATGAGGTAATCCGTAATGAAATTCGAACGCTGCGGGAAGAAAATGAAGCGGCTCATCGAGAGATTCTTTCGGCAATAAAGTTTTCATACGCAGAGCTCGACCGCAGAATACGAGTATTGGAGGAAGATTCGTTAATGCTCAAGGCCCGTCTGGACCGGCTGGAGGCACGGCAGTGAATATGGCTGATGGATTTAAACTCATCGCTGATCACTCATGAGGAGGGGGGGAGATTGCAAGATGCAAGGCCTGACCCTCATTCCCCTTCCGATTTTAGCTGGTCACCCAAGAATATTAACATAAATCTTTTATAGGTAATGTGATTGAAGGTTATAGAATATGTTACCCCATTAGGCCTTGATGGAAGACGTAGAACTCGACATGTCAGAGTAAAGGATAATATAATAGAATTCATGGTGCAGTACGAACTTAAAATTAAAGACAAGTGGTATCCGATGGTCAGGTATGATACGGCGCATGGATTTGCCCACAAGGATATAGTGTCTTTAAAAGGTGAAGTCAAAAAGGAGGCACTTCCTTTCAATGACTTTAATCTTGCGTTAACCTTTGCTGAGAAAGATTTGAGAGACAACTGGCAAAAATATAGAGAGCACTATTTAAAGGAGATAGGGAAAAATGAATGAACAGGAAATATTTTCAAAAAACTTAATTTTGAGCACAGAGTTTGATAGATATATTCTGGAACACCCAGAAATTACCGAGAAGATTCCATTAAATGCGCAGATTGTATTTTTACCTGAAGATGACCCAGAACTATGCAGGATAAATCTTGAAATAGCAGAGCGACAAAGAGAAGAGGGGCAACAAGTGGTTTATGTGCATATTGGGTCAATATCTCCCCATATATCCAGACTTAAAGATGTAAACCTGGAAGTAAAGGTGGCATGACCTTGCAGTATAAAATTGTTAACTCATGCGAGGCTGTCCCTCTTTTTGCCTCCTGAGATAAATGGAATAAAAGTTTTCCTATTGTGAGTATGCGGCAGGTAGATTTAGCAGATAAAAAAGGCAGATGGATTCAAGACCCCATCTCTGAATATATGACACTCAACAAAGTTATTCTGTTTATGGTAGACTATCGCGGATATGTTTATTATGAGTAATCTGATTTTAGGAGGATAGCTTTAATGGAAACCATCACCATAAGCCGTAATGAGCTTAAAAAATTAATGCGGGAAACATTTATTGATGTTTTAACTAACAGAAAAGATTTAGTAGAAGACGCTGTAATAGAAGCCCTTGAGGATATTGGATTGGGTATCGCAATGGAAGAAGGGCGAACTGGTGAATATATAGATGAGAAAGAGTTCATACGAAAACTGAATAGTAAAGTCAAAAGTACAAAGTGAAATTCAGGGTAGAGAAGTCATTTGACAAAGATATTGATAAAATTAAAGACAAGAGATTATTGAAGAAATTACGAACTTATATTTCCATAATTGAAAATACCGAAACCATCCGTCAAATACCCCCAATTCTTCATTAGGGAAATTCGACTGGCAGTTTATTAAATGTCCTGGTCTCCAATTTTGGAAAGATTTTCCTTAGCCTTAACCTTTTCTTTGTGAACCCTGAACTCGAAACTCTGAACTTTTGGGGGATAAGGAGGTTGGGAGATTGCAAGATTCAAAACCCTCTCTGAACCCCCGATAGCGCTCAAATTATAGGAAATGAAAGCAAAAAAGATTAAAGTCATCCTGGTTGTTGGCGCACGTCCTAACTTTATGAAAGCGGCGCCTATTCTTGAGGAAATGAAACGGTATAGAGCCCTTGAGCCAGTGCTACTCCATACGGGCCAGCATTACGATACAAATATGTCTGATAACTTTTTCCGCGACTTAGACATGCCCAAACCGGATATCTTTCTTGGTGTTGGTTCAGGCACACATGCGGAACAGACTGCCGATATAATGATCAAATTTGAAAAGATCTTACTAAAAGAAGCGCCTGACCTCGTTATAGTTGTAGGAGATGTAAATTCAACCCTAGCCTGCGCACTCGCTGCCTCAAAAATTAATTATAATTATGATGCAGGAAATGGGAGAAGATCCGATATCTGGAGCCTAACGTCCGGCCCCTGTTGTGAAAGGCCGCTTATTGCTCATGTTGAAGCCGGCCTACGTTCTTTTGATCGTTCTATGCCTGAAGAGATCAATAGGATACTTACCGATCATATATCTGATTTGCTTTTTGTTTCAGAACCATCCGGACTTAAGAATCTCAAAGAGGAAGGTATTCCTGACGACAAAGTTTATTTTGTCGGCAATGTGATGATCGATACCCTGCTAAAGTATAAAACAAAAGCAGAGGGTCTCGGCGTAGCCCATAGAATACTGAAAGCTGATGTGCCTTATGCGGTACTGACCCTGCATAGGCCTTCCAATGTTGACAACAGAGAGAAGCTTTCTGCCGTTGCTGCTGGATTGAAGGAGATATCGAAAGACCTTTCGATCATCTTCCCCAGTCACCCCCGCACCCGAAGGCAGATCGAAGTCTTCTCCTGTGGTAAATATTTTGTTGATCAAACCAATGAAGAATCACCGATAAGAAATAATGGGATTTACCTTGTAAATCCACTCGGCTTTTTGGAGTGTCTAAATTTAAACATGAACGCGAGGTTCGTACTGACTGATTCGGGTGGTATACAGGAAGAGACAACAGTTTTAGGGGTTCCTTGTCTTACTCTGCGAGACACGACTGAGAGACCCCTAACAATTACCGAAGGTACCAATAGACTTGTCAATGTCGGAAATCTGGTTTCTGAAATAAAAGCGATTCTTGATTTATATAGGTCTCACAGTGTTAACTCTACGTACTCTCCTCATAGCTATATGCCTAAAAAAGTTCCTGAGTTCTGGGATGGAAAAGCAGCGGAAAGAATTGTGAAAGTGTTATCTGGGTGTAAGGTGTAAGATGTAAAAATGACAATAATGGTCGCTGTCCCTATTTTTCAGTTTGAGACCTTTTTTCTTCAATGAAAATAGCAAATATAGTTGGTGCGCGTCCACAGTTTATAAAATTCTTTCCTATATCAGAAGCTATCAAAAAATACGCCGCAAACTCGGACAATGTTGTAAGTGAAATACTTATTCATACAGGTCAGCATTACGATTATAATATGTCAAAAGTTTTTTTTGATGAGTTCAGTATTAAAACACCTGATTATCATCTTGGTGTCGGTTCAGGAAGTCACGGTGAACAGACAGGACAGATCATTCAAAAAGTTGAGGACGTGCTTATGAAAGTCAGACCTGATGTTGTTATGGTTTATGGTGATACAAACTCTACATTAAGTGGCGCTCTTGCGGCTACAAAGATTCATATCCCTGTAGCTCATGTCGAATCAGGGCTGAGAAGCTTTAACAAGAAGATGCCAGAGGAAATTAACCGAATTTTAACTGACCGTGTATCTACCCTTCTGTTTTGCCCAAGCAAGGCAGCCATTAAGAATTTAAGGAATGAGAGTTTTAATAATGTACTAAATAACGGAGATTTTATTTCACGGGACTATTTTTTTTATAATGCGGATAGCGCTGATGCCGAAATCGATAATCCGCTTGTTATAAATACAGGTGATGTAATGTATGATGCATTTTTATTTTCAGTTAATATTGCCAATAGACGGTCAAGAATTATAGAACAGTTGCAGCTCGAAGACAAAGATTATAATTTATTGACTTTACATAGGGCAGAGAATACGGATAATTTAGAAAAGCTTAAGGAGATAATAGATTTTGTTAATGAAATATCTATGGACAGAAACCTAATTTTTCCTATGCATCCAAGGACGAAAAAAGTTTATGGGAGTTCGAGAATAAAATTTGCCGACAATATCAAAATTATCATGCCATTGGGTTATTTTGATAATCTAATGATTTTGCAAAAAAGCGCCCTTGTTATGACAGACTCCGGTGGAATACAAAAGGAAGCTTACTGGCTTAAGGTACCATGTATCACTTTAAGAAATGAAACGGAGTGGGTAGAAACACTTCAAAGCGGATGGAACGTGTTATATAAAAATTACAGCGGCTCACATAAACCGTTAGTAAATGACGTGTCTTATTATGGTGATGGGGAAGCGGCAGTCCGAATTGTGAGTGCTTTGATAAAGACGATTAAGCAGTAAAATAAATGGAAACTCGAAAAATAATAGGTCTTGTCGGTCTTGGCTACTGGGGGAAAAATATCCTTCGTAATCTTTATGCCATGGGGTTGCTTCATACCGCCTCTGATTTTGATGCCAAGGTTATTTCAGAAAGTGCAGATAAACTGCCAGGGATTAACTACACGACCTCATTTGAAGAAATACTTCAAAACCCCATAATAAAGGCGGTTGCCATTGCAACACAGGCTATTACACATTATGAGTTAGTAAAAAAGTCATTACAATCCGGCAAGGATGTGTTTGTTGAGAAACCACTCGCTCTGACTGTTCAAGAAGGAAAAGAACTATTGGATCTCGCTGAAAAGGAAAAAAAGGTATTAATGGTGGGACACCTTCTTCAGTATCACCCCGCAATTATAAAGCTAAAAGAACTTATATCCTCTGGAGAGCTGGGAAAGATTCAATATATTTACTCCAACCGTCTGAACATTGGAAAACTCAGAACTGAAGAAAATATTCTCTGGAGCTTTGCTCCTCATGATATATCAGTAATTCTAATGCTTCTCGAAGAAGAACCATTAAAAGTTTTATCCTTTGGAGGAGACTATCTTAATAAGGGAATTTACGATACAACTTTGACAACCATGGAGTTCAGTAATGGAGTTAAGGGTCATGTCTTCGTCAGCTGGCTTCATCCATTTAAAGAGCAAAAGTTAATCATCGTTGGTTCCAAATCAATGTGTGTCTTTGATGACCTGAGCAAAGAAAAATTGTTTATCTATCCTCATTCAATAGAATGGTCAAATGGTAAGATACCGGTAGCTCAAAAAGCCGAGTATAAGACTGTTAAGATAAACAACGCAGAGCCATTGAAAGAGGAGCTTAAACATTTCGTTGAATGTATTCTTGAGAGAAAGAAGCCTAAAACAGACGGCTATGAGGGTCTAAGGGTATTAAAAATACTGGAATCGGCTGAGAAAAGCCTGTCAATAAAGAGAGACATTAAGGCATATCAACATTTCACAAATAATTATATACATGAGAGTGCATACGTTGATGAGGAAGCCAAAATTGGAAACAATACAAAGATATGGCACTTTTCACATATACTTAGGGGCAGTACGATAGGCGATGATGTCATTATTGGACAAAATGTATCAATTGGACCGAATGTAACTATCGGTAATAAATGTAAAATTCAGAACAATGTATCTGTTTACAAAGGAATAACTATTGAGGATGAAGTTTTCTGTGGTCCTTCCTGTGTTTTTACCAATGTCTATAATCCAAGGGCCTTCATAGAAAGAAAACATGAATTTAAGGAAACTCTTGTTAAAAGAGGTGCCACTATAGGCGCGAATTCAACAATTGTTTGCGGCACTACAATAGGCAAATACGCAATGATAGGTGCGGGAGCTGTGGTTAAGTCAGATGTGCCTGATTATGCAGTTTATGCTGGAGTTCCGGCGAAACAACGCGGCTGGGCCTGCAGGTGTGGAATAACCTTAAAGTTTAATGATAACCAGGCTACATGCAGTAATTGCGGTAATACATATGAATTGAAGAACAACAAGTTTGAAATTGTTACAGAAGTAATTAGCTAAATGAAACATATACCGATACTCAATCTAAATCTTGAATACAAATATATGAATGTCTTAGAGACTTTTTTATAACAGACCATGAATAATTACCCAATAAACTACTTTACGCCTTTAGAATATGAGCCCATTAAATTATTAAATAAACACGATAAAATAAATTCTATCTTTAATGTACGCGATGGAAAGAAAATCTGTGATCTATTATGGCCAATAAGCGTGGAACTCCATTTAACAAATCAATGCAATCTTAATTGTTATTGGTGTACCGATCGAAATCTAAAAAAAACCAATGCCTCATTAGATGCAAAAATTATTAAAAAGTTATTGCGCGAATTTAAAACACAAAATGTCGGGGTAACATTTGAGGGAGGCGGTGAACCGACTAAGCATAAAGATTTTCCCGAAATAGCGCGTTACGCAGGCGAACTTGGCCTGGACGCGGGGTTGATTACGAATGGAACGACGGATATATCTGAGTCGGTTAAATATCTCAGATGGATTCGTGTCTCTGTTGACGCTACAAATCCCGATGAATACAAATATGAAAAGAACGTGGACCGCTTTAAAGACGTCATAGAAAACATTAAAAACATAAACGGCCTGAGAAATAATTCGGAAACGCTTCTCGGCGTCGGGTACGTTATTACAAAAAACAATGATAAACACCTCCTGGATTTTATAGGATCGCTTGATAAGACAGGAGTGGATTACATCTACATGCGACCTGTTGAAGAAGCGCCTGAGAGCCTGCCTGATTTTGAAAAATTATACAGGCTTCATAAGTATCTCATTAACAATGAAGAACAATTTCGCATAAAAGTGCTTTTGAGATTAGAAAAGAGATTTGTAAAAAATAATGCCAACCTCCCATGCGTCGCCCACTCCTTAACATGCGTAATCAGGGCTGACGGCAATGTGGTCATGTGCGAGAAGCGAAGGCATGACATTAAAATATTGGGAAACTTGAACCGGTCTGATTTTAAAGATATCTGGCTCTCCAAAACGCGGGAAACCGTTACCGGACAGTTGTTGAATTCTGAAGCTCAGATCGGCTGTGACGTTTGCCGCATAACATACTTTAATCAAATATTTTATTCTCTTGGAGAATTAAGGACCATGAATTTTATTTGAAGGAGACTCTTGCAAAAGTTGTCATTCCGGCAGGTCGTAAGCCGGAATCCAGTTCCTTGTGGAAAGACTCTGGATTCCCGCTCAACAGACTGCGGGAATGACAGCTTTCAAGGTATTTTCGGGTCGGTGACAAACAGTTCTCTTTTGCAGATTTTTGCAAGAACCTCAAAGGATAAATATTTATCATGAAATTACCCTTCGAAGAAAAATATAGAAAAATCTTTTATAAACATCTCGATGAGGTATTTGATAGTAACTTTTGGTCAGAAGGAAAAAAGGTCAGGGAATTTGAAGAAATTTTTTCTGAATACATTGGCATACCCGCTTTAAGTATTTCAAGCGGGGGAGCGGGACTTCTTTCCATATTTGAATATCTCAATGTGAAGAATCAAGATGTTATTGTTCCTGCTAATACATTCTGGGCAACAGCAGTAGCTGTAAAAAAAACAGGCGGCAACGTTATTTATGCTGATTGCAACAGATATGATTTATGTATTTCTTTAGAGGATATTAAGAAAAAACTCACTCCTCAAACAAAAGCCGTTGTTGTAGTACATATTGGAGGACATATTGCATTTGATATAGAGTCTGTTTCTCAATTTTGTAAGGAAAGAAATATCTATCTTGTAGAAGACTGCGCCCATGCCCATGGAGCAGTTTATAGAGGGCAAAAGGCAGGTTCTTGGGGATTCGCAGGAGCCTATTCCTTTTATGCAACAAAAACCATGCCGTTGGGCGAGGGAGGAATGGTTTGCAGTAAGGATGGAGATTTTTCGGAGTGGTTAAAATTATATAGAAATTATGGTAAGAAAGTAGTTGACGGAAATGTCACTTACTTAATACAAGATGGCTTCAATTTCAGGATGAGTGAATTCACCGCAGCGCTTGGTTTGGTTCAAATGGAAAGGCTTGGACAAATTTTAGAATGGAAAAGAGATTTAGCTAAAAAATACGATACTATTTTTGAACGCACAGTAAGAATGCCGGAAGGGATGTCGTCCGGCTATTACAAATATATTGTCTTTGATTATAAGCTTTCCGAAGAAACCGGCCAGGTTTTTGGTATAACAGACCATGGTGCAACAATAGAAAAAAAGAATATAGAACTGCCGAACTCAAGCTGGGTTGCTAAACACCACAAATGTGTCCCTATTTATTACGGCTGGGACAAAGCCGGGTGGCCTGCTGAAAAGTTAAAAGATTATTTTATCAAAACTTCTTAAAAAGACCTTCTTTACTTTATTTATTCGACCAATCAAATAACTGCAAGAGTAGCAGAATGGGGACTATGTGGGAGAAGATGATATTATGAGGTTTGATGACAAATATGGAAGACAGATTTCAAAAATACAGACTTAAGGAGAGACAATCGTGAAACGGGCTCTTATTACAGGGATAACAGGGCAGGATGGTTCTTATCTAACTGAGCTTCTCTTGTCAACAAAGGGCTATGAAGTTCATGGACTTATTCGCAGGGCAAGCGCATTCAATACAGGAAGGATAGACCATATTTATACAGATTCGCATATTCGCGGGACAAATTTATTTCTCCATTACGGCGATCTCTCAGATTCAGGACAGCTTACAAATCTGATTTATAATATCCAACCTGATGAGATATATCACTTAGGTGCACAGAGCCATGTGAGGGTGAGCTTTGACATGCCTGAATACACAGGGAACATAACAGCTTTAGGCGCAACAAGGCTCCTTGAGGCAATCAGGCAGAGTGGGATAAAGGCAAAGTTTTACCAGGCATCTTCATCAGAGATGTTTGGTTCTGCACCCCCTCCTCAAAATGAGAAAACACCATTTATGCCAAGAAGCCCTTATGCAGTAGCAAAGGTTTATGCTTACTGGATGATAGTGAATTATAGAGAGGGGTATAATATGTTTGCCTGTAATGGAATCCTTTTTAACCACGAATCACCACGCAGGGGTGAGACCTTTGTAACCAAAAAGATTACAAGGGCAATAGCGAATATGCTTGCAGGA
>CAZYNY010000093.1:0-11287 GCA_964648095.1 uncultured Nitrospirota bacterium | reverse complement strand
AAGATTTCAGGAATTGTGGTTGTAGATCTTGACAACGAATATGCCCTTAGATTTACTCAACAGAATAATTTCCCAATTACCCCAATGGTTAGGACAGGGAGAGGGTACCACCTTTATTATAGATACAAGGATGGAATCAGAAACTTCCAAAAAAGAGATGATCTTCCAGGAATTGACCTAAGAGGGGACGGAGGGTATGTTGTAGCTCCTCCTAGTATCCATACATCAGGCCAAAAATATGAATGGGTGGAAGGCAGAGGGCTTAATGATATCCAGCTTACAGAACTGCCTGAGGTATTATTAGCAAAAAAGCCTGAGGATAAAACCCCCATCAAGGATCTTTTAATAAGTGGCGTATCTGCGGGGCAAAGGAACGATAGCCTTGCAAGGATAGCTGGGGCATTATTTTATCAAGGATTAGATTGTGATGAAGTCCTTTCCCTTTGCCTTGCATGGAATAGCAAGAATAGACCTCCATTGTCGGAAAAAGAGGTTGAAAGGACGGTGAAAAGCATTTTTGAGAAACATCGTAGAGAATCAGAGCCTTTTTTTACAGTCCGGGCTGTTGAAATAGCTGACCTATTAACTTTAACATTTCCTCCTAGGGATAATATCCTTGCTCCCTGGCTACCTACTCAGGGCCTGGTCATGGTGTATGCCCCCAGAGGGCTCGGAAAAACCCAGTTTGGCTGTTATATAGCGGTTGCCGTTGCCAGTGGGGGAACTTTTTTGCGATGGTCTGCTCCAAAGCCAAGGGGAGTGCTTTATATCGACGGAGAACTCCCTGGTCAAGTCATCCAGGAGCGCCTGGCCCACATCCTTGTCTCGGCTGAGAAGGAGCTTACAGCCCCGCTCCGAATTATCACGCCAGATCTCCAAAAAATGGGTATGCCAAATTTGACTACGCCGGAAGGCCAGACAGCAATCGAGCCATATCTGGAGGCGGTTGACTTGGTGATTGTAGATAGCATTTCCACCTTGTGCCGTAGTGGGCGTGAAAATGAAGGAGAAAGCTGGATTCCTGTTCAGGAGTGGGCCTTAAAACTTCGTACAAAAGGTTTGTCGGTACTATTCATTCATCATGCTGGCAAAGGTGGGCAGCAGAGAGGGACAAGCCGGAGGGAGGACATCCTGGATACCGTAATCAATCTAAGACACCCAGGAGATTACACACCTGACCAAGGCCTGAATGTTGAAGTTCATTTTGAGAAAGCCCGCCGGATATACGGCAATGATGTAAAACCTTTTGAGGCTAGGCTTTTTTCCGAAACCACTGGTAGGCAGAAATGGGAAACAAGGGATATCGAAGAAAGCCTGACATATAAAATAGCTGGCCTACTAAACGATGGAGTCCCCCAGAGCGAGACCGCTGAGATGCTAAACATTGCTAAGGGGACTGTAAGTAAGCATAAAAAGAAAGCCCAGGAACAGGGGTTGTTAAAATGAGTTTCCGGTTTCCTGTACTAGGAGGGAAACCAGGAAACTTTTATATAAACATGGAAACATGATGGGAAACTATATGGAAACTATAAGCCTTAAATCATTGGCCCTCAAGGTATTAGAGAGAAACTTGAAGGGAAACCAGATGGAAACTATACCGATAATTGATGGAAACTTTGAGGATAAAAACAGAGTGGCCCGGAAACCGACAAAAGAGGATGTTTTATCCCTTGGTTTATCGGAATTCAAGACTCAAAATCTTGCGGTTCGAATCAGATCCAGGATCTTAGGAGAGGATATATGGCTAGTCTCAAATGAAGAGGCCAGGGATCATCTTAAGGCAGAGGGTCTTGTCTGCTATCTGGCGAATGAGATCCCTCACCTAAAAGGCCTTTCCCTTGAAGCCTTAAAGAAGATCCATGAGACCAGGAGGATATTTGAAAAAAGTCAAATTATTGGATAATTCCTTTTTAAAATGGGCAATCCCAGGCTTAAAAGGAGGTTTAAAGCATGGCCAGACGACCCGATAAGAAGGAGCTTGCAATGATAAAGGCCTTATCTGACTTAGGTCAATCTCCAACATCTATTGCCAAAAGACTGGGCCGAAGTCACCACACGGTTATCAAATATCTAGACAGCGAGGTCTATACCGATCCTGCGATAAGCAGTATGGTTGAAAAGATCATAGAAAAAGAACTCGATGAGCTCTGTCTCCTGGGAGCCAAGGCCAGGGCTAATCTACATAAACTGGCTGATTCTGGAACCATGAAACCTATCGAGAATATAGCCTTAATGGACAGGGTATTTCAGCAGCGCCGCCTTTTGGAGGGAAGATCAACTCAAAACATTAATTCGCTTTCATATCTAATCACCAAAGCCACCATGAAGAGGGAAGAACAACTCAAGAGAGGTACAGATGAAGGAGAAAAGCCTGAGCAATAAAGTCTTTTTATCTTATATGCGGATCATGCGCCACCTGGATACCCCAAAGCCACCCCATCCCCCCTGGGGGGGGTATGTCCGGATGGGCGAGATAAAACTGAAAGGAGAATTTGATGCTTATACAAGGGATGACAGAGGCATAAATAAAACCTTCAGGGAAACAGTAAGGAGACAATAAGGTGAGCCTATATTAATGTGCAAATAGATAGCATAAGCACAATGACAAGAGAGACCACTAGATATTCAATCTAAATGCCTATTTATAACATATTGAATTATTTAGTGCTTATGAGCAGATGTAATTGAGGTGTAATTGATAAATACTCAGGGAGTAGACACCAAACCAAGGCTATTAAGCATCAAGAAGGCATCCCTTTATACCGGCCTCCCTGTCTGGTCAATAAGGAACCTCGTCTGGAACCAGAAAATACCTTTCATTAAGATAGGAGCCAAGTATTATCTTGATGTCAAAGACATTGAAAATTGGATCAAAAAGAATAAACAAGGCTAAAGTGCATATCCAGGATAACCCGTTTGTCCGGTTTTCTCCCTCTTGGCTAGGCAAAAGGGCTTGCCCTATTTGTTACTTGACATCTTGTATCTGATCGGTTACAATATTAATAATTTATGATTAGCTCAAAGGTCAAACAACTTAGAAATAAACGTGGCTGGACTCAGGAAGAGCTTGCTAAAAAAGCAGGTATAAGCAGGGTAAGTGTTGCTCGAATTGAGGCAGGAATGAGAAAGAATCCTGATCTATCCACCCGGAAGAAACTTGCAAAGGCATTTAAAGTTAATATAATGGACTTACTTGACTAAGAGAGAGGAGGTGAAAAAGAATGGGGAGCATATATAAAAGAGGCAGGATCTTATGGATCGCCTATTATCATCATGGCAAGCAACACCATGAAAGCAGTAAATCAGAGGACAGGAGGGCAGCTGAAAAACTTTTATTACAAAGGGAGATTGAGGCAGAGCAGGAAAAATTACCTAATGTAAAGGCAGAAAAGACAAAATTTAAGGAGTTGGCCCAAGACCTTCTGCAACACTATAGTTTGCATAATAAGAGGTCTCTTAAATGGGCTAAGGTAGTAACTAAAAGATTAATAGATTGTTTTGGCAGCTATAAGGCCCATGATATAAGCACCAACCTAATAAATAGACATATTGAAAAAAGAAAGGAGGAAGGCATTGCCGATGCCACGATCAACAGGGAACTTGCTCTATTAAAGAGGGCCTATAATCTTGGGATGCAGCAGACACCACCAAGGGTCTTAAGGATGCCTCATTTTAAGAAGATAAGGGAGAATAATGTCAGAAAGGGCTTCTTTGAGAATAATGAGTTCCTTGCCCTCCGATCGGTACTCCCTACCCACCTAAAGGCCCTGGTAACTTTAGCCTACTATACGGGGATGAGAAAGGGGGAGATAGTGGGCTTAAGGTGGGATCAGGTAGACCTAACAGAAGGGATAATAAGGCTTGAGCAGGAGGACACAAAGAATGCCCAGCCAAGGGCAATCTACCTAAACGATGAGGTCTTTAGGTTACTTGTGGGCCAGAGAAGAGAAAGAGACCTGACATATCCTACCATGCCCTTTGTATTCTATACCCCAAAGGGTGAGCCTATTGACGAATTCAGGAGGTCATGGAAAACGGCTTGCAAAAAAGTAGGATTGCAGGGCAGGCTATTTCATGATTTTAGGCGTACTGCTATCAGGAATATGGTAAGATCTGGCACCCCTGAGAGGGTTTCAATGATGATATCGGGCCATAAAACAAGGTCTGTTTTCGAAAGATACAACATAGTCAATGAAGAGGATCTTAGATTAGCTGCCAAGAGGGTCGAGACGTATATAAGCACTAAAAGGGAGGCAGAAGATCCTTACAAAGAACTGGAAGCGGCAGAGGTAAAATCCTTTGAAGGTTAAAGGTGCAATTACAATTCAATTACAATCGATTTTAGGTATCTTTGGGGTTATGCAGTCTGGCTATTATAACATATCAAATTATATGAGATATTTTCATGGTGCGCCTGTAGCTCAGATGGATAGAGCGATAGACTTCGAATCTATAGGCCGCGGGTTCGATCCCTGCCAGGCGCGCCAGAAAAATCAATAACTCAGCAAACTGAGGCAAATAAGATGTTTAAGAGGATTGCTATCTGTATCAAATATGCATAAGAGATGGGACTGTATTAAATTTCATTATTGAAAGACATCTATGCACCTTTCTTCTTTCGCCTCTTCTCCGCCACAACCTCAAGATAGCCTATCATGGCATCCTTAATCATCTCAAGGGCCTCTTCTATGGTATCGCCTTGAGAGGTAGAGCCTGGAAGCGATGGGCATTCAATCCAAAAAACCTCCATCTTCCAGATCTGAACTAAGGATAACATCATAGGACTTCCTCTTCACTTAAACCATATGCAATGCAGTTATCTGTTATCTGTCTGTCCGATTTCTGAAACAAATTGAGGAGCAGGATTTATTATTTCAATGAATTCACCACTTGGAGGCACCAACAGATTCGTGCTGCATCTATGCTTGTCAAGTAAAAAAATGCAATCTAACTCATTATCATCGGAATAACTAAACTATAATTAACTCAGAAAGGTAGATATAAAACTGGGGGGTGGCAAGGCCTGCCAAACGATTGACTTTTCATTAGGATATAGAATATATTAATATGATTATTGACCTAAACGTAAGAGAATATGCATAGAATATTTATTATTGCCGCAGGGCTGACCATTATCATTATGTCCTATAACAATATAGTTTATGCTCAGGACGCAAGGAGCAATATGCCGGTGCCTGCAGCAGAAATATACAAGAATATGCTGATTTTTGCCAAAAACGGTGAGGGATCAAAGGTTGAAAAATCCCTCATACTCTTAAATCCTGTTATCTCAGAGGTAAACAAGAGGTTCTGCATTAAAATAGAATCAGAGATCAGCAATGCCCTCTACAAAGAAGATCGCATATCAATAGCAAACTCTATAGCCAAGCTCATTGTGATTGATATAAGAAACCTCCTCATGGAAAGCATTGAGTCTATTGATAAGGATTTGGATAGGATGGTACTGAGGATAAGGATCGCCTTCACAGAATATCAGACGATAGATCCCGTACTCGAAAAGAAGGACTTCGATGCAAGCACAAAGATAAAGAACAGCTTCAGAAAGGCATACTTTTTGTCTGAAGGAAAAAAATTTGATGAACTTAAGGAGACGCTTAAGGAGATAGAGGGACTGCTCAAGAAGAATTTTCCTGATGCCTTTGAGAGGGATAGCTGTCTTAAAAAATAGATGTTTTCAGGGATTATTGAAGAGATCGGCCTGATAAGGGATATAAAAAAGGGGGCAAGATCTTATAAGTTATCGGTTTCTGCCGGGAAGGTCATGTCCGATTTAAAAGAAGGAGACAGCATTTCCATCGACGGGGCCTGCATGACCGTATCAATGCTCAAGGGGAAGGAGTTCTCCGTTGACGCATCCTTCGAAACGCTAAATATAACCACTCTTGCCGATCTAAAAAAAAGAGATAATGTAAATCTGGAAAGGGCTATCAGGTTTTCTGACAGGATAGGCGGACATCTTGTAACAGGGCATGTAGATGCTGTTGGATCTATTGCAGGCAGAAAAGAGGTTGGAGACTCCATCGCCTTAAAAATCGCAGCCCCTCCCAATATACTAAAGTACTCTATAAAAAAAGGATCAATAGCAATAGACGGGGTAAGCCTCACTATCAATGATCTGGAAGGTAGCTCCTTTTTGGTAATGCTTATCCCTTTTACCATCAAGATGACCACGCTCGGGTCCAGGAAGATAGGTGAAAAGGTTAATCTCGAAAACGATCTGATTGGAAAATATGTAGAGGCCTTCCTAATACAGGGAAATAGAGAGCCCAATAAAGAGACCATTGATATGGAGTTTATAAGGGAGCATGGGTTTATCTAAATCTTAAAGATCCACTGAATTCCGGTTTAAAATAATAAAGATGGATTTTGATCGGAGAAGATTCCTAAAATATTCCGGCATAGGACTCGGAATAGGTTTCCTGGCCACCGCTATAACAAAAAGCAGCAGCGTGGCAACCTTCATACTAAAAAAAATCTATGCAAAACCCTCGCGCAATACAAATCTTCTAACCCCGAATGACAACTTCTATACTGTAAGCTATACATCAATACCAGGCATGGATATCAATAGTTGGTCACTGTCTGTCACCGGATTTGTGGGAAAGGGACTCAATCTTAGATATAGTGATATCTTAAAGAGACCATATATTGAAAAGGCCGTAACACTAGAGTGCATAGAGAATGAAATAGGCGGCGATAAGATGTCAAATGCCCTCTGGAGGGGGATACCGCTTAGTTCACTGTTAAGAGAGGCAGAGGCTGAAGACAGGGTTTACAAGGTTGTGTTCAAGGGGGCGGACGGTTACAGCGACAGCATTACATACTATTATGCCATGAATAACGATGTTATGCTGGCCTATAAGATGAATGGCATGGACCTGCCAATGGAGCATGGGTATCCCCTTAGGGCCATCGTTCCGGGGATCTATGGCATGAAGAATGTCAAATGGTTAAGAGAGATAGAGCTTACAGATAACAACTACCTTGGCTACTGGCAGACAAGGGGATGGTCGGATAATGCCCATGTCAATATCCAATCAAGGATAGATGATCCTGGATATTTCCAGACAATAAGGGATAATAATTACACTATTAAAGGCATAGCCTTTGCCGGTGATGAAGGCATAAGTAAGGTAGAGGTATCAACGGATGGAGGTATTTCCTGGAATGAGGCATTAATAGAAGAAACCATCTCTCAGTATGCCTGGATTAAATGGAGGTACATATGGAATATCCCCAAAAGCGGTGAATATTCTATGGTTGTCAGGGCCACTGATATGAAGGGAAGACTCCAGACCAAAGAAGAGAGCAATCCCTACCCGAACGGGACAACAGGACTTCATAAGATTATTGTAGATGTGGTATGATTCATCCCATCAAATCACTTAGATGCTTCAGGGATTAAAGGCTTTCCTGAAAGATTATTCATCGGCTAAAATCTATTTTGTCTGAGGCATTTCGTGGCATTAGTAAGTTTACAAGATGTGAATGTTAGTTTCGGCGGGCCCCTTTTGCTCGAAGGTGTTGATCTCTCCATCGACCGCGGCGAACGAGTCTGCCTTGTCGGTAGAAATGGCACAGGCAAGTCCACGATCATGCGGCTCATTAACGGCGAAGTTATGCCTGATGGCGGCACTATCGTGTTTCAGCAGGGTGTGCGCATTATGCTCCTTACGCAGGAGGTACCGCAATCGCTTTCCGGAAGTGTGTTCGACGTTGTATCCAGTGCGTTCGGCGATCAGGGGAAACTACTTGCCGAATATCACCACATAAGCAGTAATCTTGCCCATGATAACAATAACAAAAAACTTATGTCAGATCTCGAGAGTGTTCAACACAAATTCGAGGCAACCGGTGGCTGGCAAGTACAGCAGCGTGTCGATGCCGTCATCTCCCGCCTTAAACTTCCTGAGGAAGCCGAGTTCTCTGAGCTATCAGGCGGGCTCAAGCGGCGTGTCCTGCTTGCAAAGGCCTTGGCAGACGAGCCTGACCTTTTGCTTCTCGATGAACCAACGAACCATCTGGATATCGATTCCATCGCCTGGCTCGAAGAGTTCCTGCTCTCCTTCCGCGGCACACTGCTCTTCGTAACCCACGACCGGATGCTGCTTCAAAAACTGGCTACCCGAATTGTAGACTTAGACCGTGGCAGACTCACAAGCTGGCCCGGCAATTATCAGACCTATCTCGACAATAAACAGGCAGCACTCGATATCGAGACTGTCGAAAACGCAAAGTTTGACAAGAAACTTGCCGCAGAAGAGGTTTGGATTCGCCAGGGCGTAAAGGCTCGCCGTACGAGAAACGAAGGCCGCGTGCGTGCACTCAAAGATTTACGAAGGCAAAGAAGCGAACGGCGTGAGGTGCCCGGTATAGCGCGCATGCAGATGCAGGAGGCAGAGCGCACAGGAAAACTTGTGATAGAGGTAAAGGGGGTTTGCCACGGATACAATGGTAAAGAGATTATCCGTGACTTATCAACAACCATTCTTCGGGGCGACAAGGTAGGGATAATGGGACCAAACGGCTCCGGCAAAACAACGTTGCTCCGCATTCTGCTGGGCGAACTGAAGCCGCAAGATGGAACAGTGCGACAAGGCACGAACATCGAAGTAGCTTATCTCGACCAGCATCGCGCGCAATTAGATGATGAAAAGTCCGTTCAGGACAACGTAGCGAATGGCAGCGATTATGTAACCATAAACGGAATCCGGAGGCACCTTATCGGTTATCTCCAGGATTTTCTTTTTTTGCCGGCGCGCGCACGCAGTCCTGTAAAGGTTCTGTCCGGGGGAGAGCGAAACCGTCTACTGCTCGCCAAACTCTTCACCAGACCATCAAACGTACTTGTGCTTGACGAGCCTACAAACGACCTGGACATCGAGACCCTTGATCTGCTTGAGGAACTCTTAATGAACTATCAGGGAACCGTGCTGCTTGTAAGCCACGACCGCGAATTCATCAATAATGTCGTAACCAGCACGCTTGTGCTCGAAGGCAAGGGCATGGTGAATGAATACGTCGGGGGATATGATGACTGGCTTAGACAGAAAAAGGATGCGGCTCCAGCAGTCCCGGCCAGGATGGAAGAGAAAAAGGAAAAGCCGCGTCCCAAACCCGAGAAACCGCGCAAGATGACCCTAAAAGAGCAGAAAGACCTTGATGCCATACCAAATAATATCGAACTGCTCGAATCAGAGAAGAAGCAGATAATTCAGTCCCTCGCTGAACCTGCTTTTTATCGTAACAATGGTGACAAGGTTTCTGCAGCCAAGGCACGGCTTGAGATATTGGATAAGGAACTAGCTGAGATATATGCGCGATGGGAAGAGTTGCAGGCGTTGATGGATGGAATAAAATGAGAGCGCAAAAGATAAATAATGCGGTGTATTGAAAAGGTTTTCTAGCCCCTTATATAATAAAGGTATCTATTTTCCATATATCTTTCACTTGGCACATCCATAAATCCATGTAAATTGGAGTTATGTATTCCAGATAAATACAACCACCGAAAAATAAAAGTTTCTTTTTATTTGGCTCTCGCGGGACAGGGAAAACACCTGGGTAAAATCAACATTTTCCCCAAAACAATTTCAGCCCACAACACCGGAGCTAACCAGCGTGCAGCTTCTTAGCACGTCCGGTTGAGCGTTTTGTTGGCCCAATAGTTTTCTGTGCGATATTTATTAGGGAGCGGAGGGCCTCATTCACTGATTCTTCTGTCGGGAATGCCTTAGCCACATCAGGGCTGAGAAGCACCAAATTGGTTCCCTTTTGGTAAGATTCAAAATACTTGCCCCGGACACCCGGACCAAGGTCTTCACGGTTATACACGGGACGCAACTCTTCAGATTTAGCCTTCTTCATAGATTCTCCTTTCCTTGCGATCCATAAGACGCGCACTGATAATCCTTGTCTTGTCTCCTCGGTCTATATGCGAAACAACGAGGAGACGGTTATGTTTTGACAGTCCAAATGTAAGATATCGCTCTTCATTCTTAGAATGATCAGGGTCTGTAAAGGTCACAGCGAAACGGTCTCCAAAAACCGTCCCTGCTTCCTGAAACGTAACGTTATGCTTCCGTTCATTTACAGCAGACTTTTTTGGATCCCACTCATATTCCATTACTCCTGCCCTTTAACTATTTGTAAATATTATATCAGAAAACGGATAACTAATTGCACCGGAAATTCGAGGCATCCCGACTCTTAAACATTAGATGCAGTGCCTCCTTAATTTCCGGCAGTATCCAGTCTATTGCGAGATAGTCCGCGGTGCCCTCTTTAATCCAGCAGAAGACTGGATAGTAGGCCAGTTTGGAAAAGGAGAAAGACAGCGCAAAAGCTATATACAGAGTTTGTCAAAGAGGGCATACGGAAAGGGTCTCTGGAAAGCGATCAAAGGACAAATATTTCTTGGAAATAAGAAGTTTATTAGTTTTCTTATTTTCGTCTGCAGTTTTAATTGAAACAAGTGGTCCGAGCGGGTCAGGTATTTTAATGTAGAGGCTTGGGTCGGCCATTGCAAGCTTCGCCATGATAAGGAAAAGTAACACAGAGAAAAATATTATCTTTGTCACCTCTATCTCCTCCTGACATGGGGCTGAACCGCCGCGAAGCGGTCGGTTTCGTGCCCCTGGTTCTCCCGTAGCGGAGCGGAGGGAAGGGGCACCGGCTCAGCCCCGCGATCTCCATGAGCGAAGCGAAGGGAGAACCAGTTATTAGACAGTTAGAAATCAATATCACAACGTTTTAATATAGTCAATTTCCAGCAAATACTCCCCGAAGGCTAAAGGTGTTATAATAAAACACATAAACCATAGACATATAAAGATCTTCACGGTCTATTGCACGCATTGGGTTTGGTAAGGGGGATCTATGAAAAAACTAGATAACAATTTCATTGCTTACTTGGTTTTAGTTTTTGTTTCATTAATGGCCTTAGAAGGTTGTGCGGAAGAGATACCGACAACCTCTGTTATGTTTCAGGCTGTCTGTGATGTGGGGATAGCTTCTGTCGCCGTGGAGATGGCAAAGAAGGGCTATGAAGAGGAGGATCTACTCCAATGTAC
Source organism: uncultured Nitrospirota bacterium (assembly GCA_964648095.1). Lineage (GTDB taxonomy): Bacteria > Nitrospirota > Nitrospiria > JACRHA01 > JACRHA01 > JACRHA01. The sequence continues at coordinate 194 of CAZYNY010000093.1, read as the reverse complement.
AAAAATAATAGAAGAAAAAGATCGATATATAGTATTCGGATCAGGATGGTATATCCATTCTGCAATGAAATTGAAGACATTCAAAGACTGGACCGTTACACTTAAGAAAACAAAATCCACTCCAACATTAAGAGATACTTCTAACTCATTTTCAACAGTTAAATTTTAAAAAGTTTTATTTTACAACATGTTAC
>CAZYNY010000092.1:0-11355 GCA_964648095.1 uncultured Nitrospirota bacterium | reverse complement strand
AAGATGAGCAACCGGGCAAACGGGCCATTTGTCGCGGTTAACTGCGCTGCCCTACCAGAAGGACTCCTTGAGAGCGAGCTGTTCGGTTTTGAGAAGGGGGCCTTTACAGGCGCAAACACAAGGAGGGTGGGAAAATTCGAGCTTGCCAACGGGGGCACGCTCCTCCTGGATGAGATAAGCGAGATGAGCCTGTCTCTTCAGGCCAAACTGCTGCGGGTTATCCAGGAGAGGGAGGTTGACAGGATAGGAGGAAGGCTCCCCGTCCCACTTGATATAAGAATCGTCGTAACCACGAACAGGTCGTTAAAGAACGAGGTGGAAAGGGGGGCATTCAGAGAAGATCTCTATTACAGGCTGAATGTCTTTCCGGTCTTCCTGCCTCCCCTTCGCGAGAGGAAAGGAGATATACCGCTCCTTGCAGGCTTCTTTGTAAAGAAGTTCAGTTTAATGATGGGAAAGAATTGCATGCGGATCTCTAAGGATGCGGAAAATTATCTTCAGACCATGGAGTGGAAGGGGAATATCAGGGAGTTTGAGAACTATATAGAGAGGGTGGTCATCCTGAAAGACGGTACGGAGATAACAGCCAAAGACCTTATAGATGATATCACTGAGATAGGAAGCCCTGTCCGGATCAGCAGGGACGACAATCAGTCCATGCATGAAATGGAAAAGGACTTTATATTAAAAACGCTGGAGAACACAGGCGGAAACAGGACACACGCTGCAAAGATACTGGGGATAAGCATAAGAACACTGAGGAACAGGCTTAAAGAATACAAGATACCTGAAGGGGGGAAAAACTTGCCTATCCATTAGGAAAAAGTTGTAGGGCTGGAAGAAGGTCTTGTAGGGGCGTATTGCGATACACCCCTTGAGAAATAAGGACTTCTACATCTGGTACGGCAATTGCAGATTAAAACTATAGTTAACGACAAAAGAAAGTTGTCATTTCGAAGGAGCGGAGCGACTGAGAAATCTTAAGATTCCTCACTTCGTTCGGAATGACAGGCATTCAGGGAGACAGATAATGATATTTGGCAAAACCATAGGACTTCTCGAAAACCTCCTTGACTTAAGATCCAAGAGACACAACCTGATCCTCTCCAACATAGCCAACCAGGATACCCCCCGATATAAGGCCAGGGACCTTAGTTTTACTGATGAACTAAAGGCCAGGATCAACGCTCCCGGTGAAGGCCTCATGGTCACCTCTCCGGGACATATAGGCGGGGGCCGAGATGTCTTTAATGAAAAGGGAAAGGTCATAACTGAAACGACCAAGGCGATCGGGATCGATCAGAACAGCGTCAATGTAGATCAGGAGATGGCTAATCTGGCCGAAAACAGTATTATGTATAATGCAACGGCCCAGATAATAGGATCAAAATTCAAGGCATTAAAGAATGCCGTCAGGGAAGGGAGATAAGAGATGGAACTTGGAAACGCCCTGTCTATAAGCGCTTCCGGTCTGGATGCACAGCGCATCAGGATGAATGTTATCGCAAGTAATCTGGCGAATATAAGTTCCACCCGGACCCCTTCAGGGGGCCCCTACAGGAAGCGGGACGTTGTCTTCTCCTCTGCCCCTCCTGATGGAGACTTTAAGGGTATCTTCTCTCAGGAAATGGGGGAGGATGGATCAGGCGTTGATGTAGTCTCTATTGTTGAGGATATGCGGCCATTTAAGAAGGTCTTTGACCCGGGACATCCGGACGCAGACGAGACCGGGTATCTCATGCTTCCAAATGTGAATACCATGGAGGAGATGGTCAACATGATCTCTGCCTCAAGGTCATACGAAGCAAATATCACCGCCCTCAATACAACAAAGAATATGGCCTTAAAGGCCCTCGAGATCGGGAGATAATTAAATGGATGATATCAGGATAAAACATCCGTCCTTTTCCATTGCAAAGGAAGGTCTTGCACTTGACCGTAAGGAGGCTGCAGGCCAAAAATCATTCATTGATACATTAAAGGAGTCGATTGAGAAGGTAAATGAGATACAGAAGACTGCTGACAGCGCAGTGGAGGATCTTGCTGTCGGTAATACCCAAAACATTCATAGCACCATGATAGCCATGGAGAAGGCCGATCTATCTTTTCAGCTTATGATGCAGGTAAGGAATAAGCTGGTATCTGCCTATGAAGAGATAATGAGGATGCAGGTATAACATATGGCAACGCCGATAGAACAGTTCAAGACATCAATCGGAAATATCTCTTTGGGTAGAAAAATTACTGCCCTCTTAATAATTGCGGGATCAATAGCCGGCCTGACAATCTTTACCCTTTGGGCAAACAAGCAGGAGATGTCTGTCCTCTATGCGAATCTCTCAGCAGAGGATGCCAGCGCTGTTATTGCCAAACTCAAGGAACAGAAGATACCCTACGAGATAGGGGAGATGGGGTCCTCTATCCTGGTCCCGAGCGACAAGGTACATGAACTGCGGCTCAATCTTGCAGGTCAGGGTCTGCCCCAGGGGGGTGGCGTAGGCTTCGAGATCTTTGACAGGACAACAATGGGGATGACCGATTTCGTACAGAAATTAAATTATAAGAGGGCCCTTCAGGGGGAGCTTGCAAGGACAATAGGACAGCTCTCAGAAGTTGAAAAGGCGAGGGTGCACCTCGTTATCCCTGAAAAGTCGATATTTGCCGCAAACCAGGAGCGGGCAAGGGCGTCCGTGGTTTTAAAGCTAAAAGGCGGCAAACAGCTTTCCGAGAGACAGGTACAGGGGATCGTTCATCTCGTCTCCTCAAGTGTGGAAGGGCTTACGCCCCAGGACATAACCGTTGTTGATATCCATGGACAGATCCTCACCAGGGTGACAAGCGATTCATCTCCTGGCCGGCTTACAAGTTCGCAGATGGAATACCAGAAGCAGTTCGAAAAGGACCTGGAGGGGAAGGTACAGACAATGCTGGAGCGCATTATAGGTCGGGAACGTGTCGTTGCCAGGGTTTCAGCAGATCTCGAGTTCAAGCAGGTCGAGAAGACAGAGGAGCGTTTTGATCCTGATACCCAGGTAGTAAGGAGCGAGCAGAGGAGCAAAGAGAAATCGAGCGGGGCCTCAACAAATCCCTCCGGCGTGCCGGGACCCGCCTCAAACATCCCGGGGTCCGAGATTGCGGGGACCCAGAATCAGGGCCTGTCAAGCTCCTCCAATTCAGACAGGGAGAACGAGACTATAAATTACGAGATAAGCAAGACTGTAAGCAGGATCATTGAGCCTGTTGGGGCCGTCAGAAAGATATCCGTAGCCGTCCTTGTGGATGGCAGCTACGATGCAGCCAAGAATGAAAAGGGTGAGTTATCTCGAAAATATATACCGAGAAGTGCGGAGGAGATGAAAAAGATAGAGGAGATAGTCAAAAAGACGGTGGGATATTCTGCAGCCCGTGAGGACCAGGTTGAGGTGGTCAATATACCCTTTGAGAATGTAAGTGTCCCGGAAGAGGATATGATCAGCGCAAAGAAGACCAGCCTCAATGAGTGGCTCCCCTTCGCTAAGTATGGTGTTGCGGCCGTAGGATTTATCCTGGTCTTCCTGTTTATTATCCGTCCCCTTATGAAGGGTCTCGCCCCGACGTTTGAGAGGCAGCTAATGCTCCCGAATGCGCTCCCCACGCCTATTAAGGAATTTGAGGTTGCTGAACTCCCATTAAGGGACAAGGTACTTGAGATGACCAAACAGAATCCTCAGCAAACTGCATTACTTGTCAAGAAGTGGCTGAAGGAGAAATAGATGCCCGGGCGCCCAATGGCCCCTGTAAGCTGGTGTTTACCCAGTGAGCAAAGCGAGCGTTGAGGGGGAGGCTCCATCCGGCTTTGCCGGTGGAGGGGGCGACGCAAGCCCCTTAAAACAGGAGAAGTAGGAAGACATGGCAGCGAAGAAATTCACCGGGCACGAAAAGGCCGCGATACTCCTTATGGCTATCGGAGAGGATGCCGCTTCAGAGGTCCTGAAAAACCTGGATCTTAAAGATGTCCATCTGATCGGCAACTGCATCTCAAGCCTCAACAATATAGCCACCGACGACGTAAATATCGTAATGAGAGAGTTCTCTGATTCAGCCTCATCTACAGATGGAGCAGTAGTCGGCGGTGACGATTATGTAAAAAAGGTGCTCACCAAGGCGCTGGGCGCAGAGAAGGCGGGAAAACTACTTGAAAATCTCTCTTCCTCAACTACAAGCAGCCTTGAGACATTGAAGTACCTGGACTCTAAGACTATATCAAATTTTGTTAAGATTGAGCATCCCCAGACCATAGCATTAATCCTCACATATTTAGATACTGATCATGCCGGTGAGGTAGTATCGCACCTCCCGGAACACTTAAGGTCAGAGGTGCTCCAGAGGATGGCAATGATAGATAATATCCCTGTTGAGATAATAAAGGAACTTGAAGACACGCTGCAAAAAGAGCTTCAGGCGGCAGGGACTGCGCAGAAGAGGAAGGTTGGGGGGATAAAGGTAGTAGCTGAGATCTTAAATCAGATGGACAAGACCAACGAAGAGAGGATCCTGACTACAATCGACCAGTCGAATCCAAATCTGTCTGAGCAGATCAAGAAGCTGATGTTTGTCTTCGATGACCTTGCAGACATCGACGACGCCGGTATGCAGGAGATCTTAAAAGAGGTAAGCCGGGAGGATCTCGTGGCGGCCTTAAAGGGCGCCGGGGAGACTGTCAAAGAAAAGTTTACCAAGAATATGTCCGAGAGGGCCGCAGAGATCCTCAAAGAGGACATGGAGGCAAAAGGACCTATCAGGATAAGTGAAGTAGAAAAGGCCCAACAAGCGATTATCAAGACAGCAAAGAAGCTTGAGGCAGAGGGCAAGGTTGTGCTGCGGGGGAAGGGCGGGGAGGAGATGCTTGTCTAGGATAATTCAAGGCCATGATCTCTGTGATGAGATAAGGCCTTATACCATGGAGTCTATTGCCGGAGGCATGCAGAGTGCAGTTAATCTGGAAGCTGCCGATCCCGGCGCCATGGACAGAGGACAGGATGACAAGGCCCTGTCTGCTGAAAAGGAGGCCTTTCAGCAGGGCTATGAGGCAGGAGAAAGGGCCGGGGTTGAGGCTGCCAGGAAAAAACTTGATGGGGCAATTAACGGGATAGTCCTCCTGATTGAAGGGTTAAAAGACCTAAACAGGCAGATCTATGAGGAGGGGGAGATGAAGATCGTCGCCCTTGCCATCTGTATAGCCGAGAAGGTGATCCATTCAGAACTGAAGCAGAATCCTGAGATTATAGTAAATGTAGTAAGGGCTGCGCTGAAAAAGGTGCTCGACAGGGAGATGTTAACTATAAAGGTAAATCCGAAGGACTTTGAGGTACTGAACCGATACCGACCTGAACTGATTGCCTCTACAAACGAGAAGAGGGGGTTGACCATTGAATGGGATGATTCGATTATGCCTGGAGGCTGCATGATCGAGACCAACCATGGTGAGGTGGATGCGCGGATAGACAAGCAGCTCGAGGAGATATCGCTGGACCTGAAAGAGGAGATAGAGAGGAATGGTCCTGGAAAAGAAGATAGATAGGCTTATTCAATACATAGGCGAGATCGACACGATCAAGATAAATGGGAAGGTAAGCCGGCTTGTCGGCCTGGTTATTGAAGGTCATGGGCCGGGCTCCGCTATCGGGGATATCTGTGAGGTCTACCCGAAGGACGGAGGAAATCCTGTTCAGGCTGAGGTAGTCGGGTTTAAGGAAGAAAAGATCCTCCTTATGCCTCTGGGTGAGATTAGGGGGCTCGGGCCGGGCAGCAGGATAGCGGCAAAGGGTCGCCGGGCCGGCATAAGGGTAGGCACAGAGATGTTTGGGAGGGTAATTGACGGACTCGGCGCCCCCCTGGATGGAAAGGGCTCTATCTGGGGGGAGGATGAATACCCTTTATATGCAAAACCCCCGAATCCCCTGCAACGCAGGAGGATAAAGGAGCCTCTTGATCTTGGTATCAGGGCCATAAACGGGGTACTGACATGCGGTAAGGGGCAAAGGCTGGGGATATTTGCAGGGAGCGGGGTGGGAAAGTCGATGCTCCTCGGCATGATAGCAAGAAACACAGAGGCGGATGTAAATGTAATCGCCCTGATCGGGGAGAGGGGGAGGGAGGTAAATGAGTTTATAGAGAGGGACCTTAAGGAGGGGATCAAGAGGTCTATAGTTATCGTTGCTACCTCGGATCAGCCCCCGCTCGTCAGGACAAGGGGGGCGTTTATAGCTACAACCATTGCGGAGTACTTCAGGGATATAGGGATGCACGTCGTACTTATGATGGATTCCGTCACGCGCTTTGCCCAGGCGCAGAGGGAGGTCGGGCTTGCCGTAGGGGAACCTGCCACAACAAAGGGGTATACCCCGTCTGTCTTTGCCCTGCTCCCCAAGCTGCTTGAAAGGGTTGGTATCGCGAACAGCGACGGCAGCATTACAGGCCTCTATACAGTGCTGGTAGAAGGTGACGACATAAATGATCCTGTCCCGGATGCGGTAAGGGCCATACTCGATGGCCATATTATCCTTTCAAGAGATCTTGCTATCCAGAACCATTACCCGGCAATCGACATCTTAAACAGCGTAAGCAGGGTCATGGTAGACATAGTCGATAAGCAACATTTGGAGGACTCAAAAAAAATAAGAGAGATACTCTCCACCTATAAAAAGGCGGAAGACCTCTTGAATATCGGGGCATATAAGCATGGGAGTAATCAAAAAATAGATCATGCAATCCAGGTAATTGACAGGATAAATTCCTATCTTAAGCAGGGGATGGATGAGAGGTTTGCAATTAAAGAATCGGTCTCAGATCTTAATCAAGTAGTGAAAGGAGGCAATGCATGAGGGCTGCCAGATTCACAATGAACGGCGTCTTAAACTACAGGAGACTCGTTGAGGAGGGGATACAGAGGGACATGGCTGAGACAGAAAAGATGATTAAGACAGAGGAATCAAGGATCTCCTACCTCGAAGCGGTCCATAAAGAGTCAATGCGTGAATTGAAAAAGAAACAAGAGGAGGATATGAGCAGTCTCGAGATCGATATCTATTATACCTTCATTGCACAGACGACAAAGGAGATAGAGAAATGGAGAAGGGTCCTAAGCAAGCTTAAGAATCAATATGAAATAAAGAAGGCAGAACTTATTTCTGCCTTCAAGGATAAAAGGATAATGGAGACCATGAAGGAAAAGATGGACGAAGGCTACAATAACATGATCAAAAAGGAAGACCAGAAGGTGCTTGATGAGATCTCTATGGGCAAATACAACCATGGAAGGTCATCCCTAAAGTAGTTATTCGCAGGCAAGGCTGTGGGTAGCTGCTAGATGGGGCGACGCAAGTCCCCGGGAAAGGATTCTGATATGAGATATATTTTGATATTTATAGTTGTGATCTCAATAATCACAAGTATTGATGTGATTGCATCGGAAAAAGAACAGGTCACCAGCGAGGCCGCTGTAAAGGGTTCAATAATAGGGTCGGAGCAATTCAGTAAAGAGGATTATCTGGGACTGCTTGAGGAACGGGAGAAGAGGCTCAATACCAAAGAAGAGGAGATCAGGAAGGAAGAGGAGACGCTCAGGATGCTGAAGCTCGGTATCGAAGAGGATATAAAAAGGTACACAACGATTAAGAGCGAAATCCTTGGTGACCTCATGCAGCTTGATAAGAAGAGGGAGGAGAGGTTCAATAAGCTGGTAAAGATCTATGAACTAATGAGCCCGGGCGAGGCCGCCTTAAGGTTAATCAAGATGGATGAGTCCACTGCCATCAAACTTATCTCCATGATGAAGGAGAAGGCTGCGGGAAAGATCCTGGGCCAGATGGAACCCTCCAGGGCAGCAAAGATAAGCGAAAAGATCGTGAAGGAAAAGACGGCACCAAGGAGATAGTATGTCATTGCCATTAGATATTACATCTCCTGTAAACCAGAAGAATCCGTTATCCGCCGCAAGTATGCACGGGAGGTCTTCCACCGGGCACAACGATGGTTTGTCAGAGGATCATAACGGCATAATATCCGATGACCGGTTTAAGAAGGAGATCTCTGATCTCCTGGAAGATGGGGCAATAGACCAAACCAACAGTATTGTATCCCATCAGGCACTCCCTATGATGCAGGCCCATACATTTTTTGTCCTTCCTGCAGCCGCCCTTACGTCACTCCATGTCCCGGATTCCGATATCACTGTTTCAACCTTGATGGGTGAGACCGATACGGGAACAGGGAACAGGGTACAGGAACCCCCTACACCCTACTCCCTGCACCCTCTATTGAAGGACCTCCTCTTGCCCGGAGACCTTACAGATATAATAGGAAAAGAGGGGTTAGACAGCAGCGACACAAACTTAAGGCCGGGCCCTTTCCAAGATAACCATGCCATAGGTAAAGGGGACATGGTACAGTTAACCCTACCCCCTGCACCCTACCCCCTACCCCCTCTATTGGGAGAAACAGGTCCGGGCCCCGATATCCTGGCCTGTCAATCCGGGGATAGGGGTGATCTGAATAACGAGCCAGGCATTGAGCTTGAGCCCAAGAATGAGATTGACAAGAAGCATGGTTTATCCCTCCGGCATGTACCTTCCAATAAGGGTGATTTCAGTGATGCCCTTGAAAACTTCACAGACAAGGCCCCTGATACCAAGTTGCATTCAACAGGATACCAAGGCGGCGAGGAGGAGGCGAAGGAGGCGTACATAGAAGTACGTCGAGGAGCCGACGACGAAGCCAACGCAGGTAGCCGAATGAAGGCGACTTGGTATGACAGGATTATTGCAGACAGCAATCCTGATCTGAATCTTAATGGAAGTTATTCCCGTCTTCCGGCGCCATCAGGCAATACCAGACGCACCGAAGCAGGGCCTCTGCAAACTGTCTCACCGGAAAAAACCTCCTTTTCCTTCCATGAGGTCTCTGACGTATCCTCAAAAAGGCCTATTTATTTATTTAAAGAGGACGCAAGTTCAATCCGCATAAACTTAGATGGAGATGATTTAGGCAAACTTAAGCTTGATATATCCGTAAGGGATAATATAGTAAAGGCAAATATCGTGACAGAACATCCGATAGTAAAGGAGGTGATAGAGATCAATCAGGGTCAATTAAAGGACGCCCTCTCAGGCCATGGCCTTGAGATATCCTATCTGTCGGTATCGGTAGAGGGAGGTCAATCAGAGGGCCTGAATTACAAGGAGGTGATAGAAAACTTATCGTCCGGAAAGGACCACGACAGGGAAATAGAGGAGGAAGATGCTATTCTGGCATGCAATACCTTATATCCGTACTGTGTAAATATTTTTGCTTGATATTATTTCAAAAAAAGGAGGTGTTTAAATGGAAACTTCAGGAGTAAGCAGCAGTTCAGCCGGCACTTCATCCGGCTCCTCTGCAAGCGGGTCGCAATTAGTAGACGAGGAGCTATTCTTAAAACTCCTTACAACCCAGCTTGAATATCAGGACCCCTTCGAGCCCATGGATAACGCTGAATTCACCGCACAGCTTGCACAATTTTCAAGCCTTGATCAGCTTTACAGTGTTAATGACAAGCTTGATTCTTTCCTTGCAAATCAATCTGCGACAGAGATGTCGAACGCAGCAGGGCTGATAGGAAAGGAGATTAAGGCCTCAGGGAACACAATTGAGCTCTCGGAAAATTCCTCTGCTCAGATTAGTTATGATCTGGCAAGTGACGCCTCCAGCGTGACCATAGATATCTATGACAGCAGCGGCAGCAAGGTCAGGACAGTGAGCCTGGGAAGCGAGACCTCAGGCTCCCAAAGCTATGCATGGGATGGTAAGGATAATAACGGAAATGCACTTGATCCGGGTGTATATACTATTGCCGTAGGGGCAACAGATATAAACAACAATACCGTAAGCGTCTCAACATACATAAGAGGGACGGTAACAGGGGTTACGTTTGGAGATACATATCCGAACCTCACCGTCAATGGAACTGAGGTGTCCCTTGAGGATGTAGTTGAGGTATCATAAGGAGGTCACACATGACAATTCTAACATCATTATTTTCCGGCGTAAGCGGTCTTAATGCCAATGGTTCTGCTATCTCAATCATCGGCAATAACATCGCCAACTTGAATACAACGGGCTTCAAGGCGAGCACGGCAACATTTGCAGATGTCATAGGCCAGGACCTTGCCGGCAGCTCAGGCACGTCTCAAATCGGCAGGGGGGTTTTCTTAAGCAGTGTAAACCCGACATTTACGCAGGGTTCGTTTGAAACAACAAGCAGCGCCCTTGATCTTGCCATAGATGGGGATGGTTTTTTCATGGTGGAAGACTCATCAGGGGCGACCTTCTATACAAGGGCAGGGCAATTTGATATGGATAAGGACGGAAATATAGTGAATCCGGACGGGCTTATCCTCCAGGGATACCAGGTCGACTCTGCGGGAAATATCACCGGAACAATAGATGACCTGACGATCTCATCCTCTACCTCGCCTCCCCGCGCCACTACAGATGCCGAGATAGCAGCCAACCTGGATTCAAGCTCCACAATCCCCGCTGCCTTTGATGTAACTGATCCGACATCTACATCCAATTTTTCTACAGCCATGACAGTATATGATTCCCTGGGCAACGGACACCTTGTCACAGTCTATTTCAGAAAGAGCGCGGAGGCAGCTACAGGAAATACATGGGAATGGTATGCAGTGGTAGATGGAGCCGAACTTACAGGGGGGGTTACGGCTATCCAGGCACAGGGAACCATTGATTTTGATACTACCGGCGCCATGGATACGGTTACCACTACACTCTCCGATTTTGACTTCTCCGGCGGGGCGACACAGAGCCAGGCTATCACCTTTGATTTTGGGAGCACCATTGCCGGGGGCGGAACAGGACTGGACGGGACAACGCAATTCGGTTCTACCTCTGCTACAGTGTCTCAAAATCAGGATGGTTATTCCTCGGGCGCCCTGCAGGGATTTTCCATTGACCAGGAAGGCCTGATCACAGGGCTCTTTACCAACGGCCAGACAAGGGTTTTAGGGCAGGTTGTACTCTCTACATTTAGCAGTCCCGATGGGCTGACAATGATGGGGAGTAATCTTTACGCAGAATCCTTTGAATCCGGGCAGCCGATAGTAGGGGCGCCAAATACGGCAGGGAGAGGGGGTATATTTGCAAACTCCCTTGAGCTGTCAAATGTAGACCTTGGCTCGGAATTCATAAATCTTATCACCGCCCAAAGGGGTTTCCAGGCCAACTCCAGGATAATCACAACTACCGATGAGATCCTGGGTGAGCTTGTGAATCTAAAGAGATAGTTTCCTTATCCACCTCCAGCCGGGGAATTATCAC
>CAZYNY010000091.1:0-11651 GCA_964648095.1 uncultured Nitrospirota bacterium | reverse complement strand
AGGTAAATCCTGAAGGTGCCGCGTTTATGGCATCGGAGTCAAAATTCCAGGTCTTAGAATTACTTTCCTGGCCCGCCTGGACCATAACATTACCTGTAAGGCATATGCCTATAATCAATATCCATGCCATCATCAGAAATCTCATATTATGTTCCTCCTTTCCTATCTGTTTCAAAGTGGCCCCGAATAGATTTCTTATCTGCGTTTCCTCCTAAAGTATTCATAAAGATCATCAAAAATGGCCGATCCACGCAACAGGCGTACCTCATCCTCCTTGTGGGCCAGAGCGATCCCGGCAATTATTCTATCTATGCCGGTTGCCTCCTCGCGGTTGAATTTTGCGTCCTTAATATCAATATCATGGACAATCTCAGCAATATGAAAGAGGGCAGGATCATCAAGTTTTATGCGCTCAATTAAAATCTCGAAGGTAGAGCGGTCGCCCTCATGTGTGAACTCTGCTTCAAACATATCAAAACGGAGTTCTCCTTTTGCCGGCCGATACCGATCGCCGGCAACAAACTTAAAGCCGGCATCAGGATCGATAAAGCGACGGATTAGCCAGGCGCTTGCAATACGGTCAACATAGATACCCTTTCGCGTCACCCAGATGCGGCCACAGAGACCCTCAATGCGGATGGATGATTTGGTAACATTAGGTGATCCATGCACTGAGGAACGCACGCACGCCTCAAGCCCTGCAACGGCACGCTCTGCCGGCTCACGGCCGGGGGCACTGAAGAAATCGATGGCGATAACCTCTTCAAGACGTCGCTTGAGTCTGGATAGGTCAGAACCGATCTGTGCCCGTTTTTCATCGTCTATCTTGAGACCGGACAAAGGTGCACCGGTAATATGCCTTGCTGCTTCCGCAATCTGGTTATATTCAGCATCCCTTGCGGCATGAAATAATGACTCTACCTCTTCATCGGAGAGTCCATCAATGAGTAGTGCCTCGTAAAGAGAAGCTTCTCCGCCACTGCCTATTATCTCGCGGAGTACCCACTGAAAGTCCTCATTAGCCTGATTACTCTTAGGCAGGACATAAACCGAGTTTTTGATGGCAACGGCGCCAAGGCGCTGCAATCGCCTCCAGATCTTTACACGTAAGTAAGCAGGCCTAGGTGGGATCTGGTGAATAAGAAGCAGCCAGCGACCTTCGTTTAAATTATCCATAAGTTCTACCTGTATAACAACTGTTATATATTATAACTATCAATATGTATCAATTGTCAAGACCTTGTAATCATGCGATGTAAAAGTTGTGACATCTTCGGTGTGACGTGTTTGAACACCTATGAAACTATTTTTATCGCCCCTCTGGATCATCAATTTTTATTATTTACTTAGAAATCCAAAGGATGTTAATATAATCAGATCGTCAACAGATTTTTGTCCGGTAGTGTGCATATGGAAGACAGGAAAATCATCATAAAGGGCGCAAGGGAGCACAACTTAAAAAACCTGGATCTGGAGATACCCAGGGACAAATTGGTCGTAATCACCGGCTTAAGCGGCTCCGGAAAGTCGTCTCTCGCCTTTGACACCATATATGCCGAAGGCCAGAGGAGGTATGTGGAGTCTCTCTCTGCCTATGCGAGGCAGTTCCTGGAGCAGATGGACAAACCTGATGTTGATTCGATTGAGGGGCTCTCGCCTGCGATATCCATTGAGCAGAAGACTACAAGCAAAAACCCACGTTCAACAGTCGGTACTGTCACAGAGATATACGATTATCTAAGGCTCCTCTTTGCGAGGATCGGCATGCCTCACTGCTACAAATGCGGGAAGGAGATAAGGGCGCAGACCGTCCAGCAGATGGTAGATTCCATCATGGCATTTCCGGGGGGCACAAAGATTCAGATATTGGCCCCTATCGTCACAGGGAGAAAAGGGGAGTATAAAAAAGAACTCTTACAGATGAGGAAGAGTGGGTTCATCAGGGCAAGGGTAGACGGAAAGATAATGGATCTGTCTGAAGAAATAGACCTGAACAAGAAGAAAAAGCATAATATCGAGATAGGTATTGACAGGTTGATCATAAAGGAAGGTATTGAGGGAAGGCTGGCCGATTCGTTGGAGACGGCGAAAAACCTTGCGGAAGGTCTTGTGGTGATTGCAAGGGATGGAGAGGATATCCTTTACAGCGAGAGGCATGCCTGTCCCGACTGTTCTATCAGTATACCGGAGCTGGCTCCAAGGATCTTTTCCTTCAATTCACCCCATGGTGCATGTGATGGTTGTGACGGTCTGGGGATAAAGATGGACCTTGATCCAGACCTAGTAGTTCCAAATAAAAATATGTCTCTAAGGCAGGGGGCTATAAAGCCCTGGGAGAAGAGGCCGTCTATATACTACTACCAGATACTTGAGGCCCTCTCGAAAGAGTATGGTTTTGACCTGAGGACGTCCTTTAAGGATCTCTCAAAGGAGGTACAGGATACAATCCTCTATGGATCGGGGAAGCGCAGCCTGACATTTTATTTCGAGAAGGACGGCGAGAGGCATGATTACTCAAAGCCCTTTGAGGGGGTGATAGGGAACCTTGAGAGGAGATACAGGGAGACCCAGTCCTCTTATATAAGGGAGGAGATAGAGGAGTTTATGGGGGCCCACCCATGTCAGTTATGCCGTGGAAACAGGCTGAAACCTGAGAGTCTCGCTGTGAAGATTACAGGCAGGTCTATTGCAGACGTAACAAGGTTTTCAATTGCCGAGGCAGTGGCCTTTTTTTCGACCCTGAAGCTGACCGACCGCGAGGAATTTATTGCAAAGAGGATACTCAAGGAGATAAGGGAGAGGCTCGGCTTTCTTAAGAATGTTGGTCTGGACTATCTTGCCCTTGACAGGATGGCCTCAACACTCTCAGGTGGGGAGGGACAGAGGATAAGGCTGGCCACGCAGATAGGTTCATCCCTTGTCGGCGTTCTCTATATATTGGATGAGCCCAGCATAGGACTCCATCAGCGCGACAATGTCATGCTCCTCTCAACCTTAAAAAGACTGAGGGATACGGGCAATACGGTCCTTGTGGTGGAGCATGATGAGGAGACGATAAGGTCGTCAGACTGGGTTATAGATATGGGGCCAGGCGCCGGTATACATGGAGGAGAGATAGTGGCACAGGGGAAGCCGGAGGAGATACTGACCCATAAGAATTCTCTGACAGGAAAATATCTCAAGGGAGATATGACCATCTCACTTCCGAAGAGGCACAGGAGGCCCAAGAATTTCCTTACCATCCTCGGTGTAACGGAAAATAACCTGAAGGGGGTCGATGTCAGGATACCCTTTGGCCTCTTTACCTGCATTACAGGTGTCTCAGGCTCAGGGAAGTCTACGCTTATATTTGAAGTGCTCTATAAAAATCTTGCAAACAGATTCTATGGGTCTGCTGAGAGGATTGGCGCCTGCAAGGGGATCCTGGGGATTGATCAGATAGATAAGGTGATTAATATAGATCAATCACCCATAGGAAGGACCCCGAGGTCAAATCCGGCCACGTATACCGGCCTGTTTACATTTATCAGGGATCTTTTTACTCATCTTCCGGAATCCAGGATGAGGGGATACAAGCTCGGAAGGTATAGTTTTAATGTAAAGGGAGGAAGGTGTGAGGCCTGCTGGGGAGAAGGGCTGATAAAGATCGAGATGCATTTCCTTCCCGACATCTATGTTACATGCGACGTCTGCAAAGGGAAGAGATATAACCGTGAGACCCTGGAGATTCTTTATAAGGGAAAGAGTATTGCTGATATCCTTGATATGACGGTGGAGCAGGCACTGATCTTCTTTGAGCATATACCCAGGATCAAGGAGAAACTTCTTACCCTCAAAGATGTCGGGCTCGGATATATCAAGCTTGGTCAGTCCGCAACAACACTGTCCGGCGGCGAGGCACAGAGGGTGAAGCTCTCAAAGGAGCTGTCAAAGAGGGCAACAGGAAGGACGCTATATATCCTTGACGAGCCGACAACAGGTCTCCATTTTGCAGATATTCAAAAGCTCCTGGATGTTTTAAACAGGCTCGTAGATGCAGGTAATACGGTTGTTGTGATAGAGCATAACCTTGACGTTATTAAAAATGCCGATTATATAATAGACCTTGGCCCTGAAGGAGGCGATAAGGGCGGAGAGGTTGTGGCTAAAGGTACCCCGGAGGAGCTTGCCGGGATCGATGGGTCCTATACAGGTATCTTTTTAAAGAGGGTTTTCGACAGGCAAAAGGCAGATCTCAGGAGGGAGACCGAATTGCTGATACCTTCTGCGTTATAGCCGATTTGCCAAATATGATACTAAAAGTATTTTATCCCCTCCAAGTATTGGAGGGGATGATTTTGCTTGGGTTGGTTAACGAAGAGAAGTCTTTACCTTAAACTATTTCATTGTCACCTTCTTCATCACATCCCCTTTTGCAATTTTCTGCACCACATCTATCCCCTTTATCACCTGCCCAAAGACGGTATAGTTCCCGTCAAGGGTGGGTTGATCACTCAGGCAGATATAGAATTGACTGTCGGCGCTGTCGGGGTTTTGTGCCCGTGCCATGGCCACTGTTCCAAGGAGGTGCTTCTTGCTGTTGAATTCTGCAGGTAGCTTCTTCCCGGAGCCTCCTGTGCCGTCACCCTTAGGATCGCCGCCCTGTATTACAAACCCGGGAACTATCCTGTGAAATGTAAGGCCATTGTAAAAACCCTGTTTCACAAGCTCTGTGATCCTCGCAACAGTCTTTGGCGCCACATCCGGATACATCTCAAATACTATCTCCCCCTTATCTGTCTCTATTGATACCATGGGTGCCTTCTTCTCCTTTTCTGCTGCAAAAAGATTTGGCGCAGCTATTAAACAGGTTATTAATAATACAAGAAAAAATCTACTCATATCCCCTCCTTTGTTGTCTTCGCTATTTATACCAATTTGCCTTCATTCGGCTACCGGCGTTGGCTTCGTCGTCGGCTCCTCAACGTACAAACCGTACGCCTGCGTCGCCTCCTCCTCGCCGCCTTGGTATCCTGTTGAATGCGAATTGGTATTAATGGGTGCATCTCTTGTTGTACGCATCTATAATAAGGCCCTCTCTCAGCCCATAATCACTAACAACTAATGAATCATGACCCATCTCCTCCATTATGGTTATAAGAATCGCTGCACCGGCCACTATAATATCCTCCCTTCCCAACTCGAGTCCTTTAATCGTCCTCCTCTCCTCGATAGTCTTGGAAACCAGGTCTGACAATATCGTTCTTATCGATGCGAGCTTTAAGATGCAGTTATTGATCCGGAGAGGATTATATGTCTCCATCTTCCGGTCTATGGCCGCCAGGGTAGTTATGCTCCCTGCTGTACCTACCAGCCTTGTTCCACCCATATTGCCCATTTGCAAGACGACCTCTCTTATCATTGCCCTTATCTCGCCTTGCATACGCACAAGATCGGATTGCAAGATCGGGTCAGACTTTATATATTTCTCGGTCAGCTTTACCACACCAAGGTTGCTGCTTATTTTTTCTTTGATCCTTCCCTCTTTCCCAAGTATAAACTCTGTTGACCCTCCACCTATATCAATGGCGACTATATTGTCTATTATAGGGGCTTGCGTCGCCCCCTCCGATGGCGAAAGCCGCATCGGAGCCTCCCCCTCAACGCTCGCCTTGCTCGCTGGGTAGATCCCTTTATCTAACCCATGGAGGATACCGAGGAACGTCCTCCTCGCCTCCTCTTCTCCAGAGATCACCTCTATGTCAAATCCTGTCTCTTTTTTTACAAGGTCAATAAAATATTGACGGTTTTCTGCTTCTCTTACAGCGCTTGTTGCAACCACAACAACCTCGTTGATCATATATCTGTCAATAATTGTCCTGAAGTCTTTAAGGGTTGAGACGGTTCTGATTATAGCATTATTAGTCAGGCGGCCTGAGCCTGACAGGCCCTCGCCAAGGCGGGTTATCATTCTTTCTGAATGTATCTCCTTAAAATGGTGCTTACCAATTTCAGTGATGAGGAGCCTTAAGGTGTTGGTACCTATGTCTATGCCGGCTATAACTGCCAATTTTTTGGTCTATCTCTATCCCAGGGGCTTGCGTCGCCCCCTCCACCGGCAAAGCCGGATGGAGCCTCCCCCTCAACGCTCACGTTGTTCGCTGGGTAGATAGCCACTGGCTTGCCCGTGGCTATCTACTATCTTATTTCAAATTCGAATTCTTCGGATGTTGCGCCGATATTCGCCTTCAGTTTGATATTCTTCCCGTACGTCACTGCCTTCTTGAAATATATGAACCCCCTTACCTGGGACCCTGGAAATATATCCCCCTCTGAAATAGATAACAAGGTTATATCAGTTGGGGCCATGGAATAATATCCGAATCCAGGCGGAGGGAGATATCCTCCATAATAGAATGATGGCGGATAGAAACCCTGTCCGTATCCCCTTGGGGTCATAATCCTTTCGACTATGCCCGGATCTACCGCGTTAAACTGATTACCCCTATCATCAACGAGGACAAGATCGGATACCTTAAAGCTTACCTTCTTATCAGTATTGTTTCTGATAAGAAAGAGCATGGGGGTATAAAAATTATCCAGGTTATATGGGTAATACTTCCACTCCATAGACTGAACGGAGATACGTATGCCCTCCCTCTCTTTTGAGATTATATTTGAATTTAAATCTATATCCCCTGGCTGGAGCGGTTTTGGCACTATCCTTGTAGTGCAGCCGGAAGACAAAAGGAATAAAAGGAGTAAAAGAAAAGATGACAGACTAATTATCCTTCTTTTCATTGCCCCTCCTCTGCCTTGATCCTGGCTTTTTTCAGGGTTTCTTCGTGAATCCGCTGCATTATCTTCTTGATCTCCTCATGCTCATGAAGATCCCCTTCTCCATTAGTTATCATTTCAAAGGCAACCATCCCTAAATTGCGGTATGAAGCCTTGATCTCCTTCTCGATATTATCCACCTGCATCTTAAGCCCGATCCTATCTGTTTCCTTTGCTAATTTTCCCGCTATCTCTCCTACCCCTCCGGCTATGATCTTAATCCCCCTCTTTAAGTCCCTTCCGATCATTACTAACCTTTATAATCGTCTATTTTTATTTTACATAATAGGGTGTTAAATATCAAGCAATTCCTGGTTCACAGGTAGGCAAAAGTATCCTATCAGGGAAGAAGATTCCTATTGGAACAGAGGGGGCAGGGCTTTTACTTTTTATATGAAACTCAAATAAATCAATCTGATAGCGCAATTCAGGTTCAACGAATTGTAGTGGCATGCCAGTTGCAGAAGACATAGTGCCAATGGAGGAAGAAGGGACATGAACAGAGGAATATATCCGTTATTATCAGGCGGGATTGCCCAGGAGATGAAGCTTGAGATGATATCCAATAACCTCTCAAATATAAATACAATCGGTTATAAAAAAGATAAGGCGATATTCAAGTCTTATTTACCTTCTTATAATGAACCATATCCAGATGGCGGATCTTTCTTCGGTAAGGATAAGGCCTTCGTACAGTATGACAGGTCCGTGATAGACCTTTCAGGGGGACCTATAAAAAATACAGGGAACAAGCTTGACCTGGCCATAAACGGTGATGGTTTCTTTGCGATAGAAAAGGACGGGGGTATGAGATATACACGGAACGGGAATTTTTCATTAGATGACCAGAGGAGGATCGTTACTCAAGATGGTGATCCGGTTCTTGGCGAGGGTGGGCCGATCCAGCTTCCGGAGGGAGAAATTACGGTTGACGAGAAGGGGACTGTATATGCCGGCAACCAGGAGGCCGGCATGCTCAGGATTGTAACCTTTGCGAACCAGGATAGCCTGGAGAAGGAGGGGGAATCTCTCCTCTCAGGCGGAGCTGAACAGCCGTCTGAGAATTTTTCAATGGTGCAGGGGGGTCTTGAGCAGTCGAATGTGAATACCATAGAGGAGATGGCATCCATGATTGAGGTATTGAGGGGATATGAATCTTATCAGAAGGCAATACAGACCATTGATGAGATTAATTTAAGGTCAGTAACCGAGATAGGGAGGGTTTAGTAAGATGATAAGATCGCTATGGATATCTGCATCAGGTATGGCCGGGCAACAGGTAAACCTCGATGTAATCTCTAACAATCTTGCCAACGTAAATACTGTAGGTTTCAAGAGGAGCAGGGCAGATTTTCAGGACCTCCTTTATCAGAATGTGAAATCTGCCGGGACGGCCTCAGGCACAGGGACACAGGTGCCGACAGGTATACAGCTGGGGTCAGGGGTTCGTCCTGTTGCGGTGCAGAAGTTATTTATCCAGGGAGATTTCCAGGAGACCCAGAGTGAGCTGGATATGGCTGTTGAGGGGGATGGGTTCTTCCAGATAACAAAGCCTGACGGGCAGATAGCATATACCAGGGCAGGTTCCTTCAAAAAAGACAGCGAGGGGAGGATGGTGAGCTCAGACGGGTATCCCCTTGAACCGTCTGTTGCTATCCCGAGCAATGCATCGAAGATAACCATAAGCAGTGATGGTATTGTATCTGCCGAGGTGTCAGGCAGTTCGGCGCCGACCGACATAGGAAAGATCGAGCTTGCGCGGTTCGTAAACCCTTCCGGGTTAAACAGTATCGGTAAAAACCTTTTTCTCCCGACTGCCTCATCCGGGGATCCGATTACAGGGAAGCCCGGACAGGAGGGTTTTGGGACGCTATCCCAGGGATATCTGGAGTCGTCGAACGTTAATATTGCCGAGGAGATGATTAATATGATCATCGGTCAGAGGGCGTATGAGATTAATTCAAAGTCGATTCAGACGGCCGATGAGGTCCTCCAGACGGCAAATAACCTGAGGCGGTAACATGTTGAAGAAGGTTGAGGTTGAGGAAAAAGTCAGGTTGAGGTTAAGAAAAGAGCAGGCTGAGACTAAGGTCGAGGTTAAGAAATTCCTCAACCTAAACCTTAGCCTAATCCTTCTTTTGGCCTTAACCTTAGCCTCAGCCTTGGTTTTTTCCAGGGAAGCAAAGGCAATTATTACAGAGGATTGGATCAGGAATGCCATCACCCATTACGTGGAAGGGCAGATGCCATGGGCAGAGTACCATGTCAGGGTCGATCTGATCGGATCAGTGGAGAAGGTTTTTGTATCAGAGGATAAAATGGAATATAACGTGAGTCTTCTGGATAGAAGGGGCCTGCTCGGAAGAAGGGTTTTTCAGATCGAATTCAAGAAGGATGGGGAAAATTTCAAGACTATTAAGACGACAGCTGATGTGAGAGTAGAGATGGATGTTGTTGCCCTGTCTCATCCTATTAAGAAGAATCAGGTAATCAGGGAAGACGACATTTACATGAAAAAGATCGGGCTTTATGATCTGAGCGGGAGCCTCTTATTCGACCCCGGGTCCGTTATTGGAAAGAGGGTCAAGAGGTTTATCAAACCCGGCACACTGCTGACCGAAGAGATGATCGAGGAGGCGCCCCTCGTAAAGAAGGGGGACAGGGTAGCCATCATAGTAGAAACCGGTATCCTCACAATTACAGCTTCAGGAGAAGCCAGGATGGACGGGACAAAGGGTAAGATTATCGAGGTCATAAACTCCGACTCGAAAAAGAAGATCTATGCAGAGGTATTAGATTCAGGCAGGGTGAAGGTAACCTATTAAGGAGGGAGAGATGTGCAATAAATGGAGTAAGATCGCAGGATTATGGACCATCCCGGTCTTTATCCTCCTGGGATCTCTGCAATACGGATGCGCCCATCTGAAGGAGCCGGAGAAAGAGGCCCTTGTTGCTCCTGCGCCTACATCGAAGGGATCACTTTGGAGTGAGGATAACGGAAGGGCATTCCTCTTTCAGGATAATAAGGCAGGCAGGGTTGGGGATATAGTAACAGTGCGGGTAGATGAGAATGCGAGCGGATCAAAGGATGCTACAACAAAGACCACCAGGGACTCAAGTATCTCTACCGGACTTACCTCCTTCTTCGGCTTACCTACAGGCAACAGAGACATAGGGGCCACTGCTTCAAGCAGTTTTGACGGATCAGGATCAACAACCAGAAGCGGGCAGCTGACTGCTGATATTACTGCCAGGGTAGTCGAGCTTATGCCGAACGGAAATATGATGATCAAGGGGACAAGGGAACTTCTTATTAATAATGAGAGGCAGTTTATTACTGTAAGCGGGATAGTAAGACCGGAGGATATTGCAAGGGACAATACGATCCTCTCCGCATCTATTGCCGATGCAAAGATAGAGTATACAGGGAGGGGGGTCATATTTGATAATCAGTCTCCGGGATGGCTTATGAGGATATTCAGCTGGATATGGCCATTCTAAAGAAAGGGTGTAGGGGGTAGCGTGTAGGGGGGAATCATGAAAAAAATTATAATAATAACAACTACTCTAATATTTTCACTGCTAAATCTTACACCCCTTTTTGCAGCGAGGGTCAAGGATATAGTTACTATCGAAGGGGTCAGGGATAACCAGATCTTAGGTTATGGTCTTGTAATAGGCTTAAACGGGACCGGTGATAAGCAGGGGACGGAATTTACCATACAGAGCCTGGCTACCATGCTCTCGAAACAGGGTATAGTTGTGGACCCACAGGATGTGAAGGTAAAGAACGTGGCGGCAGTCATGGTGACAGCCACCCTTCCACCCTTTATTAAAGCGGGGAGCAAGACAGATGTGCTGGTGTCATCAATAGGCGATGCCACGAGCCTGCAGGGTGGGACACTTTTAATGACCCCGCTTAAGGCGCCGAACCAACAAATATATGCAGTGGCTCAGGGACCTGTCTCAATCGGGGGTTTTCTCGGAGGAAAAGGGGGAGATACAATACAAAAGAACCATCCTACGGCAGGAAGGATACCTGGCGGCGCCCTTGTAGAGAGAGAGGTAAAGGTAGACCTGGGTTCCATGGAATTAATAGCCCTTACCCTTAACAACCAGGATTTTACAACAGCGCTAAGATTATCTAAGGCTATAAATAACTTTCTCGGAGAGGAGGGCGCTGACCCCGTCAGTTCTGCGACCGTAAATGTCAGGGTGCCTGAGAAATTCAGAGGCAGGATAGTGGAACTGATTGCATCGATCGAGACCCTTGATGTGCAGGTAGACAGGAATGCAAAGGTGGTGCTGAACGAGAGGACCGGGACAATAGTGATGGGTGAGGACGTCAGGGTCTCAACAGTGGCCATCTCCCATGGCAACCTTACCATCCAGATAAGGACAGAACAGCAGGTATCACAACCCCTCCCCTTTTCCAAGGGGCAGACCGTTGTGGTGCCCCAGAGGGAGGTGACGGTGGAGGAGGGGAAGGGTCAACTCCTCCTGGTGGATGGCGGTGTGAGTATCGGAGAGGTTGTCAGGGCATTAAATGCAATAGGCGTAACACCCAGGGATCTGATTGCAATACTCCAGGCAATGAAGGCCGCAGGGGCGCTGCAGGCAGAGCTTGAGATTATATAGGCGGGAAATATGGATATAGGGTCTATATTATTAGGAAATCCCCCTACACCCTACACCCTACCCCCTACCCCCCAAGGGGAGAGGGATGGGGATAGGAGTAAAGATGATCTAAAAAAAGCAGCCCAGGAGTTTGAGTCTTACTTTATCTCCTATATGCTAAAGGAGATGAGGAAGACCATACCGGCTGATAGCCTATT
>CAZYNY010000090.1:0-11651 GCA_964648095.1 uncultured Nitrospirota bacterium | reverse complement strand
AAGGCTGATGGAGTTCTACTACCATGAATCGTGCGGGAAGTGTACGCCATGCAGGATCGGGACAAAAAGGATGCTTGAGATGCTCGAGGATATATCAGTGGGAAAAGGTGATAATGAAGATGGGCTTTTTCTGGAAACACTTGCCACTGATATGGTCGATGCATCAATATGCGGCCTTGGATGGTCTGCCCCAAATCCTATTCTTTCCCTGATCTGGTATTTTGGTGAAGAATTTAAGGAGCATTTGAAAGGTCGCTGTAGGCTTGGTGTATGTAAGATCAAGGGCCAAGGTGCCGGGGGCAGGGTTAGGGAGGCAAGGATAACTATATGGTAAATATCAAGATAAATGGAAAGGAAATAACAGTCACAGAAGGAACTACTATACTTGAGGCAGCAAGGAGGGCAAATATCTTTATACCCTCCCTCTGCGATGAGGATAAGACATCCTTATTTAAGACATCTGTATTTGGGGGATGCAGGGTCTGCCTGGTGGAGATTGAGGGGAATCCAAGGTTGGTAGCCTCATGCTATACTCAGGTGGCTGAGAATATGTCTGTAAAGACAGATAGTGAAAGGGCAAAGAGGATTCAGAGGGATATGATAGAGCTTCTGCTGTCAGACCACCCGAATGATTGCCTTACCTGCGAGAAGAACGGTTGCTGCAGGCTTCAGGAGCTTGCATATATATATGGGATAAAAGAGAACCGATTTACAGGGGCAAGGAGGAGGGAGAAGACAGAAGATATAAACCCCTTCATCGTGAGGGAGTTTGATAAGTGCATCCAGTGCGGCAGGTGTGTCAGGGCATGCGATGAAATAAGGGGTGTAAATGCATACTGTTTTACCGGAAGGGGATTTAATACAAAGGTAACAACTCTATTCGATTCTGTGCTCAATTGCGAATTCTGCGGCAATTGCGTTGATGTATGTCCGACAGGCTCCCTGACGGAAAAGATGTCCAGTGGATACGGAAGGATCTGGGATGCAAAGAAGGTAGAGACGATATGCGGTTACTGTGGTGTAGGGTGCGGTATCACCCTCCATGTCAGGGACAATAAGGTGTTAAAGGTCTCACCAAGCCTGGAAAACCCCTCAAACTATGGGACATTATGCGTAAAGGGGAAGTTTGGGTTAGATTTTATAAACCACCCTGACAGGCTTACTGTGCCTTCTCTAAAGAAGGAAAAAAGGATAACAACCCCGCTTCTGAAAAAAAATGGGAGTTTTGTGGAGGTTGGCTGGGAGGAGGCATTAGACTTTGTTGCAATGAGGCTCAAAGAGATTAAAGAGGAATTTGGTCCGGACTCAATAGGAGGGTTGTCATCTGCCAAATGTACTAATGAGGAGAACTACCTCTTCCAGAAGTTTATGAGAGCGGTTATAGGTACAAATAATGTGGACCATTGTGCAAGGCTTTGCCACTCACCATCTACAATAGGCCTCGGGATGTCACTTGGAACCGGCGCCATGACTAATTCTACTGATGATTTCCTTATGTCGGATGCGATATTTGTGATCGGGTCGAATACTATAGAGGCACATCCGGTAGCGGCATTAAAACTAAAAAAAGCGGTCAGAGAAAAAGGCGCCAAGCTGATTGTGGCAGATCCCAGGAAGATCGAACTTGTGAAATTTGCAACCGTCTGGCTTCCGCTGCGTCCAGGGACAAATAGTGCGCTTTTAAATGGCCTGGCACATGTAATGCTAAACGAAGGACTTATAAATTCTGAATTTATAGAAGCGAAGACAGAAAATTATGATGCCTTCAAGGCCGCGATCGGCAGATATACACCTGAACTTGTAGAAAAGTTAACCGGTGTGTCAAAAGACAGGATCATCAAGGCAGCCAGGATTTATGGCAGTGCCAAAAGGGGTAGTATTTTCTATGGGATGGGTATAACACAGCATACGACAGGCACAGAGACCGTCCTTGCCCTTGCTAATCTGGCGCTAATGACAGGACATATCGGAAAAGAGGGTACAGGTGTAAACCCGTTGAGAGGGCAGAATAATGTTCAGGGTGCATGCGATATGGGTGCCCTGCCGAATGTCTACCCCGGCTATCAAAAAGTGGATGACCCGGCAGCCAGGAAGAAATTTGAAGCGGCCTGGTCAGTTTCCTTAAATGTGAAACCCGGTCTTTTTTCAACAGAGATGGTAAATTCAGTCCTGGACCCGGATGAGAAGAAACATATCCGGGCCATGTATATAATGGGAGAAAACCCGCTGATCTCTGATCCTGATTATAACCATACTAAAAAGGCGCTTGAGAAATTGGACCTTCTTATCGTTCAGGATATCTTCTATTCCGACACAGCGGAGATGGCGCATGTTGTGCTTCCAGGTGTCTCTTTTGCAGAAAAAAATGGTACATATATCAACACAGACAGGCGTGTTCAGAGGCTCAGGCAGGCAATAACACCCCTTGGCGAGAGCAGGGAAGACCTTGATATAATTAAAATGCTTTCCCAGAAGATTGGATATAAGATGAATAATGGATCTCAAGAGGCAGTATGGGATGAGATAAGGTCCCTTTGGCCTGCAGTAACCGGCATTACTTACAGCAGAATAGAAAAGCTAGGGATACAGTGGCCATGTCCTACTACAGATCATCCAGGCACGAAGTTCCTTTATAAAGATGGTTTTCCAAGAGGCAGGGCAAAGTTTCATGCTGTTGAGTTTATGCCCTCTGCTGAATTACCGGATGATAAATATCCATTCATCCTGACGACAGGCAGGTTGTTGTTCCATTTCCATACCGGGACTATGACAAGAAGGTCTAAAGGGATTTCAGAGGCAGTACCCGAAGGAAACATTGAGGTAAATCCCACTGATGCAGGCGAGCTTGGCATAGCTGATATGCAGTTGGTAAAGGTGGTCTCAAGAAGGGGTGAGATAAAGATAAAGGCAAAGGTTACGGATCGGGTGCAGAAAGGGGTGGTCTTTATCCCCTTCCATTTTGCAGAGGCCGCCGCCAATATGCTGACCAATAATGTCTTAGATCCATATGCCAAGATGGCTGAATTAAAGTCCTGTGCGGTGAAGATAGAGACCAATCTCTAACCAACTTTTCCTGAACTGGACACTCAAGCATATCTATGATAATATACACCCAATTTAAGTCATATTGTATTAGGTTGTAAATGAATAGATTAGTCTCTATATCAGCCCTTTCAATATTAATCCTACTGACATTAATTCTTTCCCTGTCCTCAGCAGATGGTATCTTCGATGATGTTGTCACAACAAAGCATAATATGGGCATTAAGAAAGAGGATGCCTGCATAGCCTGTCACACATCCGGCATGCCTAACTCGGAGATAAAAAAGGAAAAATCAAATGGGGTTGTGAGCGAGAAGCTAAATATAATTCCACCACCTCTATGGGTCAAGAAGGCCGGCAACAGCAATCCGGAGTATGCCTTTTCCCCGGATTCAAGTGGGAGGGAGATAAAGCCCTTTGGTCCTTCATATGATTGTCTCTCGTGCCACGATGGTGTCCTTGCAAGGGATGTCCATGGACTGGGAGGAACGAGGGCAGGCGGTGAGGTATTCGAACCGAGGCTAGATGCCCTGGCGCTGGATGGGAAGAACCCATTCGATCATCCTACTTCTATTATCTATCCAAGGAGACCGGATGGGGTATTGGATGCAAAGAACCCTACCGTAAACCAGTTCCGGTACTGGTCTATTCCTGATAGGGATGATAATGGCGTTACAATGCCGACCGGACCCACCTCAACGTATTTTGAGGTTCCTAAAGGGACAGATACCAAGGACCCATATATAGATGCATTGCAGGTAAGGACATTCAAAGGGGTGATCCATTGCGATTCATGCCATAACCCCCATACGGACAGGAATAGTTCCTTCTTAAGGGTGCCTATCAGATCCCTCTGCGTATCATGCCACGATAGGTAAAGGGCAAGTTCCTCTCGTTAAGACCTCTATAAACATACCTGACGATATCTTTAACGAGGCAAAAAAGATATCTGATAATTTAGCTCTGTTGTTACTGAAGCGCTTAAAGAGTATCTGAGGAGGAAGAAGAAGGTTGAAATGGGTGTATCCAGTTTAGCAATGTGATTTTATGGTTTGTTTGAAATGGCAGAAAAATTCTGATAAAGTCGAGAAAAGTGTATAATCAGTGGTTCTCCCTTCGCTAGAAAGAATTGATATAGTTGCAAGTTGGAATTTTAAACATATCGTAAACATAAACAGGATTCGCGGGTTTAATTCTGTGAATCTTAGAGAAGGGTATCAGATTTTAGAAATCAGGACTCCCAGGGAGGTTATAGATGAAAACCAAGAAATTTGATTCGGTGAGGATGATGAGAGAAATAAGAGAAAATCTATCAAAAGATTTCTCTAAGCTATCCGTTAAGGAAAAAATAACTTTACTTGAAAAAGAATTTCCACAAATTAAAAAAAGGGGGCGGCAAAAACATCCGATAACAACGGATTAGCATAATGGAAACAGGCAGGTCGCGTTTAGCACAAAAATTCTGTCTTTACCAGCACCCTTTCCATTACCTGACTCCTTCCGTTTAAAAGAAATATACCCCATAAAACCGGTTATTGCAAGCTTTCCTCACATCCGACAGTCATTCCATGTTGATATCCAACGGACGATATTGTCATATCTTGTGGCAGGATTATTCATTTATGATAAAATATCCATATGAAACCTCTCTGCCTGGGCACTAATATCTCCATAGAAGACCTTAAGGATGTTGTATTTAAAAACAGGGAGGTAAGGCTCTCTTCTGACGCATACTCCAGGCTTTCGGCATCGAATAAACTTGTTGCAGAGATGGCGAGAGGGGAGAGGCTTGTCTATGGTGTAAATACAGGCCTCGGCAAGCTTGCAGATAAGAGGATATCCTATGAGGATATAAAGAGGCTTCAGCTAAACTTAATAAGGAGCCATGCTGCCGGTATAGGGGAACCGCTAAGCGAACCAGAGACTAGGGCGATACTCCTTTTGAGGGCGAATGTACTTGCAATGGGATATTCGGGGGTGAGGCCTGTTGTGGTTGAGACGTTAATTGAGATGCTCAATCGATCTGTCCACCCTGTCATACCATGCAGGGGTTCAGTCGGGGCAAGCGGAGATCTTGCACCTCTGGCGCATCTAGCTTTGGTCCTAGTCGGCGAGGGCGAGGCGATATATAAGGGGGAGAGGATGCCTGGAGGAGAGGCTATGTCCAAGGCAGGTATATCTGTGCTTGAACTTGAGGCTAAAGAGGGCCTCTCCCTTGTAAATGGTACGCAGGTGATACTTGCACTGGGTCTTCTATCCCTG
The DNA here is from genome assembly GCA_964648095.1 of uncultured Nitrospirota bacterium. GTDB lineage: Bacteria > Nitrospirota > Nitrospiria > JACRHA01 > JACRHA01 > JACRHA01. Next base: position 6,347 of record CAZYNY010000090.1, on the reverse strand, counting down.
ATAAGCGCTGAAAGGCTCCTTGATGCAGCGGATGTGGCAGGCGCCCTTACCCTGGAGGCATTAAAGGGTACGCCTGTTGCTTTTGACAGGAGGGTGCAGGAGTTGAGGCCATATCCGGGACAGATCCTTGTTGCTGAGAGAATAAGGAGGATGCTTGAGGGGAGCGAGATAAGGAGATCCCATTTAGAATGTGACCGCGTACAGGACCCATACAGCCTTAGGTGTATACCGCAGGTACATGGGGCTATAAGGGATTCTGTAGGGTTCGGAAGGAAGACACTTGAGACGGAGATAAATAGCGTTACTGACAACCCGATCGTTTTCCCAGATGACGGAGATATAATCTCCGCTGGAAATTTTCATGGACAGCCTATTGCCTTAGCGCTCGATTTTATGGCGATTGCAATGGCAGAGTTGGGGAGTATCTCTGAGCGGAGGATAGAGCGGCTTGTAAGCCCTGAATATGGGGATCTGCCACCCTTTCTAACGAAAAACCCTGGCCTTAATTCAGGATTTATGGTGGCCCAGGTGTCAGCGGCAGCCCTGGCATCTGAGAATAAGGTTCTTTCGCATCCCGCATCGGTCGACTCGATCCCTACATCGGGGAACAAGGAGGACCATGTGAGCATGGGGATGGGGGCCGCACTAAAACTTAAGGATATTATCAGAAATGTGGAGTGGATCCTGGCTATAGAGCTCCTTGCAGCATCTCAGGGGATAGACCTCCTGAGTCCATTGACGCCCGGTATAGGGACAAGAAGGGCCTATGAACTGATAAGGGGGGAGGTCCCGGTAGTCGAGGAGGACAGGGTTATCTCGAAAGACATAGAGAAGGTAGGCGGAATGATTTCAAAGGGTGTCTTTAGTTCTATCCTGGATTAGGAGAAGAAATGGTTGCTGAGCATGGCCGAAGCATGGAATATAGACCAATTAGGGCGCCAAGGGGAAGGGAGATCTCCTGCAAGGGTTGGGTTCAGGAGGCGGCCTTGAGGATGCTGATGAACAATCTTGACGAGGAGGTGGCTGAAAGGCCAAGGGACCTGATCGTATATGGCGGATCGGGAAAAGCAGCAAGGAACTGGGATGCCTATCATGCGATAGTAAGATCGCTTACCTGCCTTGAGAATGACGAGACGCTCCTGGTGCAATCCGGCAAGCCTGTGGGGATCTTTAAGACCCATGAGTGGGCGCCCCGTGTCTTAATAGCCAATGCCAACCTGGTAGGCAACTGGGCAAACTGGGATGAGTTCAGGAGGCTTGAGGCGATGGGCCTTATCATGTATGGACAGATGACTGCGGGTAGCTGGATCTACATAGGAACACAGGGAATCCTCCAGGGGACATACGAGACATTCTCAGCTGCTGCGCAGAGGCATTTTGGCGAGACATTAAAAGGGAGGCTGGTGCTCTCTGCCGGACTTGGCGGGATGGGCGGTGCACAGCCATTATCAGTAACGATGAATGAGGGTGTTTTTATAGGCATTGAGGTCGATGAGAAGCGGATCAGGAGGCGTATTGAGACAGGCTATCTTGACAGATGGACAACATCCCTTGATGAGGCATACTCTCTTGCCCAGAATGCTATAAAGGCCGGGATGCCGCTTTCAATAGGGCTTCTCGGTAATGCGGCAGATATCTTCCCTGAGTTTGTAAGGAGGGGCATCGTCCCGTCCCTTGTTACTGATCAGACATCTGCCCATGATCCCCTAAACGGATATATACCAAGGGGCTTATCTCTCGATCAGGCGGCAGACGTGAGAAAGAGGTCGCCAGATGATTATATTAAGAGCTCGATAGAGTCGATTGCACTGCACGTAAGGGCGATGCTTGATCTTAAGAGGATGGGTGCAGTTGTCTTTGAATATGGAAATAATATAAGGAGCATGGCAAAAAAGGGAGGCATTGATGATGCTTATGACTTTCCTGGTTTTGTCCTTGCCTATATCAGGCCCCTTTTCTGTGAAGGTAAGGGGCCTTTCCGGTGGGTGGTGTTGTCCGGTGACCCGAAGGATATATATACTTTAGATGGAGTGGTCAAGGATCTGTTTCCTGATAATATGGCCCTTGTCAGGTGGATAGACCTTGTAACCAAGAAGGTCAGGTTTCAGGGGCTTCCTGCCAGGATCTGCTGGCTCGGTTATGGTGAGAGGGCGCAACTAGGCATCAGGATAAATGAGCTTGTAGCAAAGGGAAAGATACAGGCCCCGGTTGTCATCGGCAGAGACCATTTAGACAGCGGATCAGTAGCCTCTCCATACCGGGAAACAGAGGGGATGATAGACGGGTCGGATGCGATTGCCGACTGGCCTATTCTAAATGCCCTTTTGAATACCGCCTCCGGTGCAGGCTGGGTATCCTTCCATCATGGCGGCGGGGTGGGGATAGGATATTCCCTCCATGCAGGGCAGGTTGTTGTTGCAGACGGGACGCGTGAGATGGGTAAGAGGATCGAAAGGGTGCTCACGAACGACCCGGGCATCGGAATAGCAAGACATGCCGATGCAGGCTATCAGGAAGCTATAGATAAGGCAAAGGCAGCGGGGATCAAGATACCTATGTCTTCCCCTTAAATTTTGTAAAGGCCTGAAACTTCCGCACCCATATAGTATACGCTCTCAATGTCTTTGGGGAATAATGCCTTACCTTAATCTCCGCAAACAGGTCTGTGTAAGCCTTGCCCCATTCTTTTCCTGACAACTCCTCCGATTTCGTCGCCACTTCTTTATTCCCTTCGCCCCCCATGGAAAAAGGGGAAACTGTCACAGATTTACCGACTACCCCTCTCAATCCCCCCTTGCCAAGGGAGGACGGAAGGGGGGTCGAATCGGGATTATCCCCCATCTTTCCCTCGCCCCTCATGGAGAGAGGGTTAGGGTGAGGGGTGGGTTGCAGCATCTCGTAATAAAGGGACACTGCCTTTGCCGCCTCCTTTTGCATCGCAGGAGATTGATGTTTTTCATGCAACTTAATCATGAAATGTTTAATGGATTCCCTGTCAGCATACCTATGACAGTATTTACGGCAGAAATCAAGGTAATACCTAAAGCCATTTCTTATAATTATTATGGACGGAAATCGGAACCGATTTTTTATTCAGCAGTATGCGGTATTTAGTGAATAAAGCAACAGGGATATTTAGCATGAATGCTTATCCTGTTTTCTTGATATCTCTCAATATGTAATGTTAACAGGTTAGAATTATAGCCGTTAAGAATTTTATATGTCAATTATTCCTTGACTTACACTGTAATATTTGTCAGATTAAAGAAAACTTGTTAATAATATAGTTAGGACGATCATGATACAAGGCTCCGATCAAATCGCATCCCAATCACTCGATATTTCCAGGAACGCCATGGAAATAGTCGAGAAGATTGAGCGCGGTGAGTGTATTTACGAAACAATGACCCTTTGGATGGATCTTCTTGGGTTTCGCTCGCACCTAGACCACGAGAACTGGGATCTGCATCGGGAAGCCACCCTGCTAGGGATGAAACGAATTGCTGCGTTTCACGAGGCGTCTCTGTTATCCATGAATGATCGCTATGAAATTGTTCAAATGAACGACGCGGTCGTGATCTCGCAGGACATTCCATCCACAGATACTGCAAAGGCCGTTAGTGAGTTCCTTGCTCTAGTTGACGCAGCCTTTGAGCGAGCGGCCTTGATCGATTCCAAAGTTGGTGGCGCTGGAGTGCGAGGCGTAGTTGCTAAAGGGCTTCGATACAACTTGAGAGGCAATCTCGGCTGGACGCCAACCAATTCCCATAACGCCAGGTCTCCAAACTATTTTTGCCCTCGGCCCTTAATGATGAATACAGCATTTGGTCGAGCATACGGCGTGGAGTCTTCTGGCGATCTAATTAAGTCAAGCGCCCTTTACGTCGAGAAAACTTTGATATTCGATTACGGTGCAAGAATCATGGAAACGTGGAATGTTAACCAATGCATGAGCGTCAAGAGTTTCGGCGCTTTTATTTTGGTGCGTTCCTAGCGTCCTAACTATTTGTTCAAGCGGACTTGCGTACCGCACGCCGCTTAACTCAGGCGTTAGGCTTTTACAACAAGCCTTAATAAGTTAGGGAAGTTGCATTATGAGAGTAAAAACTCCAGATTGGTGTAAGGATGTCAAAATCCCACATCCTGAGTTCAAGTATATCTTTACCATTGACTTAAAAGGAAGGATAGTGGAAGAGGTGTTGAACAGGGACGGGATGAACTACGAGGAGGAGCGTAATGTTAATTTGGATAACCCTGGAATCTATCTTTTAAAAATGCAGAAATCGACTATTAGATCCTATATCGACCCATACCTGCTTGAACATGCTACTCCGTTCAGATGGATCTTTAGCAATACTAATGCAAACAAGTTGTTAGAAGAAGCATTAAGAGTTTTTAAGGCTTCGATAAAGTGTGGTGGCTGTGTAAATGCCACGGAATGTGGAAGAGACTATCAAGAATTCTATAACAAAGTACAGCAGGATTTAGCAAATGGTAGGTTCCATTTTTACTCTGAAGGAAGCGAACTTGAAGAATTTAGGATAGGAGGGATAGAGGTTAAGGTGTTTAGGTCTGGAGCCTTAAGCATTCTGTTAAGATTTAAATGGGAGGAGGAAATATCTGTTGATAAGTGCTTAAATCTGGTAAGGTACCCTGAGGACATAGTGATAGAACCCGGTAAGTGTCATTTTGGCGCCTTGAATATGTTGGCTCGCTGTGTTTGTCATCAGGTATTTAAGACATTTAAAGGTGATTTGTTCAAGCAAGCAAGAGATAAAATCTCTAATGTCTATTCTTCTTTATTAAAAAGAAAAAATGAAAAGGAATATATAACATTTGAGGACATATTAACAAAGATAGATGAAACCTTCAATCCACATGTTTATGTAGGCGTCTTTTGTCCTGATATATTCTCTGGAGGTATACCAAATTTGCCAACTGATGGAAAACAAAGGGTCATTATTGCTTTGGCTAATACTACTCCAGAATTTACGGAAAAGTTTGAGGATGCTCTTCAATATATCAAAGAATATAATGTTGCCAGAGGCGAGGAAATAATCGTATTAGAAAGAAGAAGTTGGATAATTGTTTCCAAAAGACTACAGGAAAAAGAGGCAGGAAGGAGGTATCGTGTTGGTCTTGTAGAAACCTTCCTGTATTCATTAGAAACCATTCTTGCTACCACATTTTCGATTGAAACATTTAATGAGAATTTAGAAGAAGAGGTAAAAAAGATAAGCTATAAATTTAATGCAGGGATAGAAAGATTCTATGCAGGAGGATTCTGGTCAAAGGTAAGAAGGATATTGAGCGCTTTACAGTTACCATGGATGGGTGAAGTTTTAGAGAATCTAAGAGATTTTATCGCAACGCTTTCAAAAGCTAGATCAATCTCTCCATGTGAGGATATTACCACTTCTATGGAGGCTCACTTAAAGTCAACGACTGCTATCAAAGTAGTAAAGGCTACGAAAAGAAATTTTAGCCTGAATGAACTTATCAGTCTTGCCAGAGAAAGAATGGCAAATTATACTCGTTTTCTTATAACAGGATACGATATTATTACGACAGAGACACAAAGAATCCAAAGTTGGCTTTTGCTAATTTTAACAGGAGTTCTTGTACTTCTGACAATTAATCAGATTAGTTCTGTTATACTCAACATATGGCAAGGCCATTGAGGATCGAATAAAGACCAAATAGGGTCTTGCAATATCACTTTTTATGTTTCTTCTCTGTCCTTTTAACAGCCCTGATAACTTATCATGAATGTCCCTATGATTCCTCAGCATTAGAATCAAAAAAGAAAATATTTGTTTGACTACAGGTATATTTAAGGTATAATAATTATACTATGGAGTTTGAGTTTGACCCCAAGAAAAGTGAAAGCAACAAGCAAAAACACGGTATTGATTTTTACGAGGCCCAGGAACTGTGGGATGATCCAGACTTCATTGAGATCCCGGTAATGACCAGTGACGAACCAAGGTTTTTGGTAATCGGAAAGATTTCAGGAAAACACTGGTCAGGAGTAATTACATATCGGACCAAAAAGATAAGAATTATTTCAGTACGACGATCCAGAAAAGAGGAGGTTGAAGTATATGAAGGCTCGTGAGTTTGACAAGAAATTTGATGAAGGTGAAGATATTTCCAAATACCTTGATATATCAAAAGCGAGAAGACCTGAGCAAGAGCAAAAAAGAGTAAATGTAGATTTCCCTTTGTGGATGATTCAGTTATTGGATAAAGAAGCAAGGCGTTTGGGTGTGCCGCGACAATCCATCATCAAAGTCTGGGTAGCAGAACGCCTCGAAAAGGCATCCTAAAAATATCTGGTTCTAACA
>CAZYNY010000089.1:0-11719 GCA_964648095.1 uncultured Nitrospirota bacterium | reverse complement strand
AGACTATTGACGACATCATAGAAAAGGAGTGCAGAAGCTGTGAGTGAAAAAACAAATGGGCAGAAAGCAGAAGAAAAAATCAGGACAGCTTTGACTATTCTAAACGATTTGGGCTGGAGTCCGCCCCGTGCGTAAATCAAATCTAACGATCCGCACAGCGGGGATGTTCTTCCTGGTGTCGGCCTTCTTTGAGGGGCTGTCTCTGACATCCGGGATTCCCTTGTTCGGAGCAATTCGTGGTGGGGCTATAGCGGTGGTCTATCACCTCTTGTACTTAGGGCTCTTCCTGGCCATAGGGATCGGCCTGTGGGCCGCAAGACCATGGGGCTACCGGGTCATGTTCGTCGGGACGATCGTCTATTCGCTGGACAAAGTCATGTACCTATTGGACCGCCAGGCCAGGGATGCCGCTATGCGGGAAATGCCGGCCGGGTATGGAGGGATGCTAGACATGGTGGATCCGGGTTCCATGCAGCAGATGATGAGCCTGCTTACCGTGCTGATGGTTGTGAGCTGGTGGGGCTTTTTGCTATATCTCTATTTCCGTCAAAGCTACTTTGGAGCGACAGAGGAGTAGGCGAATCGGAAATTCTTTTGTCAGGTCTAAGACCTTTGCTTTCATATTCTCCTCCGTAAGGTAGATACCCAGCGAGCAAGGCGAGCGTTGAGGGGGAGGCGACTATCATCTGTGGGGGCCCGTGCGGTGCAGTTGCTCCTCCGATGCCCCCACACCCCGCGCTTGCACCGGCAAAGCCGGATGCTCGCTTCGGCTTTGCCGGTGGAGGGGGCGCGCAAGCCCCTACAATAGAATAATAGCGGCAATTGCCTTCTATGTCTTGACATGGGATTCCTGTGGTAGTAGAGTTTGAACCAGCTTAAACGGGCCAGAAAGAGAATATTTATTTAATATTGCCGGGGGTAAATACAAAATGACAAGACCTACTATTGTTGATAGTCTGACGGTCAAGAGATGTGCCAGGATCTTCTTTTTTTGCGCCTTAGTCATTGCCCTGTTCGTTAGCCTGGAGGCAGGAATATTGGCGAAGACCCAGGAGGAAACCCATAAGTCGCATGGGAAGAGCGCCCCTGTTCCCCCTCAATTTGCGGGGATGAAGCTTCCGGAAGGGATACTTTTCTTCGATAATGAGGGACAGGACCATGTGGAGCCCGGAACACATGCTACTTATAAGACCGATCCTCCGACATCCGGCCCCCATTATCATAAATGGGCTGCGCCGGGTGTCTACGAGGCCGGTGCTGTCCCGCCTGAGCTATTGGTTCACAACCTTGAGCATGGGAATATTGTGATCTATTTTGACCGGTCGGTATTATCGAAGGTTGAGATGGATGAGCTGATTGCCCTGCCAAAGAAGTATGCAGACCAATGGGATGGGGTCTTGCTGGTAGGCCTCAAGAATAAGGAGAAGCCCCTTATCCTTACAGCCTGGCGGGCAATGCTTCCCTTAAAGGGATACGATAAAGAGAAGATCCTGAATTTTCTTGAAATCTTCCGGGGGCGGGGACCCGAGAAGGTTGTCCGTTAAATCAAAGGATAAAAAGATAATATTACCATCAAAAATCATGTTCAATGTAGATCTGAAGGAAAAGGAAAAAGTTGTTCAGCAGATGTTCACATCCATTGCTGAAAGCTATGACCTGAACAATAGCCTTCTTAGTTTTGGTCTCCACCATTCCTGGAAGAGGTTTGCTGCGGGCAAGGTCCTTGTAAAGGAGGATGGACGGTGTCTGGACGTCTGTGCCGGAACTGCAGACATCGCTATGCTTCTGGCAAGGAGGGTTGGCCTGAAAGGTCTTGTTGTAGGGCTTGATCTTAACTACAGGATGCTTCTTGTAGGAAAGGAGAAGCTTCTAAAATATCATTTTGATAAAAGGGTCTTGCTTGTTCAGGGGAATGCGGAGTCCTTGACCTTTCCGGATGGTATATTTGACGCCGTAACTGTCGGTTTTGGTATAAGGAATGTAACGGATATTAATAGGGCCTTCAGTGAGATCTACAGGGTGTTAAAGCCCGGAGGAAGGGTAGTATGCCTTGAATTCTCAAGGCCGGTAAATGCCCTCCTGCGAGGGCTTTACGACCTCTACTCATTTAAGGTTCTGCCGGGCATTGGGAAAATAGTAGCCGGGGACAATACAGGAGTCTACCAGTACCTCCCCGACTCTATCAGAAAGTTCCCTGATCAGGAGCGTTTAGCTGATACAATGCGTCAGGCTGGTTTTCCCCAGGTCGAATATACCAACCTTTCAGGCGGGATCGTAGCCGTTCATGTCGGGATAAAATAATCTATCCTTAGGACAAGCCTTTTGAGTCTCCGCCTCTCGCTCTCGTTGTTCGCCAGGTAGATACCCACGGGCAAGCCCGTGGGTATCTACTGAAACACCTGCTATTTGGCCTTGTCGCCGCAGAGGAGCCAGTCTATAGTGACGCTTCCGAACTCGGAAATCTTAAGGAGTATATTTGGATTGGGTATCCTTCCCTTCTCATACCTGCTTATATAATTCTGTTTCTTTACTCCAATTACCTTAGCAAACTTCTCCTGCGTCATAGCGCCCCTTACTGTCCTGATTCTTGCTCCTACTGCCTTTCCTGTGATCTTTGCCATTTAAAATCCTCCCGCTTTAAGTTAAATGTTGATATTAAATAATAATATATCTACATAGGGTTATACAAGCAAAATCTATCTAGTCCATGTATAACCCTACGATCAAAGTAATTATAGCATAAAGAGGTATAGAGTCAACCCTTTAACAAAAAAATTTTCATAAATATACTTATAGATATATCGGATGTCAAGTCAGAAATGTTGAGGCTCGCAATTTTGCCCGGAAGGAGCAGATTTACATAATATCTCAAGGAGATCTTCCATGTCTTTAGGTATAGGCGCAGTGATTTCCATGTATTGGAGTGTAGAGGGGTGGACAAATCCCAGTTTGCCGGCATGGAGCATATGTCTATTAACCTTGATATCATCAACAAGGAGGCCTCTCCTTCCGCCATATACCTTGTCTCCTAATATGGGATGGTCCAGATAGGCCATATGCACCCGTATCTGATGTGTCCTGCCTGTGTGTGGTTTTACCTCGATGAATGTAGCCTGGGGAAACCTCCTGATAACCTTATATTCTGTTATAGACTCCCTGGGTTTTATGGTCCTTATTGATATCTTCTTCCGTTCAAGACGGTCCCTCCCGATGGAGAGGATGACCTTTCCGCTCCCCTTCTTCATCTTGCCTGCTACTATAGCAAGATATGTCTTGGAAATCTTGCGCGCCTTAAATTGCCTTGAAAGTTCGTTGTGGGCAGCCTCTGTCTTGGCGACTACTATCACGCCGGATGTCTCTTTGTCCAGGCGGTGGATGATCCCCGGTCTTTCGGGCCCTCCAACCCTGGAAAGTTCTTCGAAGTAGAAAAGGAGTGCATTGACAAGCGTACCGGAATAGTTGCCGGGGGCTGGATGTACCACCATATTGGGAGGTTTATTAACGGCAAGGATCTGGTCATCCTCGAATAGTATCTCCAGAGGGATCTCCTCCGGTGTAATATCCATCTTTTCCCGGTCTGGTATGGCCAGGAGTATCCTGTCTTTCGGGTGAACCTTATAGTTCGGTTTTACCGGTTTAAGGTTTACGGTGACAACTCCACCTTTTATGAGCTGTTGGATGCGGGTGCGTGAGATGCCTGCACCTTTTTTTATCAGAAAATGATCAATCCTCTGGTAGGCTTCTTTGGACGTAACTATTATTTCCTCTTTCATCTAACCCCTGCTCAGACCTCCTTTCCCAAATAGGTTATAGAGGAAAAAGATGGCAATACCTATTGTTATGGCAGAATCGGCAACATTAAATGCGGGCCAGTGGTAATTTCCTATATAGAAGTCGAGAAAATCGACTACCTCTCCAAAGCGTATTCTGTCAATAAGGTTTCCTATGGCGCCGCCGGCTATGAGGGAGATGCTTACTTGTGCCGCCCTGTCTGTTTTGAAGGGTCTCAGGAAGAGATACCACAGGATGAACAGGGCTATTACTGATGTAATAAGGAAGAATATGAACCGGAAACCGTCGGCCCTGTCTGCAAGCAGCCCGAAGGCCGCACCCCGGTTCCGGATATATGTGAGGCTGAAGAAATTATTAATTACAGGTATCGATTCATGGAGGCGTATTGTCCTCCGGATAATATGCTTTGAAAGTTGATCCAGGAAAACAATAATGCCGGATGAAATAAGGAATGAGATATATCTATTTATGCCCTTCTCCATCTATTTAAAGGGGCTAGCGTCGCCCCCTCCACCGGCACAGCCGGATGGAGCCTCCCCCTCAACGCTCGCTTTGCTCGCTGGATAGATTCTTAGGGGCTCTTAGTCGCCCCTTCCAAGAGCAAATCCTGGGAGGCTCCGCCTCTCGCTCACGTTGTTCGCTAGGCGGATACCCACGGGCAAGCCCGTGCGTATCCGCGCCCTAGGTTATGGCAGATAAACACTTTACGCAGAGAGCAGGGTGGACACTATCTTTGCCCACCGAGCTTTTATAGTTCCAGCATCTTTCGCATTTATAGCCTGATGCCTTGCCAACATCAATCCTGCCTACTCCGCATAGGCTGGTAAAACGGGTCTCAGGCAGCATTCCCTCGAGAGGAGAGACTGATACCTCTGAGACAATGAAGATGAAGGGAAGGATATTTTCATGTGCCTTCAAAAGTCCAAACCACTCTTCATTGGCATAGATAGCTACCGAGGCCTCGAGGGAACTCCCGATAAGACGTTCCTGTCTTGCTTTCTCCAGGAGCGCCATGACATGATTGCGGGCATCCCTGAGCCTCTCCCATTTTAACCCAAGATCCTCGTCCTTGTATCTCTCATCCGCCTCAGGAAACCTCGACAAAAATACACTTTCTTCTGACTTCTGACTTCTGACGGCTCGACTGAGCTCGCCGAAGTCTTCTGACTTCTGTTTCGGCAGATACTCCCATAGTTCCTCGGCAGTAAAGGAGAGCAGGGGGGCCATCAACTTTGTAAGGGATAGCAGGATCTGATACAGGGCGGTCTGGGAGGACCTTCTCTCCAGTGAATCCTTTTTTGCGGTATAGAGTCTATCCTTCAGTATATCCAGATAAAAGGAACTCATCTCGACTGCGCAGAAGTTATTCAGGGAGTGAAAGACGAGATGGAATTCAAATTCCAAATACCCCCTTTTCGCCTTCTCTATCAGGATCTGCAGGCTGTGGAGCGCCCAGCGGTCTATCTCTGTAAGTTTGTTATGAGGGACAAGGTCTGTATCCGGATCAAAATCATAGAGGTTTCCAAGGAGGAACCTGCATGTGTTTCTGATCTTCCTGTAGGCCTCTGCAAGGTGGCAAAGGATCTCATCAGACACCCGGACATCATCTCTGTAATCTGACGCAGCAGCCCAGAGCCTGAGTATCTCTGCGCCATACTTATTGATTACCTCTTGAGGCGCAACCACATTTCCGGCCGACTTGGACATTTTCTTCCCGTTCCCGTCAACTACAAATCCATGGGTAAGGACTGCACTGTACGGGGCCTGTCCGTCTGACAGCAGGGCAGTGAGCAGCGAACTGTGAAACCATCCCCTGTGCTGATCCGACCCCTCTAAGTAGAGATCTGCGGGCCATTTCAGTTCTTGCCGCCTCTTAAGGACAGCTGCATGGCTCACGCCGGACTCAAACCAGACATCCAGGATGTCCTCCTCCTGCTGAAAACGTTTTCCTTTGCATACCGGACATGATGTCCCTTCCGGCATTAGTTTATCTGCTGTCTTTGAGAACCATATATCGCTCCCTTCCCCTGTCTTCTCCATCTGATCTGCCACATAATTTACGATATCCTGTGAGAGGACCACCTCCTTGCAGTCAAGGCAGGTAAAGGCGACGATAGGCACCCCCCATGCCCGCTGACGCGATATACACCAGTCAGGGCGGCCCTCCATCATACCAAGGATCCTGTCCTTTCCCCATTTTGGTATCCATTTGATATCGTTTCTGATGGCATTAATAGCCCGCTCCCGCAACGTACTATTTTCCATTGATATAAACCACTGCTCTGTGGCGCGAAAGATTACAGGGTTCTTGCACCGCCAGCAATGGGGATAGGAGTGGGTGATGGTTTCTTCTTTAACAAGTGTTTCGATCTCAGATAATTGCTTTATTATCCAATCGTTTGTTTTAAAAACGTTTATGCCTTTCAGATTTATAACTTCACCATCTATTTCGTCAGTAAAGCGACCCCGGCTATCAACAGGTGCATATATAGGCAGGTCATACTCTATGCCTACCTCGAAATCTTCCTGCCCATGTCCTGGTGCAGTATGCACGCATCCTGTGCCTTGGTCTAGAGTAACATGTCTGCCAAGAATAACCTTAGATCGCCAATCCTTACCCGATCCATATTCAAGAAATGGGGAACTGCACACCAGATGCTCCAGGTCAGTGCCTTTGTATGTGCCAACGACCACATATTCCTGAATCCCGAATTCTTTCATACATTTTCCGACTAATTCCTTTGCAATAATCCAAGTCTTTTCACTTTTTCCTTCTTGATTTACCCTGACGGCCTGATAGTCAAACTCGGGATGTACACAAACGGCTTCATTGGCTATTAATGTCCAGGGAGTCGTTGTCCAGATGATAAAAGATAGATTAGGGAATTTTAGCCGTTCTAACGGATCATATTTCACCCGAAACATCACATATATCGATGGCGAGGTGTGATCGGCATATTCAACCTCTGCCTCAGCCAGGGCGGTCTCATCAAAGGAACACCAGAGAACAGGCTTTTTCCCTTTATAGACTGACCCGGTTGCTACGATCTTGCCGAATTCGCGGACTATTGCTGCCTCGTAATCAGGCGTCATGGTGAGATAGGGATTATTCCAGTCTCCAAAGACGCCAAGCCTTTTAAACTCATTGCGCTGGATATCAACAAATCTATCCGCATACTCACGACAGCGCCTGCGGATTTCGAGTTTACCCATCCCCTCCTTTTTCGGGCCTAAGTCCTTTAATACCTGATGTTCGATAGGCAGGCCGTGGCAGTCCCACCCCGGGACATAAGGGGAACTATAACCATCCATTGCCTTGGATTTTATTATCAGATCTTTTAATATCTTATTTAAGGCATGTCCCTGATGAATATGTCCATTTGCATAAGGGGGGCCATCATGGAGGATGTATCTTAGAGGACCCCTTGTCTTGTCCTGAAGCTTCCTGTATATATCCTCCTTTTCCCACTTGTCCAGGATCCTTGGTTCAAGCCTGCCCAGATCCGCCTTCATGGGAAAATTGGTCTTGGGTAGATTTAGCGTATCTTTATAATTTATCTTTTTTTCCATATGGTTATTGGTGTTTACGGTCGCTTAATAAGGTCTTTATATATGTAGGAAAATAGTAACATCCATCCCTTTTATTGTCAATACGCAAAAAAGAACCCCCTGTTGTGCAGGGGGTTCTTTGAAAGAAGAGGGGATGATGAATAGGGTTTATGCTGCCAGTTGCAGCTCCTCTTCATTGTCTGTCCTCTTCTCGACATCTACTCCAGGCGCCGGCAAGGTCCATGTGCACCATGTACAGGTAAGCATAAATGAAACGATCGTGCCCATTATCATAGAGACGAGGAGGATGCTGGTATATGGGAGGGCAGAATCTTCACCTACAGTGACCGAGACCTCTTCACGTTCAGGTCCTCTGAGAATGGAAAAAAGGGGTTCCTTTACTCCCTTATCTGTTATTCCCCTTTTCTCAAGCCCGCGTCTTGCTATCTCTTTTTTTATTTCCTCTGTTGTGGGCCTGGAAAACATCAATGCCTTTGCAGGGCTTACAACAATTGGTAAAGGAAGAACAACCTCCCTTGTTTCCTGGATCGTGGATTTCATATCCCTTATCTCAGAGTATCCTATAACGTCTTCAAACACCTCACCCCTGGCTCCTATCTTCTCTGTATTGTAAGAAAACCATAGGGCCCTGTCCAGGTCCGCAGTCAGTTCACCAGTCATCCCCCTCTCTGTCTTATTCCCGGTAAGCTCCTGTAACATCTCCTCTGTCTTATTGTCTTTTATACTCGTGCTTTCTTCGAGATTATAAGTTCTGATAGCCGGATAGGTATTTCCAGCCATAAAAAACATTCCGATCACTGCGGTTATTAGAGTTCCGCCCATAAACCATCTCTTCATTTTATAACCCCCGACCTTTGGAAGGATAATGGGCACCCCGTTCCAATTTTTCGGAAGTGCCCATTGTCCCTGTTTTATCAACTTATGCCTCATCTCAAGTTAGGCTGCTATTGAGACCTCTGTCTCATCTTCTTCGGTCTTTGCTCCCTCATGTTTTGGACAAGATATAGTCCATGAAAAGAAGCAGGATGCCGCTGCCCCAAGCGTCATTCCGACCAGCAAGAAATCTGTGTAGGGTATTATCCCATCTTCTCCTACTGGAACTGATGTCTCTTCCTGATTGAGACCTATTGGGCCCGACCCCTTGAACCTCGTTACTGCATCCATTTTGATGGCCTCTCCAAGTTTCTCCTGATGTTTGCCTGCGGCGAACATCGAATTATATCTGGTGGATGCCTCATCCCTTATGGCAATACCAAGGCCTTCCTGGAATTGGTGAACCTTGTGACTAAGAAGGGCATAGTTAACTAATGCCCTGCCTATCTCTTCCTGCATATTCCCTGCCCCTCTCCGGCGGAGCACTGAATCGTCTCTGATCGCCTTTCCCAGCTCTTCCTGGAGCCTGCCTGTGTTTGTGTTCCACTCGAAACGGGCCTGTGCATTATCCCTTATTGCCCTTCCAATCTCCTCCTGAAGCCTGACATGATCGATCATCATGTTGTAGTGTGTAACAGCAGTGTCCCTTATTTCCCTACCTAATGTTTCCTGTGAAAAACCCATTGGGCCTATTGATGCGAATGCTGGATCTAAAGCAAATATGACGATTGCCAGAAAGATGGTTGCTGTCAATATTGAGATTACTGCCCCCTTTTTCATCTTAATCTCCTCCTTCCATTATAAAAGAGAGATTACAATTTTCAATCTGATTATAATTCTCTTTTATCAAAGATTCTATAACCTGTTGGGATGATTTTTCTCCCCCCTTTGAGGGAGGTCCCAACGCCAACTCTTCTCTTATTATTTTTAAAATGCAATGACTATGCCAAATTGTTATCCTATTGAAAATCAAGGAAAATTCCTTTTCGTAGTAGGTCCTAGGATTAAGGAGATGTTACTTTATTGAGGCAGCATAAGTATGATTTGCAAGGGCACTGATAATAGTCTTGGTATTTCAATTAGTTGTGGAAATATTCCCTCTCAGTCACGATATTACTTTTGGGTAACATAAAGGCCCGCCCTTTGCGGGCCGGGCCTTGGGAATTAATATTTTTGTTTCTAGGCTAATTGTGCCTCCTGACTATCTTCTTCGTCATATATAAGTATGGGTAAGCCCTTTCCGGTTATCACGTTCTCATTGATTATACATTCTTTAACATTATTCTTTGAGGGAATCTCGTACATGAGGTCAAGCATCACCTCTTCAAGGATAGCCCTGAGCCCCCTTGCTCCTGTCCTAAGGGTAATGGCTTTTTTCGCTATTGCCGCCATGGCCTCTTTTGTAACAGTAAGTTTTACGTTCTCGCATGAGAACATCTTTTCATACTGCTTAATAAGGGCATTCTTTGGTTCGGCAAGCACCATTATCAGATCCTCCTCAGTCAGTTCATTGAGGGTGACTATAACCGGAAGTCTGCCGATGAATTCCGGAATTAAACCTGTCTTGCGAAGATCTTCCGGCTGTGTCTGGCTTAGTATCTCACCAAGGGTCTCCTTGGGTGTGCTGGAGGCTGCAGTAGCCTCAAATCCTATAGACCTCTTATATAATCTATGGCTAATAACGTCCTCAAGGCCGACAAAGGCGCCTCCACAAATAAAGAGGATATTCGCTGTATTAACAGGGATATATTCCTGTTGCGGGTGTTTTCTCCCGCCCTTCGGTGGGACATTTGCTATTGTGCCTTCAATCATCTTTAAGAGCGCCTGCTGAACACCTTCCCCCGAAACATCCCTTGTTATAGACGGATTTTCACTTTTTTTAGCGATCTTGTCTATCTCATCAATATAGACTATCCCCCTCTGTGCCCTCTCCACGTCATAATCAGCAGCCTGAAGCAGCTTTAGGACAATTGTCTCTACATCTTCCCCGACATATCCTGCCTCTGTCAGGGTTGTAGCATCGGCAATTGCAAAGGGGACGTCCAATATGCTTGCCAGGGTCTGGGCGAGGAGGGTCTTTCCGGTACCTGTCGGACCTATCATTATGATATTCCCCTTCTGGAGTTCTACGTCAGACGGTTTTGTATTTATACTGAGCCTCTTGTAATGATTATGTACTGCAACGGAGAGGACCTTCTTTGCCCTCTCCTGTCCAATTACATAGCTGTCAAGTATCATCTTTATTGTCTTGGGTTTCGGCAGTTTTGCAGAACTGATCAAGAGACGCCTTATCATTAAGATGAGGTCTTCCATTGAGAACGGTTTGGTCAGGTAGTCGTAAGCGCCCTGTTTCATAGCCTCTGTGGCCGATGCCACGGAGCCATAAGCAGTAATAAGTATGACCTGTGTCTGAGGCGAAAACTGCTTGCATGCCTTTAAGATCCTCATGCCATCCACTTCAGGGAGCATGAGGTCTGTGATAACAATATCAAATTTGTCATTCTGGACAAGTCGCAGGCCTTCCCTCCCCGAATCGGTATCAAATATCTGATACCCCTCATCTTTCAGGGCATCAGCAATAGAAATCCTCATTAACGGTTCGTCATCTATAACAAGTATCCTGGATTTTTTCTGGTCCATTTTTTCTCCTAATATTACCTTATTACAACCATCATCATAATAAGTATCTGATACAGAAGCCCTTTAACTGACACCCATATTCACCCTGTCTGACCTGGAAAGGCTATTCCTTTCGGGCCATGATCTCAGTGGTAGTTTTATTTTAAAAGAGGTGCCCTTCCCTATCTCGCTTGACACCTCTATATTACCGTTATGCCTTTCAATAATACCCCTGCTCACAGACAATCCGAGACCTGCGCCCTTGCCAACGTCCTTTGTAGTAAAGAAAGGATCAAATATCTTTGGAAGGACCTCGGGATGAATTCCGGGTCCATTATCAGAGATCTCTATCAAACAGTGTTGATCCTCCGCATCAGTCCTGATACTGATTATTCCATTGATATCGACCGCCTGGATGGAGTTCAGCACAAGGTTTGCGAGTACCTGTTCCATCCTTCCTTTATCAAGCATAAGGCTTAAGTCCTTTTTTGAAGGCAGCCTTTCAATCCTTATCGACTTCTCCTTTATTGCATAATCCAATGACTGGATTACATCCTCTATTAATTTATTCAGGTTTACCATGGATAATTTTAATTCCTTCATCTGTGAGAAGTCCAGCAGTTCGCTGACTATCTTCTTGACCCGCTGTATTGCATCCTCCATGTATCCTATGTACTCGTCCTTTTTTTGCGGTGTTAATCCCCCCTTTTTTATATTATAAAGGCAGTTGAATATACCTCCCAGGGGGTTATTTATCTCATGCGCTATGCCGGCAGCAAGCTGTCCTATGGCAGCTAATCTCTCGCTCTGTCTTACCTTTTGCTCAAGGCGCCTTTTCTCGGTTATATCCCTTGCAATACCCAGG
>CAZYNY010000088.1:0-12172 GCA_964648095.1 uncultured Nitrospirota bacterium | reverse complement strand
AATCCAGAACCGACACCAACCCCAACCCTTGGATTGGCATAATATGCCCGGGGAACTTTTTCCTATACATAAGTCACACCCCTTTAATTATTGTAATCCTGATCGAGTTGTTGAATCAATTTGATAAGGCTTCCGTCTTTTTTTGGGGTAAGAGCTAAAAAGGGAAAAGATACTTGTGTTCTCTGTGCCGGAAGGACCTACCCAGCTTTTATGAGACCGCTTTTTCTGGCATCACCTCATGACGTGATTGTTAAGCGATAAGGGTTCTGCTTGACATTATTTTTGGAATTGATATACTGGCAATTAATATACTATCCACGTCAAAGGATCTCAACATGGGGTAACTATCCAGGAAGATCAAGTTAGTCAGAATGAACATAAATAGGAAAAGTCTTTACCCAGGCAAAGAAGGTTTTATTAAAGATTTAAACGAATATGTTTTTAGATGGATTTATCAAAATATAAAATAAAAGCTTCCACCATCCGTGGTTCCGGCTTTTTGTAATACATGTTTGGCCAGGCCAGCGTTTAACAAAGCGTAGACGCTCTGCACTCTTCGGATGCTCCGGCCTCCGGCGCATTTTGCCTACGCTTCTCAAGCACTCAAACCGCTATATGCAATGCCGAATCTGAAGAAATGTGCTATACTTTGCGATCAGAGTTGAGGAGGATATATGACACAGAGAGAAATGCTGGAAGAACTCGGGAAGTTTCCAACAACGGAGCGCATCGCAATCATCGAGGCTGCCTTGCACCTAATTCATGAGGATATGCAGCAAATTGAGCAGCCGGACAGAAAGCGTCAATTAGCAGCTGCTGCGGAAGCTCTTTTGCCGGCTTATTCGGCAGGCGGCGAGTTGACCACATTTACAGCCCTCGATCATGAAGATTTTCATACATAAGGTTAAGTAAGGTTAAGGGGACGCCCATTAAAGGTTCTATTAAAGATGCCAGCAACAGGTAGATAACATGGCACAAAAGAATAAAGTCCAAACCCTTTGGGCTTCTTTTGCAAAGCACCCGTTAGATAAAATTGCAGCCATGATATAATAGGATACAAAGGAGGTGTAAATATGGATATCGTTGAAAAGGCTATTGAGGTAACCGCAACGATTGATGCCAATCGGCAACTTGTCTTGAACGAACCCTTGCCCGTGGTGGGACCAACAAAAGTTAGAGTTATTATTCTCTTACCCGAGGAAGCTGATATAGACGAAAAGGAGTGGCTTCGTTCTGCCAGTGTGAATCCTGCCTTTGATTTTCTAAGGGAAAAAGAAGAAGACATTTATACCCTTTCCGACGGAAAACCTTTCCATGATTAGAGGCAAAATTGTTTTGGTACCATTTCCGTTTGATGATTTGGCAACTTTGAAAGTTCGGCCGGCAGTATGCTTAACCAATCCCATAGGACCACACCACCATGTCATTGTTTCATTTATCAGCAGCAGATTACCCGCTGATTTATTAGAGACTGATTTGATATTAGACTCCATGCATGAAGATTTTGCTAAAACTGGATTACGAGTATCCTCAACATTGAGATTACATCGCTTGATGACAGTTACTACATCTCTTTTTCAACGTGAATTAGGAGAATTGCCTCCTCGTATTCAAGAGGAAGTAGACAACAAATTAAAGAAATTATTTAATTTGAATTGATGGCTGCAACTTCCAGCGACTTTTCTAGGAGAAGAGACCTAAATGCTTTTTATGAGACCGCTTCTTCTGGCATATTTAAAGATGTCCCCTGCCTCAAGTATACCGTATATCTCCCCAAGGGATTTGAGTTTGTACTCCCTGCCGGATGAGATGTTTAATAGGGTGGCAGATGATATATCAAGCCTGAGCTCGTCGCCGGTGGCGATCTGGTCTATTAGCCTGATAGGGGCCTCAAAGGGGATGAAGAAACCGCCATCTACACTGTTACGATAGAAGATCCTGGCATAGGATTCGGCAATGACAGCCTCTACGCCTGCAATCTGGAGCGCAACAGGGGCATGTTCCCTGGAGGACCCGCAGCCGAAATTTTTACCTGCTATGATGATGCTAAATTCTGAGCTATCCTTGCCTGCCTTTACAAAGGGTATATTCCCCTTTGGCAGACCAGCCTCTTTTTCGGGTACAGATGAAAGGGCATATCTTCCATAATATTTTCTTTCATCAGGATCACTCAGGCTGTATACGAGATAATTGGCAGGTATTATCTGATCTGTATCTATGTTGTCGCCTACAACATATGCCCTTCCCTGGATATATTCTTTCATATCATCTCCCGCATATAGCGATCGGGGAGGCGTATTCCAAAATTTTTATGATCGAGAGATTTATAATAAATCTTTTTTTCTTTAAAGGTTTCGCATAAAAATTTTTCCACACGCCTCCCCTATCTATATTACCCAATTCTACTTGTTAACATAAAAAATCCCTGGGATCTGTTATCTTCCCTGTGAGTGCAGAGGCAGCTACTGTATATGGTGATGCGAGATAGACCTGTGAGCCCTTTGATCCCATCCTCCCCGGAAAATTGCGGTTTGTAGTTGAGAGGCAGACCTCATCGTTATTGAGCCTGCCAAAGGTATCTACCGGGCCGCCAAGGCATGCCGCGCACGATGGGTCACCTATCTTTGCCCCAGCATCAGTAAATATATCAAGCAATGTCTTACCAACAAGTCTTTCGTTCTTTATTGCATCGGCAACCTCTACTGTTGCAGGGACTATATATGTATCAATGACAACATTATGCCCTTTAAGTATCTTAGCCGCGGCCTTAAAATCATCAAGCTTCCCGCCTGTGCATGATCCTATGTAGCATCTATCAAGCCTAATGTCCTTTAAATCCCTTGCAGGGGCAGTATTGTCAGGCGAATGGGGTTTGGCCGCCATCGGGACAAGCTCATTTGATTTAAAATATGTGATATCCCTGAATCTTGCATCATGGTCGTTCTCGACGATCTCAAATGACTTCTTTGTATGCGATACTACATATGAAATCGTCTTCTTGTCAGGCGAGATGACCCCGTTCTTGGCTCCTGCCTCAATCACCATGTTGCACAGTGTCATCCTCTCGTCTATAGAAAGGGAATAGACGCCGTCACCGGCAAACTCCATTGTCATATAGTTGGCCCCCTCAACACCTATCTTTCCAATTATCGTAAGGATCATATCCTTGGCCATGATATAAGGGGGGACCTCGCCATCAAAGACAAACCTGACAGTGGGCGGTACCTTGACCCATAGCTTGCCGATGCCCATGATAAGGGCGGCATCCGTGTTCCCTATCCCTGTTGCAAACTCTCCGAATGCGCCTGCCGTGCAGGTGTGCGAGTCTGTACCGAACAGCACCTCACCCGGCCTTGTGTGCCCTTCCTGGGCAAGGGCAACATGGCAGACACCCCTGTACCTGCTCGTGCCGACGTCATAAAAGTATGGGAGATCCTGTTCCTTTGCAAACTCCCTTAAGATCTCTATATTTCTTCCGGCATGCTGATCCTTTGTGAAGATATAATGATCCGGAATTATTACAGTGCCTTCTCTGTCCCATACCCTTGCATTATTGCCAAAATTCTTCTTGAATATTTCGATAGTCCCAGGACCGCACACATCATGGGTCATAAGTATATCCACATCAACCCAGATGTTATCACCCGGAGATACGGCCCTCTTTCCGGAATGTTTGGTAAGGATCTTCTCTGTGATCGTCATCCCCATGGAACTATGTTTCCCCCTTCCTTTCAGGTCCTTTTATCTTCTTCCAGTAGACAAGTTTATTTAAGGCATTTAAATATGCCTTTGCAGAGGCTACAATGATATCTGTGTCTGCCCCGTGCCCTATTGCAGTCTTCTTGTCCTCTTCAAGCCTTACCATTACCTCTCCCATTGCATCTGTGCCACCGGTTATCGATTTCACATCATAGCTTACAAGTCGGCTTTTGGCGCCGGTAATGGCCACTATAGTCTTGTATGTTGCATCAATTGGTCCATCCCCCTTCCCTACCTTTGTGAGCGCCTTACCTTCTACCTCGATCTCCAATGTGGCTGTAGGGTTGATATCGCTTCCGCTTTCGACATGAATATACCTTAACATATATGTCTCAGGGATCCGGTATGCCTCATCGGTAACAATGGCCTCAAGGTCCTCGTCGTAGACCTCTTTCTTCTGGTCTGCAAGCTTCTTAAATCTCTCAAAGGCCTTATTAAGTTCCTCCTGGGATAACTCGTATCCCATCTCCTTGAGTCTTGTGTTAAAGGCATTCCTGCCGGAGTGTTTACCGAGGACCAGCCTGCTTTGAACCAGACCTATGGACTCCGGCCTCATAATCTCATAAGTTGTTTTTTCTTTTAACAGACCGTCCTGGTGGATCCCGGATTCATGGGCAAAGGCATTAGCCCCCACTATTGCCTTGTTCGGTTGAACTACCATCCCTGTAATGCTGCTCACAAGCCTGCTTGCCTTGCAGATCTCCTCTGTAATAATCTTTGTATCGGCCTCAAAAAAATCCCTCCTGGTGCGCAGCGTCATCACTATCTCTTCCATAGATGCATTGCCTGCCCTCTCACCGATCCCATTTATTGTACACTCGATCTGTCCTGCGCCATTTAGAACTGCTGCAAGGGAATTGGCAACAGCAAGACCCAGGTCATTGTGGCAGTGTACAGAGATAATAGCCCGATCGATGTTCCTGACATTCTCCCTGATTCCCTTTATCAGGGCGCCAAATTCATCAGGTGTTGCATATCCAACAGTATCAGGGATGTTTACAGTGCCGGCCCCTGCATCTATCACAGCCTCAAGCACCTCATAAAGGTATGAGGGGTCTGATCTGCTTGCGTCCATTGGTGAAAATTCGACATCCTCGACATACCCCCTGGCCCTCATTACCATCTCAACGGCCCTCTTTAATGCCGCCTCCCTTGAGAGCCGGAACTGATGCTTGAGATGGATGTCAGATGTAGAGAGGAAGGTATGGATCCTTGGTTTGGGTGCACCCTTAAGTGCTTCCCATGCCCTGTCGATATCCTCTTCCTTAGCCCTGGCGAGTCCGGCTACAATCGGGCCTTCCACCTCATGGGATATAAGCCTTACGGCCTCGAAGTCATCCACTGATGCTATCGGAAACCCGGCCTCAATTATGTCTACATTCAGACGGGCAAGCTGCCTTGCCACGGCGAGCTTCTCTTCCCTGTTCATACTTGCCCCGGGACATTGCTCTCCATCCCTTAATGTTGTGTCAAATATCCTGACTATCCGCGACATATACCATAAACCCCGTAAAAGAAGGTTAAGGTCAAGACCATGAAGAAGGTTGAGGCTAAGGCTGAGGTTAAGAATTTACTTAACCTAAACCTCGACCTTAGCCTGCTTTTCTCTCTAAACCTCAGCCTCAGCCTAATCTTTTTTCAACCTCAACCTTATTCTTTCTGAACAACTTTACTGTTGCAGTAATAGGCCGCTCTAATGGTCCGGAAAGGGCATAAGAGGCAGCCACAAGGAAAAACATGATCTGCGGTGCGGCTATAAAGACAATAAGCAAAAGTACTGCTGAAACAAGAAAATTGAAGGGTTTTCTCTCCTTGAGTTTAAAGTACTTAAAACTCCTATATTTTATGGTGCTGACCATGAGGGCAGCCAGTGAATAAGTAATAACCAGTATTAAAAGCGGCTTTATCTCCTTCCCGATCCTTAATATATGGTGATCAAGAAGTACTATAGAGGCGATAACCGCTGCTGCAGCAGGGATTGGAAGTCCTGTAAAATAGCTGCCATCACTGCTTGAGGTCTGGGTATTGAACCTTGCCAGGCGGAGCGCCCCGCAGACGGTATATAGGAATACAGCAAGCCATCCGATCCTTCCATAGGAATTCAAGGCCCATGAGTAGATCAGGAGGCCGGGGGCAAGCCCGAAGGATATTAAATCTGCCAAGGAGTCGTATTCTACGCCGAATCTACTCGTTGCCTTGACAAGCCTGGCAGTTTTTCCATCAAGGGAATCAAAAATGGTTGCGGCTAATATGGCCACGGATGCAATTAGATAATCGGCATTGAAGACCGATATTATTGCATAGAAGCCGCTAAAAAGATTCCCTGTAGTCAACAAATTCGGGATCATATAGATCCCACCTTTTTTATATTCTCTCATCTCATCACCCCTATAACGGTTTCACCGCCTCTAACCTTGCTCCCTTTGCTGATCTTCAGCTCAACATCAGGGGGCAAGAATATATCTACCCTGGAGCCGAATCTGATCAGACCAAACCTCTCTCCCCTCTCTACATTATTCCCTGCATTAAGCCGGCAGACAATCCTTCTGGCAATCAGGCCGGCTATCTGAATAAAGAGTATTCTTTTCCCCTCCTTTGTTCCGATTACTACTGCATTCTGCTCATTTTCAAGTGATGCCTTGTCCCTGTCGGCAGATATAAATCTGCCCGGGTTGTATGATACGCTCAGCACCTTTCCTGAATAGGGTATGCGGTTGATATGGACATTAAAGATGCTCATGAATATGCTTATCTTAATAGTCCTTTCGTTAAGATACCTTTTTTCAAACTCCTCCTTTACTTCAATTATCTTTCCGTCGGCAGGGGCAACAATAAGATCACAGGTATCCGGTATATTCCTTCTGGGGTTCCTAAAGAACCAGACAATAAATAATGTGATCAGGAAGAGGATTAAAGCCGGGCATCTCCAGCCGACAGCCAGACTGATCGATGTCAATATGATTCCGGACGCAATAAAAGGGAGGCCTTCTTTTGCTACCGGGAGATCCCTTCCTGTCATAGACTTCGTACCAATAACCTGTAACTGGAAACTTGCAACTTGTTAAAAGTTAATAATTATTAGTCACTAGTGGACTTAAGTCCCAGTCAGTTCTTGGATCTGTCAACAAGCTTCCCTTTTTTTAGCCAGGGCATCATGGATCTCAACCTTGTGCCGACTTCTTCGATAGAATGCACATCAGACCTCCTTGTGAGCGCATTGAAGACAGGCCTGTTTGCCTTATTCTCAAGTATCCATTCCTTAGCAAACTGGCCGGACTGTATCTCTGTCAGTATTCTCTTCATCTCCCTCTTTGTGTCTTCCGTAATAATCCTTGGGCCCCTGGTAAGATCTCCATACTGTGCGGTATTGCTGACGGAGTATCTCATATTGGATATACCCCCTTCATAGATCAGATCGACTATCAACTTTACCTCATGGAGGCACTCAAAATATGCCATTTCAGGAGAATAGCCCGCCTCAACAAGGGTCTCGTATCCGGCGGTTATCAGTGCGGTCATACCTCCGCAAAGGACGACCTGCTCACCGAAGAGGTCTGTCTCTGTCTCTTCCTTGAAGGACGTCTCAATTATCCCGGCCCTCCCCCCGCCTATTGCGCTTGCATAGGCAAGACCTATATCCTTTGTATTCTTTGAGGGGTCCTGATGTATGGCCAGGAGCATCGGGACACCGCTCCCCCTTGCAAATTCTGACCTTACAAGATGACCCGGTCCCTTCGGCGCTGCCATGAATACGTTTATATCAGGGCTGGGCAGGATCTGATCAAAATGTATATTAAAGCCGTGGGCAAATGCCAGATATGATCCCGGCTTAAGATTAGGCCCTATCTCTTTATTGTATAGATCCCCCTGGAGCTCATCCGGCACGAGGACCATGACTATATCAGACGTCTTTACTGCCTCGGAGGTATCTAATACCTTCAGCCCGGCATTAATTGCCTTCTTCCATGACTTCCCCTCGCGCAGGCCGACTACTACATCCATTCCGGAATCTTTCAAATTATTGGCATGGGCATGCCCCTGGCTCCCGTAACCTATAATTGCAATCCTTTTTCCTTTAATAAAACCAAGATCAGCATCTTTGTCATAATAGATCTTCATCTATATCCCCCTAACACATCTGATATGTTTAACCTTCCATGTCCATTACTGCCTTCCTGGAACCATTGCCGGCAGAAGGCGCCTTCAACTCTTCTCTGGCAATAGCAATCCTCCCGGTCCTGGCAAGCTCCTTAATTCCAAGCGGCCTTAGGAGGTTTATTATTGCCTCTATCTTCTCTGGATCCCCTGTTATCTCTATTGTATAAGTGTTAAAGGTAGAATCTACAACCCTGGCCCTGAATATGTCGGCAATCCTCAGCGCCTCGGCCCTGTCTTCTGATCTGGTATTTACCTTTATCAGCGCAGTCTCCCTCACCAGATACTCCCTCTCCGAAAGGTCGGTTACCTTTACAACATCGATTAACTTATTCAGATGTTTTGTTATCTGCTCTAAGATCCTCTCATCACCCCTCGTTACAATAGTTATCATTGAGACAGACTGGTCCAGCGTAGGCCCTACACAGAGCGATTCTATATTAAACCCCCTGCCGCTAAAAAGACCTGCAACCCTGGAAAGGACACCTGATTTGTTCTCTACCAGTACGGATATAATATGTTCGGTTCCTTCTTCCTTCATGCTGTCTGGATAGAATCCTCCGTCTTTCCCTTCTTTGACGTTGTTTCTTTGGCCTTCACCGGGTCATCAAAAATCATCTCATTTATGGCGCCGCCTGCAGGTACCATTGGATAGACATTTTCGGTTGGGTTTACGACGAAATCAACCACTACAGGGCCTTTTATCTTAAGCGCCTCTTTTATTATACCCTCCACCTCATCAGGTTCTTTTGCCCTGAGCCCCGCTGCACCATAAGCATCGGCCAGTTTCACAAAGTCCGGTTTTTGCCCAAGGACGCTCGAAGAATATCTCTCCTCATAGAAGAGCTGCTGCCACTGCCTTACCATGCCGAGATATCTGTTATTGATGATAAATACCTTTACCGGCAGTTTGTATATCACCGCAGTGGCCAGCTCCTGTATATTCATCTGGATAGACCCATCACCTGCTATCTCAATAACAAGGTCATCAGGAAAGGCCATCTGTGCCCCCAGGGCTGCAGGGAGGCCGTACCCCATGGTCCCCAGCCCGCCGGAACTTAAGAACCTCCTCGGCTTATCAATCTTATAGTATTGGGCTGTCCACATCTGGTGCTGTCCAACATCGGTTACAACTATGGCATCTCCGCCTGTAATCTCGTATATCTTTTCAATGACATATTGAGGTTTAATTATCTTGGTGTCATATCTGTAAGTGAGGGGGTGCTTCTTCTTCCATTCCTCAACCTGTTTTAACCATGGCTCCCGAATCTTGCCCCAGTCTCCCTCCCCCTTTGCATGAAGTACTTTATTGAGATCAGCCAATACATGCCCTGCATCACCGACTATAGGTATGTCTACATGGATATTCTTTCTTATGGATGTGGGATCTACGTCAAGATGTATGATCTTTGCCTGCGGGGCAAAGTCAGCGACCCTTCCGGTAACCCTGTCATCAAACCTTGATCCAATAGCTATTATTAAATCCGAGTTATGAATGGCCATATTGGCCCAGTATGTCCCGTGCATCCCCAGCATACCGACTGACAGGGGGTGGGTGCCTGGAAAACCGCCAAGTCCCAGGAGGGTCATGCATACCGGGATATGGAATGCCTCAGCCAGGGCCTTTAACTCCGATGAGGCATTGGAGCTTACGACACCGCCACCGGCATAGATTATAGGTTTTTTTGATCTTAGAATTGCCTCTGCCGCCCTCTTTATCTGCCATTGGTTTCCCTGGATTGTCGGGTTGTAACTCCTTATATAGACCTTATCTATAGGCTTGTAATCGGCCTTATTCTGACTTACATCCTTTGGGATATCTATGAGTACCGGCCCGGGCCTTCCCGATGTGGCGATATAAAAGGCCTCCCTTATCGTCTGTGCCAGGTCATTAACATCCTTAACCAGATAGTTGTATTTTGTGCATGGACGGCTTATCCCAACTATGTCAGCCTCCTGGAAGGCATCGTTGCCGATAAGCCCTGTAGATACCTGGCCGGTAAATACTACAATAGGTACTGAATCCATATTGGCATTTGCGAGGCCCGTTACCGTATTGGTGGCGCCCGGACCTGAAGTGACCAGGACAACACCAGGCTTTCCTGTGGCCCTTGCATAACCTTCTGCTGCATGTGTTGCACCCTGCTCATGCCTGGTTAAGATTACCTCGATATCGTCCTGACGATAGAGTGTATCGTATAATCCGAGCACAACACCGCCGGGGATGCCGAAGATGACCTCGACTCCCTCTCTCTTAAGAGACTCAACAAATATCTCAGCGCCAGTTAGTTTCATAACATCCTTCTTTAAAATCCACAGGAGGTAGAAGGCTGAAGGCAGAATACCCTACACCCTGCATCTTTCCTATCGTAAGATTGCCCCGGTATTGGCTGATCTAACCATTCTTGCATATCTTGAAAGATAGCCGGACTTTATCCTGGGTTCGGGCGGTTTCCATGTCGCAAACCGTTTTTTTATCTCCAATTCATTAATCTTGAGCTCCAGCTTCCGTCCCGGGATATCAATCCGGATCAGATCGCCCTCAGCTACTATTGCAAGAGGGCCTCCCTCCATCGCCTCCGGCGAGATATGACCCACACAAGGTCCCCTTGTGCCTCCGGAGAACCTGCCATCTGTTATAAGGGCTACGGATTCACTTAAACCCATCCCGGCGATTGTTGCAGTTGGTGAGAGCATCTCCCTCATACCGGGACCGCCCTTTGGACCTTCATATCTTATTACAACCACGTCGCCTGCCCTGATACCCCCTGCGAGTATCTGGGACATGGCGGCCTCTTCAGCATCAAAGACCCTTGCCCTTCCCTCAAATCTGGTCATATTATCGGAAACAGCGGTCTGCTTGACAACAGATCCATCCGGGGCCAGGTTTCCTTTAAGGACTGCTATGCCGCCCTCTTTATGGATGGCCCTGTCCGGAGGCCTTATTATCTCATCATCTAATACTTTTGCGCTATCTGCTATCTCAAATATCGACCTTCCTCCTACAGTAGGCATATCTATCAATTCGGATCTGAATCTGGAGAGGATTGCAGGGATACCGCCTGCAAACTCAAGGTCCTCCATATAGTATCTGCCTCCGGGAAGCATATCGGTTATATGGGGTGTCTTTCTGCTGATTTCGTCAAACAGCTCAAGGGGGATCTGGATGCCTGCCTCATTGGCGATTGCCGGGATATGCAGCGTCGTATTGGATGAACCCCCAAGGGCCATATCAATACGTATGCCATTTATAAATGCCTCCTGCTTCATTATATCCCTAGGTTTTATATCTTTCCTGACCAGTTCAACAATCCGTGCCCCGCTCTCATATGCAATACGCCTCTTCTTTGATGATACTGCGAGGGCGGTTGCAGATCCTTCAAGGGACATCCCGATCGCCTCTGTCACGCAGGCCATTGTATTTGCCGTATAGAGCCCCTGGCATGAACCCGGTCCGGGGCAAGCCGAGATCTCAATATCACTTAGCTGATCATCTGTCAGACAACCCTTTTTATACTGACCAACAGCCTCAAAGGTATCATTGACAAGGGAGAGCCTCCTCTTCTCATATCTGCCTGAGAGCATAGGTCCTGCCGTGACAATGATAGATGGAATATTGACCCTTGCTGCTGCCATCAGCATACCTGGTGTTATCTTATCGCAGTTCGTAAGGAGTACCATCCCGTCAAGTGAGTGGGCTAAAACTACAGATTCGATCATATCTGCTATCAGCTCCCTGGAAGGGAGCGAATAGTGCATTCCGAAATGACCCATTGCTATACCGTCACAGATACCGGGAACGCCAAAGATAAATGGGTGGCCCCCGGCTGAGTGGACGCCATTCTCAATGGCCCTCTCGAGGTCTCTCATTCCGGTGTGTCCCGGTATAATATCGGCAAAGCTTGAGATTAGGGCGATAAAGGGCTTCTCCATGCCGTGTCTTGTAATGCCTGTTGCAAAGAGGAGCGCCCTGTGAGGGACCCTCTCGATACCTTTTTTGATCTTATCAGATTTCACAAAAGTTCCTGTCCTTCATTACATTAAATTTGTCTTTTAAAATAACATATTAATTTGACCAGAGTCAACAATCCGCCATAGTTTGCCGCATCCGGTTGGATCAATAAAACTGGGGTGGCAAGCCGCTTCAGGGTGTCCATGAGATTAGCATGCCTTTTATTATGGGTTGTGTAGGGAGGGTGATTGTCATACCAATTCGCATTCAACAGGATACCAAGGCGGCGAGGAGGCATGAAGAAGG
>CAZYNY010000087.1:0-12213 GCA_964648095.1 uncultured Nitrospirota bacterium | reverse complement strand
GGCCTAATCTCAAGACAGGCTTTAACCTGTCCAAATGCTCAAGAAAATCAATATTTCAAGAATTCAACCCCGGCTAATTTGGACAGCAGTGCATAAAGTGTGAAAGAAAAGATATTCTGATCCTATATGATTGGTTAGATGAAACGGAAAAGAAGGAGTACCAGAGATTCCTCAAGGATGAAGGAGGAGAAGAGGAGACAAGGAAAGCTACTTCTACAGGTAGACCACTTGGTGATATAAGATTCATAGAAGGCTTGGAGGAAAAGTTAGGGAGGCCGTTGAAGCCAAAAAAAGGTGGTAGGCCAAAGAAAGCGATATAATGTGGGGGTTGTCCCCAGGTTTTCCCCCGGGAGCAAGGTAAGGGTCCTTGAGGTTGAACTCCCTGACGGCAGGCGCGTGATTATTCCGAGGGCAAATGTGGAGATTATTGAGGTATGAGCCTTTTATGCTCTTTGAGCATACACCTGTCCATTATTACCTCAAGACCTGCCTTTCTTGCCCTCTCCGCTGCTTCATGGTTTATGATACCCTCCTGCATCCAGACGACCTTTGCACCAATGGCAATCGCCTCATCCACAATGGGAGGGACATCCTCTGACCGCCTGAAGATATCGACTATATCTACCTTTTCAGGTATTGATTTCAGATCAGGATAAGATGCCTCTCCCAACACCTCTCTGGCATTCGGATTTACGGGGATGATCCTGTACCCTTGAGACTTCAGATATCTGGCAACATTATAGCTCGGCCTCTCCTCCTTTGGAGAAAGCCCCACTACAGCTACAGTCCTATATTCTTTTAGTATCCCTTTAATATCTTTGTCTGCCATCTCATTTTTTCTTTTACCGTAAATTGTTATCATGAACCACCGCATCCCCCTGTATCAATCCTGGTGGTAAACTCCCATGAGTATCCAGCCTTCAGGGGTCCGCCTGATTCAATTTCCAGATCTCGCTCTATCACCACCTTATAGTTTGTAGCTGGTGATAAATCCTTTTCAGGATTGAAGTATGCTGTTTTTGTCTTTGCATCATATTTCACCTTTCCCGGAATGGCGAGATCTTCGGAGCCTTCCAACTTGTAAAGATGGATCATATCAGGGTCTAATGCTAACTGGTTGATCCCTTCCGAAAAGGTCGCGCTAATCGGGGTATTCACATCCACACCACTGGTATTCCCCTCCGGGCTTGTTGCCATAATTCCATGCGGCCTGATATCCTCCAAAGGTCCTGCAAGTAATGGATTGAAGGCTCCAGCGAATAGTACCAGGAATAACCATACCCCAAGTCCCGAATATATCCTTCTCATAAGAAACCTCCTTAAATGTCTTTCTGAAATTAGTATACCATATGTATCCGGACGGCAACGACGCGCCTGTCAAAGGGATTCTTAGCATTGAGGTGCCGCACACCGGCAATTTTTACTGGCCTGATTTAGATGTAGATCTTACCATTGATATCATAGAACACCCTGAAAGGTTTTCATTAAAAATGAAATAAGCACCTAAAAATCCTACTTTCGTAGGATGGACAATTAAGAATATCTAGCTGCAAATCCTCTAAAGCTATGGGAGAGGAGTTTATTTTCTTTTGTCTTATCCGGTCCCTTTTAAAAATTTATTTCTTTTTCCGTTTAATCACCTCAGATTTTTCTTCAAATTTATCTTCCAATATCCTCAACATATCCTCTATTATAATTCGTTCTTCATAACGCAACCTTTCAATGATTTCATCATCTTTGGTTTCGAGATATTTAACAAGCCTCGAATACGGGGACAGGAAATCACTTAGATCATTTTGATTCGATGTCTCTATCTCCTCAAGTGCCATCTTTACAACGTCAATCTTTTTAGCTTTAACTATATTTTTAAATGCCATTGCATACGAATCAAAGACTTCATCTTTTTCTGGAGTAATATATGAGAGACATTTCAGCGATTCTTTTAAATTTTTTATTGATGACACTGTATTTCCCTTGAGTCCATCGGAAAAAAAGAGAGAAATGTGTGTGATCCAAAGATTAAACCATCTCATATGTTTATATCGATGGCCGCAATGTTTAACATCAGCAGCCTTTTTGAATGCATCTAATGCCTCATTAAACCTCTGAAGAGCAAGATAGGCATGACCCAAAATATACCAAACACAATTATCGGAAGGTTTTCTTTCGAGGGCCTTCTTGCTCGCCTCTATCGCATCATCATACCTTTTAAGGTTTAAATATTCAAACCCAAGGTTATACCATATGCGCCATTTCTCAGGAACATCGGGCTTTATCTCAATAACCTTCTTGTACACTTCTACTGCATCTTGTTTCCTGTTGAATCGGCTATATGTATTTCCAAGGTTAATCAATGCTATATAATTACTAGGCTTAATCGCTATTGCTTTTTTAAACGCCTTTACGGCTTCGTCGTAACTCTTTTGCACCCCATACGCTATTCCAAGGTGATTCCATACTCCATAGTTATCATGTTTTATTTTTATAGCCTTTATATAAGCCTCTATCGCTTCATCATATCTTTTAAGCTTAAAATATGAGAACCCAATGTCATGCCATATACTCCAGATATCAGGTGCATCAGGTTTTATTTCTATGGCCTTCTTAGATGCCTCTATCGCTTCATCATATTTCTTGAACTCTCCATATGCCCCGCCAAGATTGGCCCAAATCGTATACTCCTTAGGTCTTATTCTAACAGCCTCTTTATATTTCTCTATAGCCTTATCGAATTTCTTAAGCCCTGTATACATGGTAGCCATACACAATAGTTTCTTAATGCCATCTGCACTGTCTTTTATTTTTTTTTCAATTATTTCTAAGGCAACATCATAGTCTTTACGCTTGCATGCTACGCAAAATTCTTTTTTTCCTTTAAATTCAGGGAGGGCTTCTTTGAGATACCACAGCTTATCTATTTCTTGATGGATTTCAGCATGATCAAACGACATTCTTTCACGCATTTCATCTAATGTTCTATCCAGATATGTGAGCAATTCTTCTTTCGAGAACCACATCTCAAGAAATTTTACTATAAAGCCAAGTCTCTTTCTTCCTGCCTCAACTCTCATCTTCCTCCAAAGACTAAATAGTCTCTCATTTAAATCATAGAGAACTCTTTTTTTGTATTTTTTGGGAGATTTGCTTGCATATCCTATTTCTTCTAACCGTTTCAATTGCGAGTTTACAACATTGACAGGCACATAACATCGGGCGGATATATCAGTGGGGGTCAATAATTTTTCTGCCCTTGCCATCACATCAATTATTTCCCTTTGCTGCGCTGAGAGATCATTCATCCTTTCTCTAAAGTATGGATTGAGTTCATCTAGGAGCTTAAGGAAAGCTGTTTCAACAGAAGTTATATCCCCTTCAACAATGATATGATAAAGACTTAAAATAAGCCTAGGATTACCACCTGCCAATTCATGAATTGCCCTAAGCTTAGGTTCCGATTCTTTAAGTTTTTCTATAATATCATTTCTTGTTTCAATCTCTGCATATCGTTTTAATAATGCTACGGTATCTTCGAAGGGTAGATCTTTAAGCCAAATTATTTCAAAGAAATTATAAAGAGGCTTATCATGGTTAACTATTGATTCAAAAAGTGTTGGAGCAGAACCTATAAGCAAGATACTATCATAGGTCATTAATATCTCTCTTAAAGAAGCCTGATCCTCACCAGTAAATCTTTCAATAATGTCATTTAGATTATCAACTAGAAGCAGTAGAATTTTACCCGACTTCTTCCTGAAAGTTTTTAGATAAGAAAGAGCAAGTTCTCTTTGTTTAAAATCTAATGTAGCGAGTTTAACTAGTTCTCCTGGAATTGGGGGAATTCCTTCTAGATTTAATTCACCAAGGTAGGCCAAGATTAATAGGATAAATTTAGTTATGTTATTAAGATATTCTTCTTCAGGAAAGATCACAGAAATAAATTTGTCTTTATAAAGATTAAGCTCTTTTGTTTTTATATCTCCAATTACAGCGTGGTAGATAATCCTTAATATATGTGTCTTGCCAATACCTTTTGGGCCAACGAGCATTGCGTGAGAAATACTTTTTCCTGAAGATGCACTTTTTAAAATCCGCTTCAGATTATCAATCTCTATATCCCTTCCTATAAGGGTATCCGCAAGTGTTTTTGGATCAAGCAATGCCGGGGTATGTTTATAAAATCTCATAATTACCCCTCCACCATATCATAGTACCTAAGCCACCAGTCTCTAAGAATATTTGTTGTAAAACTGTAGGTCTTATTCTCTGGGTCATAAGAAACATAGAAGTCATTCTCAATGTCAGTCATCAGATGGCTAAATCTTTCATCGGGCAATTTACCCTTACATTCCATTCGAAACAGCTTAAACAATTCAGTCTTTCCAGCGCTTTTCTTTCTTGCAACTTCAAGTATCAACCTTTTAGCAACCCGCTCACTATTTTCGTCGTAATAATCCTTCAGTCTTGTGAAATAATGTTCAAAATAGGTTCTGCTGGCAGGTCCAAGAACTTGTTTTTGGTATGCTATATCAATAATCTCGTTGCTAAGAGTTTTTTCTCTACGCCTTTCCATTTCATGAATGCTCTCTTTTGCCAATATTTGAACGAAGTATGGAACAGGAGCACCAATGAGTTCTAGGATCCTATTAACTGTTGTAGATGTTATTCTCTTGATCTGTCCTTCTGTTTTTAAAAGCTCCTTTATATAAGCCTTGCCTTCTTCTCTAGAAAATGGGCCAATTCCAATAATCTGGAAATCGTTTATAACCTTAGTGCCTGCTTTTATTCTTTCAAGTATATGTTCAATACCTATAGACCCACCGACCACCCATCTTATTTTTGATAAATTAGGCATCTGTCGGACTGCCCTGAACCAATGGAGAAACTCTTGAGCGATTTGAGAGCCATGCTTCTTGTCAATATTTTGAACAAGTACAGGAATCTCGTCTATTAAGAAAATGATCTTCCCGTTGTATCCGGCAAGATTAGCTATGAACTCCAATCCTTTTTCTTTCCAATCTTTTTGAATCTCTTCTTTTATTTTTAAACGGACATCTGCTACTTCTATTTCTTCAATTTTACTCAACCATTTAGTCATAGACCTTAAAATATTTCCAACTTTTGAATCTATGAGTATTTTAGCCATAAGATCACTTATAAAATCCTGCGGTTCGTTCATACCCTCGGTATCCTGGAAAAAGACTTTAAAATCACTCTTAGGATTCTCATAAAGGTGATACATGATGCTTGTCTTGCCAAATCTTCTCGGTGCCTTGAGCAAAACTGATGTTTTTTCTAATGCTTTCCAAGTGGCTTTTATTTCCTCTTGTCTATCCCAGAGATCCCTTCCTTTGGCTATGTTTCCGATAACAAAACTTGGTCCATCCATCATAACCCTCCATTTACAACATTTCAGATATACAACAATAGTGTTGTACAACAAATATGTTATATTGTCAAGTCTTTTTTATTGAAAACTAGGGATTATTTAGAGATATATCAAAAAGAACGACCTGACCCTCTATTTGCCTCTCGACGAAGCATAGGCCTCACCGCTGGGGCCAATTGGAGCCAAATTGTCTCTGCGGCTGAATTCCGGATCGATGTAATCCAGAAGGACGCAAGCCTTGCTGTGGTCTTATTGGAATATTCATCATCCGGTGGTTGGAGACGGATGCTGATCTAATACCGGATGGAGGTCTTCCCGCGCGAGGGGTCACAAGAATTCTTCCGCCAACACGGTGATTCGCAATCACAATATGACCCAGAAAATGACGCTGAATGATACGAGCATTAACCGCCAAGAAGTGATTCCTGAAAAAGAACCGGTGATGATTGACGAAGAACAGGTCAACATTTAACGTAAAGAAGCCAGGAAATATAAAATTGTTAAACCAGAAACCACCCGCAACCGGCACCCAGAGATAATATGGGTAGATCTCTGGAGGCGGCGGGTAGAAATACACCAAAGGAGGGGCCTCCACGCTTGAGTAGGGGGACTCTGGTGTCTCTGGCGGATCTGCCCGTCACAGGAAAAGGTGCATCTACTAAAGCAGCAGCTGTATCGAAGGCGAGCAGAACCTGCTCAGGTGTAGTCGTGATCCGCCCTCTTTTAGCGGCTGCTACGGTAAGCGTGCGGAGTCGGGTTGTGAACTCCGGAGTCATCGGTTGATCCAACTCCCATCGGCCAAGCTGAGGAGCAATCCGGACACTCGTGAGAATGTCAGCCGCCTCTTTGCCACTTGACGGCTTGCCCAAGCCAAGCTCCCGAACCAGTTGGATTGCAAATTCCCCCTCTGTCGCAACCATCAAGGGCCGTTCCGGTATCTCTGCCGCATCTGTTTCTGTCAAACCGGTCTCGGCCCCCTCCTGCGGATCTGAATACTCTGTGGAAAAAAGCTTTACCTGAGCGTCGGTGGGGGCATTCCCAATAATATCACTGAACGTTATGACCCCATTTGCATCCTGCCAGGAGTAGTTTTGGATAGCTGCATGGGAAGGAACCGATAACAGGATGGAACATAGGACCAAAAAGGCAATAAAGGAAACTCTTGAAAACATGGCGGCCCTCCTTCGTTAATCAGCAAGCTCGCCTAGTATAATTATAGTACCTCTACATCAAGATTTGCAACAGAGAAAATCTATCGGTGCATAAGTATAGGGGGTCAATTTCATGGTATATTTGGGCTAGGATACGATTTTTTTAGTTACCTGGCAGGAGAATTCAAATGTCTGATCAATCTAAAGTTCTTTTTCTATTTTTAACCCTATTGTTTATCTTCGTTTGGTCCGCCATAAACCCCCACGACATGCTTACATGGGCATTAGAGGTCTTTCCGGTTATTATCGGCGTCGTGATCCTTGTCTCGACATACCATCTCTTCAGGTTTACTACCTTTGCCTACCTCATGATCTGGCTACACTCTATTATTCTTATGATCGGGGGACACTATACCTATTCGGAGATGCCCCTTTTTAATTGGATAAGGGATGTCTTTGAGCTTAGCCGAAATAACTACGACAAGGTAGGCCACCTTGCCCAGGGGTTCTTCCCTGCGATCATTGCCAGGGAGATATTATTAAGGAAGTCTCCGCTGAGACAGGGCAGGTGGCTCTTTTTTATTGTTGTAAGTATCTGTCTGGCGATAAGCGCCATCTATGAACTTATCGAATGGTGGGTAGCCCTATTGACAGGAACTGCCGCAGAGGCATTCCTTGCGACGCAGGGGGATATCTGGGATACCCAATCTGATATGGCCTTCGCATTGATCGGTGCGATTGTCTCTTTGCTCCTCCTTGGAAGGGTGCATGATCGATTTCTGGATAAGATGGAAGCAAAAGAGATCATGGATCACAATAGGATCTTTAGTAAAAGATAGAAAAGCCCTCCGAGCATTGCCACTGCCGGAAGGGTAATCCCCCAGGCCTGCACTACCGTTAGTGCCTGTTTCCAGTCGGTCTTGCCCTTGTTGATGCAGCCGACACCAAAGAGGCTTCCACATGCGACATGGGTTGTTGAGACGGGCATACCGTGCCTGGATGCCAGTGAGACCAGGATCGATGTGATCAGATTGGCTGATGCCCCCTGGACAGGGTCCATAGGTGTGATCTTCTCTGAGAGGGTCCTGGAGATTCTTTGGGCACCGACGAGCCCGCCCAAGGCCATTGCAAAGGCAACCCCAAAGACCGCCTCCTCTGCAGGAAGGCCTGAACCTATTCCTATGAGGAGGGCTGTAATCTTTGGTGTATCATTAAGACCACGGGAGAAGCTCATAATGCCTGCTGAAAACCAATGGATAAGGTTTAACGGGGTGATTCGATTTTCTGTACTGATCTTCCGGCATTCCGATGTTGTCCCGATAACCAGATCAACAGGTTGAATGGCTTGGGTCTGCGCCAGTACCTCACTAGAAATGACAGTCTGCTCCCTGCGGACAAGGCAGACGCAGGTATCAACAAGGCGGCGAAGGGGTAGAAGGAGGGGGAAGAGGAGGAGTGTTAAGCCCATGGATAAAAGAGGGCTAAAAAGAAGGGGAAGGATTATCTCCGTTCCGAGTCCATTTAGATGAAGCTCTCCAACCCCGAAGGCCGCAGCCCCTGAACCTATAAGACCGCCCGTTAAGGCGTGGGTTGTAGAGATTGGCGCGCCGATGCGGGAGGCAAGGAGCAGAGTGGCGGCTGCTGCCAGGGCGACGGCCAGGAGTAGATTGGGCTGTACGGCAGTATCACCAGGGAGGAGGCCGTGCCCGTTGAATAGGGAGATTAATTTGGCCCCAAATCTTACAGAAAGGAGTGCGCCAAACAGGGTGCAGATAGTACCCCAGAGGATAGTGGTGGTATAGCCGGCCAGACCGCTTCCCCTGAGGGTGGCAACGCCTTTGGCATTATCGTTGGCGCCATTTGCAAAGGCCAGGATAAGTACAGTAACCCAGAGCGCTGATGTCACCCACTACCTCCATACAATCAAGAATCGAATTGCTACAATAAACGATTTCCACAAGATAATATGTGGTCTACATTACATTACTGGTGATCCGAGGGATAAGTATAACCAGATAAAACAGGACGTGTCAAAAAGGAGCCTGCTTCTGAAGCTCCATTTTCGTTGCAGGTTAGTTAGACCTGTTTCCTCCTTCTTATTTTCGTGAACTCTGTAACGCCAATGATGATGGAGAATAGAAGCGTTGCCACAAGGACAATCGTAGCCCCTGAGGCGGCATTCAGGTAGTAGCTTGCATACATCCCTGCGATAGCAGTAAGCATCCCGAAGAGGAGCGAAAGAATTATCATCTTGTGGAAGCTATCCGTGAGCAGTCTTGCGGTGATGGCAGGTATCACCAGGGCGGCGGCAATAAGCGTAACACCTATGACCTGCATGGATGCGATAATTGCAGCAGCTAAAATTAAGGAGAAGAAGGTATCCACCCTGTCTGTATCTACACCAAAGACCTCTGCTGTCTCCCTATCAAAGGTAGTAAATAGGAGTTCCTTATAAAGTAAAAATATTGCAATGAAGGAGATAGTAAGCACCGCGGTTATAACATAGAGGTCTTCCACCGTCACCCCCAGAATGTTGCCGAAAAGGGCCGCCTCAAGGTTCCTTGTAAAGCGGCGGACCCTTGAGATCAGGGCAACCCCTAATGCAAAACTGGCAGTCGTGATTATTCCTATGGCGGCATCAGCGCCTATCTTCTTTGTCTTTGTAATCCTTTTAATTAAAAGCGCAGAGATAAATCCCCAGAACCCGGCC
This sequence comes from uncultured Nitrospirota bacterium, assembly GCA_964648095.1. GTDB lineage: Bacteria > Nitrospirota > Nitrospiria > JACRHA01 > JACRHA01 > JACRHA01. The sequence continues at coordinate 2,966 of CAZYNY010000087.1, read as the reverse complement.
CCTACATAGAAATTGAGGTTCACCAGATAGCTTACAACGGCACCACCGAATACCGCATGGGAGAGGCCATGCCCTATATAGCTCATCCCCCTTAAGACAATAAATACGCCTATTACACCGCAGAGTGAGCCGATTAATATTGCAGCCAACAAACCCCTCAAAAAAAATTCGTATCTCATCGGCGCAATAATAAACTCCATCTAGTCCACCTCCGGCGGCCTGCCATGTCCGTGCGTCTCGTGCAGGAGTGGTGTCGCATGCGTCATCAGCATAAACCTCCCCTCCCTGATTACCAGCATCTCGGCATTGTAGGTAAGCTGGAGGATTTCCGGTGTAAATACCTTATCAGGAGGTCCCTGGGCAATGACCTTGCGCTGGAAACAGATGATCCATGGGAGGTGGGCTGCAACAGAATTTAAGTCATGCGTGGCAAGAAGGATCGTCATCCCCTTGTGATTTAATTCCCCCAGAAGATGGAGGATGTCGTGCTGGGTATTGACATCAATACCCGAAGTCGGCTCATCCAGAAGAAGGAGCCTCGGCTCACCTATCAGTGCCCTTGCCAGAAAAACCCTCTGGAGCTGGCCCCCTGAGAGTTCATGGATATGGCGGCCTGCACACTCCCCGATCCTGAGTTGTTCCAACAGGTCTGCCACCTTTTTCCTGTCCTGCCAGCCCGGCCATGGAAGCCATCCCATAACACTATATCTCCCCATCATGATGACCTGTTCAACCGTTACCGGGAAACTCAAGTCTACGGCCTCAAGCTGAGGTACATAGCCGATAAATCCGGGCCTCCTTCCATTAACCGGCCTATCTCCGTCATTAATGGCTATCCTTCCTTTGGCCGGTCTGACCATACCAAGTATTGTCTTTAAGAGTGTGGTCTTTCCGGAGCCTGTTGGACCAACGATGCCCGCAAACTGCCCCGCGTATATATTCAGATTTACGCCATGTAATACAGGCAACTCCTCATAGATACATGAAACATCTAACATCTCGACAATGGGTCTCATGGCCGTTTTAATCCCCCATATCAGCAGGGTCGATAAGATCTAACCCCTTTACATCCCCGCCAAGCGCCAGGGCTATATTCCTGACATTATCCAGCATCATCCCGATATAGCTGTGATCCTTAGCCCCTGGCTCCCCTGGAAGCGCGTCATCCCTCAGGGTTGTTACAACCCTGACCCCGGCCTCACGGGCAATCTGATCTAATACCTTGCTTGGATAGACCTCTGACCCGAAGATTGCCGGGAGGCCCTCGGCCCTGATTTGATCTATCAGGCGTGCCACATCCCTTGGAGAAGGCTCTGCAAAGTTAGACGGCTGGATCGCCCCTATAATCCGGATACCATACCTCCTTCCAAAATAGCCCCAGGAGTCATGGTATGTAAGGAGCCTTCTATTCTTTGGAGGTATAGTATTCACCGCAGCATTTATTTCCATGTCCAGTCTTTCAAGTCTCGAAATATAGACAGCAGCCCTTTTTTTATAGTAATCCGCCTTTGCCGGATCAATATTCATCAGCTCATCCCTTACTAACCCTGCATATCGGATCGCATGCTGCACATCAAGCCAGAGATGCGGGTTCGGGTCTCCTTTTTCTTTGGGAAAACTGAAATCAAAGATCCATTCTTCCCTCTTTATGGCCTTGTCACCTAGTCTCAATATCCTGACGGAACCCTTTCTGTTGGCCAGGATCAATCTTTCAGCCGGCGCCTCAAGGCGTAGTCCGTTTAGTATAATAAGGTCAGCATCGATGATGTATTTAATATCACCCGGGGCGGGCTCAAAGGTGTGGGAATCTACCCCCTCGGGGATAAGGCCATGGAGATCTATCCTCTCACCGCCTATATTGTGAACAATGTTGGTTATCGGGCTCACGGTCGAGACTACCTTTAGACCGCCATTCGCCTTACCCTCAACTGGTGTCAACATGAAAAGAATGAATAAATAGATTAATATCCCATTCCATGATCTCCAGCACATAAACCCAATCCTCTTATAAAAATTATAATGAGTTTATAAGATCAAACCATCGCACTCCTGGTCCGCCGAGAAGGTGGCGTATGCAAGGCGGAGTGAAGCCCCCGCACCGGAGCGTACAAGTCGTACGTGAGGATCGGCGGCTGAAGTGACAACGCCGCAGACGCCCTTTATCGGCGGATCAGGAGATCTCTTTCCCTGTGGTTGTCATCACCAGCTTTCCATGCTTTACACCCTTTGTGCCTATAAGCCGATCAGCAATCTTTTTTAACTCACCGCTCCTTCCCCGCAGGACCAATACCTCAAGGCAATTCTTCTCGTCCAGATGGATATGGAGCGTGGCCTGAACCATCCCGGATTCATGCTGGAGGTCTGTCAGGCCGTCGGCCAACTCCCTGATATCATGGTCGTAGACTATCGTAATAGTCCCTACAACCTCCTTCCCCTCCTCCCATTCCTGACTGACAAGGTTATCCCTTATAAGATCCCTGATCGCCTCTGACCGGTTTGTGTAGTTCTTCTCTCTTACATGCCCGTCAAAGCTCCTTAGGAGATCACCCCCAAGCGAGACCCCGAATCTGATAGTCTTTTTTCTGGTGCTATTTTTTCTATTTTTAGTATTCATATTATGTTACCTTTATTGAAATAATAACACCTGATATTATTGATGTCAAACAGCCCTTTCTTCGGCCTGTAAGTTCGATCAAAGACCCCTCCGCCAATTGGAAAATGTCTTTGTTGGCTCGCCAGCCGATTTTAAGCGCAAATTGGAATTTTTTATCTTTGCCCCGCAGTAGCGGGGCTGGCCAAAAGCTGGCTTCCCTCATTTTTAAAACAAGAACCCATATGCTAACTATAGTATGTAGAACTAAAATTAGCAAGATCTTATACTATAGTTAGCAATCAATAAAGACCAAAAAAAAAAAAAAAAACTGAATTATTAAATAAATTTGGGTCCAAGGTTAGAGAAGAAAGAC
>CAZYNY010000086.1:0-12665 GCA_964648095.1 uncultured Nitrospirota bacterium | reverse complement strand
GGCCCCGTAGATCAGTTCACCTACCGTAATGGCAGATATAAATTGCTGCTCTGCCGGAAGGCCGGCCAGCCTCCTTAATAAACTTGAGGAAGGATGTTTCTTTAGAAGGTTGCTTATGGTGTCCGTGTCAAATAGGTACACTACCGAAGCCTCTTTACCCGCCTGTCCTTCGACCTTTGCCTGGTCAGGTAGATGTTGCTGATGAATAGGTCAAGATTAGGATAGTCCTCCCAGGCTCCCACTGCCGCCAATAGACCCTTTTTGCCGTTGCCTTCCGGTAAGGTTTCAAGCTTTTCTAGATCGTCCGCGTTGATCAGGGCTGCTATCGCCTTCCCCTTTCGTTCAATGACGAATCTCTCTTTTTTAAGGGCAACACGGCTCATGAGTTCCGAAAAATCACGCTTTGCATCTGCAACACTTACTTTCTTGGCCATGATCGCCTCCTTTATTCTACCTGTCATCTCGTCGTTATGACACTATTTTATTGTATTATCATCGCCCTGTAAAGGGATAATAGGAAATACGGGTATTGCCTAATAGTATCTAAGACAGTAACCCGCATAAAAACGCTTGCCTGATCCTCTTCAACTCCTTATAATCATCCAAAACTAAACCCTAGAATAAGGTAGGATCTTGACATCTAAAACCGGAATCAGGTCATGGCTTTCATTTGGAAATATAAAGAACCTCCTCTTTATTTTTATACCCATCACATTGGTGCTGGAATTCATCCATGCAGATCCCCTTTTTATCTTTATCTCCGCCTCAATAGGGATAATCCCCCTTGCCGGTCTCATGGGAAAGGCAACAGAGGCCATGGCAAGCTCATCAGGAGAGGCGATAGGAGGGTTCCTAAATGCCTCTTTTGGTAATGCCGCCGAGCTTATCATCGCTGTTATGGCATTAAAAAAGGGACACCAAGACCTTGTAAAGGCATCCATAACAGGGTCAATTATCGGTAATCTGCTTTTAGTTATGGGTTTGAGCGTCTTTGTCGGGGGAATTAAGAATAAGATCCAGGTCTTCAATCGGACAGCGGCAGGGATGGGAGCAACCCTGCTTTTCCTGTCAACAGTGGGCCTTGTAGTGCCTGCATTATATCACTATGCTGTAAGGAATATACCTAATCCGCCTGAAGCGGAGCTGAGCCTTGAGATAGCTATTGTCCTCTTTATCGCCTATCTTATAAGCCTCATCTTCTCATTGAAGACGCACAGGCATCTATACGATACAGGTGAGAACAGCCCTGTAAAGGAAAATAATATACCACACTGGGGGTGGAGTAAATCTGTCTCTCTTCTCCTAGCAGCTACTGTAGGGGTTGTATTAATGGGAGAGATCCTTGTTGGCGCCGTTGAACCTGCCGCCAAAAGCCTCGGGATATCCGAGCTCTTCATAGGCGTTATCTTGATTGCAATTATAGGAAATGCCGCAGAGCATTCCACTGCTGTGCTCGTAGCAACAAGGAACAAGATGGATCTGGCCATGGGTATAGCCGTAGGATCAAGTATCCAGATAGCACTATTTGTCGCACCGGCACTGATATTTATCAGTTATCTATTTGGAAAACCCATGGATCTGATATTCACACCTTTTGAGGTGGTGGCTGTAGCCTTATCTGTTGGGATCACAGGATTTGTGGCAATGGACGGGGAGTCGAACTGGCTCGAAGGCGTAATGCTCATTGCAGTCTATGTCATTCTAGGCATGGCCTTCTTCTATCTGCCGTAAAATTAATATTAGCGCCCCAAAACCCCTTGATATTAATAGCTTCTTCATGCTAATATTACAAATTAATAAATAATAGACTAAGCCCTATAAAAGCAACAGGAGAAATTATGAGCATGGCTATCAGCAGGGAAGAGGTCGAGCATGTTGCAAAGCTGGCAAGACTTCTGGTCAGCGAAGAAGAGAAGGACGTACTTACAAGACAGCTTTCAAGCATCCTGACATATGTAGGAAAGCTTAATGAAATCAATACAGAAGGTGTAGAGCCGCTCTCCCATGTTATCGATATAAAGAATGTCTTCAGGGAGGATAAGACCAGGGAATCGCTTTCCCAGGACCTTGCCTTGAGCAATGCCCCTGAAAAGAGGGATGGTTTCTTCAGGGTTCCAAAGATAATTGAGTAGACAGGAGTTAATATGCTTCGTCTTATGTTAAAGTCAAAGATCCATGGCGCAACTATAACGGATGCTAACCTTGCATACGAGGGGAGCGTAACAATCGACCAGGAATTCATGGAGGCTGTCGGCATAATTCCATATGAGCAGGTCATGATCTCAAACATAAATAATGGCGAGAGGTTTGAGACCTACGCAATACCCGGCGAGAGGGGAAAAGGCGGTGTCTGCTTAAATGGCCCTGCCGCAAGGAAGGGTGTTACAGGCGATAGGATAGTAATCTTCTGCTATTCATATTATGACGAAAAAGAGATCTTTACATATAAACCGAAGATAATAAAACTTGGACCAAAGAACAAGAGGATCGATTAGTGGATCTTCACCGCCTCACCATACATGAATTATCGGGGATGCTGAAAAAGGGCGAGATACGATCAAGGGATATTGTAGACTCCGTCTTTAAAAGGATAGATCATACTGAGGGTAAGACAGCTGCGTATATGACATTGACAAGGGATCTTGCCTATGAGCAGGCTGAAAAGGCCGATTCCGTGATAAAATCGGGCAAGGCAGGTTATCTTACCGGGATCCCGATCGCCATTAAGGACAATATATGCACAAAAAGTATTAGGACCACCTGTTCTTCAAAGATACTTGACAATTTTATCCCGCCCTATGATGCCACTGTTATCACAAGACTCAAGGACGCCGGGGCCGTCTTTACGGGAAAGACCAATATGGATGAATTTGCCATGGGCTCATCCACAGAGAATTCGGCATATGCCATCACAAAGAACCCCTGGGATACGGAGAGGATACCGGGGGGCTCAAGCGGCGGATCTGCGGCGGCTGTATCTGCCGATGAATGTATAGCCGCGCTCGGATCTGACACCGGGGGATCGATCAGGCAGCCTGCCGCGTGCTGTGGCGTAGTAGGGTTAAAACCTACATACGGCAGGGTGTCCAGATATGGCCTAGTGGCATTTGCTTCATCCTTAGACCAGATCGGCCCCATAACAAAGGATGTAACAGACAGCGCCATTCTGTTGAATATAATCGGCGGACATGATCCTCTCGACTCCACATCAGTCAACACCCCTATGCCCGACTTTACCGGGTTTCTTGAGGGAGGCATAAAGGGTGTCAGGATCGGTATACCAAAGGAATATTTTATAGAAGGGATGGATACAGAGGTTGAAAGATCTGTCATGGACTCCATATCCATCCTTGAAGGTCTTGGCGCAATAAAAAAGGATATATCCCTCCCTCATACAGATTATGCCGTAGCCACATATTATATCCTGGCCACGGCTGAGGCGAGCTCCAATCTTGCACGCTACGATGGCGCAAGATACGGCTACAGGACAAAGAACGCGAAAGACCTGTTCGATATGTATATCAGGAGCAGGCAGGAAGGTTTTGGTCCTGAGGTAAAAAGACGGATCATGCTGGGCACTTACGCCCTGTCAGCCGGATATTATGACGCATACTACAGGAAGGCTCAACAGGTGAGGCGCCTGATAAAAGAGGACTTTGACAGGGCCTTTGAATCGGTTGATGTCATTATTACCCCGACTGCACCTACCCCTGCCTTTAAGACAGGGGAAAAGACAAAAGACCCGCTTAGCATGTACCTCTCCGATATCTTCACCATATCTGCAAACCTTGCAGGTATCCCGGCAATATCAATACCGGGCGGGTTTTGCAGTGGAAATCTGCCTGTAGGCCTTCAGTTATCGGGAAAACACTTTGATGAGGAGATGCTATTTAGGCTTGCGTATGCCTTTGAGCAGTCTACAGAATGGCACAAGAGGAGGCCACAGATAGGATGAAAGGATAAGGTTTAGGCTCAGGTTGAGGGAAACAAATCTTTTCTTAACCTTAACCTTAACCTTGACCTTTTTGTAAAACGAGGTTTATTAATGCAGTATGAGGTGGTAATCGGGGTTGAGGTTCATGCCCAGCTTCTGACAAAATCAAAGATGTTCTGCGGTTGCAGCACAAGGTTCGGGGAAAAGCCCAATACGCAGACCTGTCCAGTATGCCTTGGACTTCCCGGTACGCTTCCAGTCATCAATAAAAAGGCTGTGGAGATGGCCATTAAGACCTCCCTCGCTGTAAACTGTATGATATCTGCATACAACCGGTTCGCCAGGAAGAACTACTTCTACCCTGACCTTCCCAAAGGTTACCAGGTCTCTCAGTATGAACTCCCATTGGGGGAAAACGGATTTCTTGATATAGATACAGACGGAATAAAAAAGAGGATAAGGATAAGAAGGGTCCATATGGAGGAAGATGCCGGGAAGAACCTCCATGAAGATATAGCAAATGCGAGTCATGTTGATCTGAACAGGGCAGGAGTACCTCTCCTTGAGATTGTGAGTGAGCCTGACATAAGATCGCCTGAAGATACCGTTTCCTACTTGAAATCCCTTAGGGACATACTGATCTACCTCGAAGTCTGCGACGGGAATATGGATGAGGGCAGCTTCAGGTGCGAACCAAACATATCGCTCAGGCCGGCAGGGAGCCTGGAGCTAGGCACCAAAACAGAGCTTAAGAACATAAACTCCTTCAAGTTCGTACAAAAAGCCCTGGAATATGAGATAAAAAGGCAGGAAAAGACCTTAAGGGAAGGCGGCAGGGTAATTCAGGAGACAAGACTCTGGGATACCGACAAGGAGGTTACAGAGACGATGAGGAGTAAAGAGGAGGCGCATGACTACAGATACTTCCCTGAGCCGGATCTGGCCCCTCTAATGATCTCCAGGGAGTGGACAGAGGAGATCAGATCGGACCTGCCTGAACTCCCAGATGCAAAAAGGACAAGATTTGTAGGCCAATATGGGATACCAGCATATGATGCAGCGCTGCTCACGTCTTCTAAGGATCTGGCCGATTATTTCGAGAGGTGCGTAAGTCTGAATAATCAACCAAAGACAATAAGCAACTGGATAATGGTAGACTTATTAAGATTTCTTAAAGAGGATAATATAGCCATAGAAAAATGCCCGTTGAGACCGGAGCAGCTTGCCGGCATGCTCAAGCTGATTGACAAAGGGACTATCAGTGGAAAGATAGCAAAGACCGTCTTTGAGGAGATGTACAGGACAGGCAAAGAGCCGGCGACTATTGTAAAGGAGAGCGGGCTTACCCAGATAGTTGATGAATCTGAGATTGAAAGGGTTATAGAGGGTGTGATAAATTCAAACCCTGATAAGGTTGAGGCGTACAGGAAAGGAAAGGACAAACTATTTGGCTTCTTTGTTGGTGAGGTAATGCGAGCCTCAGGCGGAAAGGCCAACCCGGCAAAGGTAAACGATCTCTTAAAGAAGCGATTAAACAGGTAACAGCCCCGCTAATGGAGCCCGTTGGTATCTACCCAGCGAGCGGATGCGAGCGTTGAGGGGGAGGCTCCAAAGGCTTTGCCTTTGGAGGGGGCGACGCAAGCCCCTACAATAGGAGAGATAGATTGAGCAAGATAATTGATATTTTTGCCAGGGAGATACTCGATTCTCGCGGATACCCGACTGTTGAGGTCGATGTCATTACCGAGGCAGCCATTATAGGCAGGGCCTCTGTGCCCTCCGGGGCATCAAAGGGAGATAACGAGGCTATTGAGTTAAGGGACAATGACAAGAAGAGATATCATGGAAAGGGCGTAAGGAATGCAGTTTCTAACGTGCGCAACGAGATCCACCCCAGGCTGACGGGGATAGACGTCCTGGAGCAGGTCAAGATTGACCAGATCATGATAGACCTGGATGGTACAAAGAACAAGGGCAGGCTCGGTGCCAATGCCATACTCGGGGTCTCACTGGCATGCGCAAAAGCGGCGGCAGAGGAATCAGGCCTTCCCCTCTACCGTTATATCGGTGGGGTAAATGCAAAGGAGCTTCCTGTTCCCATGATGAATATTATCAATGGCGGGTCTCATGCCAATAACAGCCTTGATATCCAGGAATTTATGATCATCCCTGCCGGGGCAAGCTCCTTCTCGGAGGCCATTAGGATTGGCACAGAGGTATTTCACAGGCTTAAATCAATCCTGATAGAGAAGGGCTATTCAACTGCAGTAGGGGATGAAGGGGGATTTGCCCCTGACCTGAAATCCAATGAAGAGGCCATAGATCTGATAATCGATGCAATAGGATCTTCAGGGTATACCCCTGGAAGAGATGTCCAGATTGCACTTGATGTAGCTGCAAGCGAGTTCTACGAGAAAGGCAAGTATAAGTTGAAACTGAAGGGAAACAAAGGCAAGGAAAATACAGGAATGACCAGTGATGATATGATAGTTTACTATCTAAAACTGATCAAGGCCTACCCTATTGTATCAATTGAAGACCCGCTCTCAGAGCATGACTGGAAAGGATGGCAGGCCTTGACCCAAAAGATGGGGGACAAGGTTCAGCTTGTTGGAGATGATATATTCGTCACCAATATTGACCTCTTAAAAAAGGGGATCACTGAGGGGATAGGAAACTCTATATTGATCAAATTGAACCAGATAGGCACCTTGACGGAGACCATAGATACGGTTACCATGGCGAGGAAGGCCGGGTATAATACCATTATCTCGCACAGGTCAGGGGAGACCGAGGATACAACCATCTCAGACCTTTCTGTAGCCTTAAATGCCGGCCAGATCAAGACCGGATCGCTTTCAAGGACTGAGAGGATCGCAAAATACAACCAGCTTGTCAGGATCGAAGAGGAGCTTGGTTCTACCGCACTCTTCAAGGGCAGAGAAGGTTCATGGCTAAGGTTAACAAGGGGAAGATAGCCGGCAGGCAGAGAAAAAAAGGGGTCTTATTTCTCCTTATCTCAGCCTTTATCATCATTTATGTAGCGGTTTCATTTATAACGGGCAATATGGGGCTATTCACGATAATAGAAATGAGGCAAACCAAGAGGGACCTGATCAATCAGATTACGAAACTGGAAGAAGAGAATAAGAAACTCAGCGAAGAGATCTGGAATATAAAAGAGGATCCGGATCATATTGAGGCAATAGCAAGGGATCGTCTTGGGTTAGTAAAAAAGGGTGAGATCGTATACAGGTTTGTTGAATAAAGAAAGTCAACAAATTGTGTCTTGGTTACCGATCATGTCAATTACTTGTGGATAAACGTGAATTCGCTTCATTCAGGGTTAACAGGCATTGATAGAAAAGGTCATTATTATTACAATATGTTGTTTTTATTGATTTATTATCTGCCTAAATGTTGTGCATTCTGCTCTTATTCTAATAGCTTTAAGGCTCCACAAAATAGATTTATTGGGTTATGCACAGCTTTTCCACATTTGTTGTGGAAAGAGACATTAACCCCTGATTCTACTTAGAGAATTTCTGGAGATATTAATTTATTAACATCAATTTAACATCTAAGCTATGAAAATGGGTGCACCTGAACTTAAAGATGGCGATTTGATAGAGGGGATCTTTCTGGTCCGATCTAAGCAGGTTTCAACATCACGGACAGGCAACCTCTTCATTACCATAACCCTGGCAAACAAAAATGGTGAGATGGACGGTAAGATATGGGATGAAGCGGAGGAGATGGGCAAGAGATTTAACAAGGACGATTTTATAAAAATAATAGGCCGGATCACATCCTACCAGGGAGCAAGACAGATTAATATAAAATCCCTCGAGAGGGTCGAGGATGATATGGTTGATATATCTCTGTTTATCCCTGCATCAAAAAGGGATATAGAAGAGATGGTATCTGAGCTGCGCTCTGAGATTGACAGGATCAAAAACCCTCACTTAAAAGACCTCCTTAATGCCTTTTCCGATGACCCTGAATTCATGGCGCTATTCAAAAAGGCGCCGGCAGCAAAAGGGGTGCATCATGTATATATAGGCGGCCTCCTCGAGCATACCCTGGAGCTGGTCATGCTCTGCAGGGACATAATAAGGCATTATCCGGATGCTGATGCTGATCTGCTGGTAACAGGAGCAATCCTCCATGATGCTGGAAAGGTATACGAATTGGGGTATAAGAAATCAATAGACTATACAGATGAGGGGAGGCTGATAGGCCACATATTATTAGGTTTCAGGCTTGTAGAGGAAAAGATAAGGATGCTGGAGGGATTCCCTAAGGACCTTGCCATGCTGCTCGAACATATTATTATAAGTCATCAAGGAAGATATGAGTGGGGGTCCCCGAAGAGGCCCAAGACACTTGAGGCGCTCATCCTCCACTATCTGGATGAGATGAATGCAAAGATCAAGTCCTTTAAGGAGACCTTTGAGAGGGGAAAGATCGCCGAAGACACAGACGACCCGACAGGATGGAGCAGTTACAACAGGATCTTTGAGAGGTTCCTTTATAATAGGAGATACAGAGGGAAATGAACATCCCTAATTTCCTTACAATATTAAGGATCCTCCTTGTCCCTGTTTTTATCAACCTCCTGATTTACGGATACCATATCTCCGCCCTGATAGTCTTCCTCCTGGCCGGCCTTACTGATAGTCTTGATGGTTTTATTGCAAGGGTATCCAATAAGAAGACGACCCTGGGGGCCTACCTTGACCCCATGGCCGACAAACTCCTTCTTGCAGCAGGCTTTATCACATTAACTAAACTACACCTTGTACCCATATGGCTGACCATTATTATATTGAGCCGTGACGCGATACTCCTCATAGGTACATTAATGATACACCTGATCCATGAGGCCTTCAATATCTCCCCCACCATTATCGGAAAGGGCACTACCCTGTTCCAGCTAGTCTATATAATATCTGTACTCATCTCTATTCAAACAGAGAAGGTATCTTATATCCTTCCTCTCCTTGCGCTCATAACAACCATATTAACCATCTCCTCCGGACTCCACTATATATATCGCGGGATCGTCCGGATTAATTCCAAAGAGGCGAGATAGGTGACCGGCGTTGAGGTAACACTGGCCGGAGGAATAGGAGAAAGATCCGGCATTAAACCCGGGGACAGAATCCTATCCATTAATGGTCATGAGATCAGGGACCCCATAGACTATAGATATCACGAAGAAGGGTCGGCTCTTAGTATTGTGATAGAGAAAAAAGAGGGTGGAATAAAGGATATAAAAATAAGAAAGACGGAGGGCGAGGGGTTGGGTCTTGATCTCGCCCGGATAGATATAAAAAGGTGCAGAAACCGTTGCATCTTCTGTTTTATGGACCAGATGCCAAAAGGGCTCAGGAGGAGCCTCTATATTAAAGATGATGATTACAGGCTCTCCTTTCTCTTCGGGAACTATATAACATTAACCAACCTCACCGGGGCAGAGAAAGAACGGATCATCACGCAAAGGCTTTCACCTCTCTATGTCTCGGTTCATACTACCAATCATCTGCTAAGGAGATATATCCTTGGAAACATGAATGCATCTGATGTAATGAAGGACATAAGAGATCTCGCGGAAAATAAGATCAGGATGCACACACAGGTAGTTGTTGTCCCCGGCATAAATGACGGTAAACTTCTGGAAAGGACTATTGCCGATCTGTCATCCCTCTATCCCAATGTCTCCTCAATAGCAGTAGTCCCTGTAGGACTGACAAGATGCCGGGACAGGCTTATGCCCATCCAGGCTTTCACAAGGAGAGGAGCAGTAGACCTCTTGGATATCGTGCATTCCCGGCAGGGTCGGTTCAGAAAGGCGTTCGGCACAAATCTTGTTTTTGGGGCTGATGAGTTATATCTTAAGGGAAAATCGGAGTTTCCGCCTATCAGGGATTACGAAGACCTCCCGCAAATTGAGAACGGAATTGGCATGGTTCCATATTTTTTGAATAGGTTTGGAAAACTGAGCAAAAGATTGAAGAGGGGAGATAAGATTAACGGGATTGGTATTGTTACGGGTGTAGACTTCTCTAAATATCTAAGGATGCTTTTGAAGGATATAGGCCCGGGACTCAGGATTATCCCTGTAGCTAATAGTTTTTTTGGAAAAGAGGTAACCGTAACAGGGCTGCTCACAGGTGCTGACATACGAAGGCGGATAGGCGAACTAAAAGGGATCAGGACATTAATTATCCCTTCAGTAGCTATAAATGATGACGGCCTCTTCCTGGATGACATACATATTGACGAGATCAAGTCATCGTGTAACATCCCGATAAGGGTCATTGAACCTGATCCTGAGGCGCTTATAGAAGAGCTGGAGGCCCTGTGTTGATTACAGGCAAAACAAGGATTGCAGGCATATTCGGCAATCCGATAGAGCAGACCATGTCACCATATATGCACAATGCGGCCTTTGAGGCATTGTCTCTTCCATACTGCTATCTACCCTTTAATATTAGCCATAATGACCTTGAAGCCGCAGTCAGATCAATAATCCCTTTAGGGATTAAAGGTGTAAACATTACAATACCTTTCAAGATGAAGGTTATCCCCTTTCTGGACGAGCTGGACAGGCATGCCGGGCTTATAGGGGCCGTAAATACCATAGAGGTCAGGGAAGATAGACTGATCGGACATAATACTGATGGTAACGGTTTTATAAAGGCTTTCAATGAAGAGATTGATCTCCCTATATCCGGGAGGAGGTTTTTAATAATAGGCGCAGGAGGGGCGGCAAGGGCCGTAGCATTCGCCCTTGCGGAAGAAGGGGCAGGAGAGATCATCATAATAAACAGGACAGTTGAAAAAGGGAGTGTGCTGGCAGGAGACCTGAGGAAGAGTTTTTTCAGCCTCAAGATTTCAGTAATGGAGTTCAATACTTATGGAATGAATAACCTGATAACAGACGGAGATGTCATTATAAATACCACATCCGTGGGCATGAAGAGCTCTGACCCGTTAATAATCCCTTCGGATATCTTAAGGCCCTCCATAGCGGTCTGCGATCTTATCTACAATCCTCCCGAAACACCGCTGTTAAGGGTGGCAAGGCAGGCCGGTGTCAGGTTCATGAACGGCCTCGGGATGCTGCTCTACCAGGGGACGCTCTCCTTTGAGATATGGACCGGTTTAAAGGCCCCTATAGAGGTGATGAGGGAGGCCCTGATCAGGGAAGCATCGAGAACAAAATGCCGGACGGAGTAGCTAGCTCATCCATACATTAAGATGAACTCCATGGACAGCGGCGATCTTAGATTTTCAAAATCCCTCCTAACCTCCCTTTGACAAAGGGAGGAATATGGACTGCACCCCTCTCGCTGGACAAAATATGTTAGAGTAACCGACAGGATCTTAGGCCCAAAGGGGCGGAAAGGATCTTGTCATGAAAAAGCAACTAACATTCAGCCCAGAATTTACATTCCTGCTGGCAGGCAGGTTGTTTGTCTCATATGTAGTGAACGAGTACAATGAATTGACAGCTATCTGGATATGGTGATTTCGAGGTTATTCAACTAAGTTTAGCATAACCTCTACTCGAGATCCTGTAGAAATTCAAGGTGATGGGCTAGGCCTATTTTTCACGATCAAGATCTTAGCAGCCCTTGTCCTGACAGGCAGAAGTTTCAAGTTACTATCCTTAAAGTCGGTCTTTTGGAAGGTGAGCGGGGAAGATCAGGGGAAATATGGCAAGCGCCCCCCCTTCCTCAGCTTTTAATTTATGTCGGTATATATAGATATCTATCCAGCCTCTGCCTTTTTTATTATTTCAGCCAATTTTTTGAAGAATCCTAATGCCTCTGGGAAATCCCTATAAATTTTTTCGGCTAATATCTCGCTATAACTATGAACTGTATCATTTCTTAGGTCTATCATTTTAATCCAATATTCATCATAGTCTATAACCCCAACCCTGAAGGCTTCCTTGAAACAGTTTCTAGGCGAAACACAGGTTATATTATGATATTCTTCTAAAAATGCCTTTACTGTCTTCCAGGATAAATCAAAGGCCATTTCAAAACGCTTAATCGCCGAATCGCGAACTATATCTGTTTTATCCTCCTTTAAAACTTCTGCAAGGCGTAAAATCGCCCTTTCAAAATCAGTTTGCAGGGATTCAAATTTAGTCATAATAATCTATTTAATTATCTCTATGTGTTCCTTTGCAACCTGGCGAAATTGCGGAACTGTCCGGCAGAAATCGACAATCTCAATCTTATAAAGTGTAGGAAGCTGTTCAATCTCTTCCTGTATGGTCAATAAAGCCTCAGTAGACACCGCTGTATACCCTTCAATGCCGACATCAATATCAGATCTTTCCGTACCCTTACCAACCACCCTCGATCCAAAAAAGAAAACATCATATTTATCAATATCCAGATGGTGGCCGATAATCTCCAGGATCTCTTTTTTTAACTTTTCAAGCGGGTAATATTCAAGCTTCATAATTAGGTTTTATGTTAATCTCAAGGCAAGGGCAAGTCAAATTAACACATTTTATATGGCACATATCCTCGCTATCCTGAACATGAAAGAAAATAACCGAATCAAGAAAAGATGTCCAGAAAAATATGGGAAGCGTTCACTTTGGTTCTCAGAGCCACAATAAATAATCAGCTTGATGTCAAGGTAAAGACCTGGCCCCCATGATCTAAGCCTGCAAACGAGCTGTCAATAAAAACATGGGGGATAT
>CAZYNY010000085.1:0-12817 GCA_964648095.1 uncultured Nitrospirota bacterium | reverse complement strand
TCCATCACGGGGCTCGGCTGCTCAATGTTGGCAAGATTGAAGGCGAGGCATAACAATCCGTTTCGCGTCAGCTCAGTTCCATCGTTATGCGAATAACTAATACAAACGCAAGATGTCTAATGTTTTATACGATTAGACATCTTGCCCCCTTTCTGACCCGCCTCCATGATGACGGATAGACCTTTTGATCTCCTATTTATCTTTAAAAAACAACGAATTATATAATTCCTGGATCACCTTGAAGCAGGCGGCATGCTAGTTGCAGCCTTTAATATCACCATCGCTTTGCTTATAGACCTAAGATGCGGGAGACAAAGTATTAACAATGAGGCATAAGGAGGCTTAAGGAAGAGAAAAAGTCTTTTAAATCCTTAATATTTGAAGGGAGGTGAGGAAAAGAAAGATAGGGCGCAAAAGGTATCTTAATTTACTACGTAAGGTTTAACGTTATGAGCAAAGGAGGTTTTAGTATGGAGATTAAAAGAAGAGATGTTTTGAAAGGCGCAGGAATCGGTATTGCCGCCCTTCTGATCGATCCTAAGCTTGTCTTTGCAAAGCTGGAGGTGGTAGATGACCCCCTGCAGGATTACAAGTATACCTCCTGGGAGGATCTTTACAGGAAGGAGTGGAAATGGGACAGGGTGAGCTTTGGTGTTCACTCGGTGGGCTGCGTAGCCCGCTGCAACTGGAAGGTCTTCTCCAGAAAGGGTGTCGTCCTATTCGAGGAGCAGGCGGCCCACTATCCGGTATATGCCAAGCGTACACCCGGCAAGTATACCTACAAGGTCATGGGGAAGGATAGGGGCGAGTATGTGCGCTATGGCTTTATGGACGCAATCCCTGCCATATCGCCTGCCGGATGCCAGAAGGGGAACATCTATTCCGACTGGCAGAAGCAGGGTGACTTCCTTAAATATCCGTTAAAGCAGATGGGCGCAAGGGGTTCAAGGAACTGGAAGAGGATCTCCTGGGACGAGGCATATAAAGAGTGCGCTGATAAGATCATAGATATCGAATTAAAATCCCCTGCCGCTGTATTTATGTGCTGGAGGTCTTTCTTTGACCTGACTACCAACGCCGGCCTCAGGATGAATGGACTCCTTGGGGGTCAATGGATAGCCCCGTCTCCTATGGTAGGCGATGGATACCCGGGAAGTCATAAGGCAATCATCGGGAGATCCAATTCCATGCTCGATGACTGGTTTACATCGGATCTTTTTATAGCATGGACCCAGAACTTCGTATCACAGAGGATGCCCCATGCCCATTTTGCCCTTGAGGCAAAATATAATGGCGGAAGGTTGATTGTGGTAGATTGCGATCAATCCCTCACATCCATCAAGGCAGACCTCTATCTCCCGATAAGGATGGGTTCCGACTCATATCTGGGGGCCGCCGTCTGCAACGCCATTATAAAGGAGAAGAGGTATGATGTAGACTACTTAAAAGAATTGACCGATATGCCGATGCTCATCAGGCTCGACACAAAGAAGTTCCTGACCCAGGAGGATATGGAGCCTGATCCTAATCTAAAGGGTAAGGATATTAAGGATATGCAGTATTATATGTGGGACCTCAAGACCAATAAACTTGTGAAGGCGCCCGGCTGCTGGGATTCCCCTAAGGAGATGCAGACCCTGGATATAGCCAAATTAGGCATAGACCCTGCCCTGGAGGGTAAGTGGACCATAACCATCCCGCAGGATAAGGGGATAGGCGGCTCCAGGGAGATAGAGGTTACCACGGTGTTTGAGATGGTAAAGGAGGGTCTGAAGAGATACGACTACGATTCTGAGGTAGTACAGACAGCCACAGGACTCCACCATACGGCAATAAGGAAGATGATAGACTGGATATATGAGGCGAAGGCGATGAGAATCACCAACGGCTACAATAATCAGAGGCATTATGATGGGACCCAGTCTGAGAGGCTTAAGATCCTTTCCCTCTGTCTTATGGGGCAGCTCGGCACCACAGGCTGCTATGATCAGACCTATGAGGGTAGAAAACATGCAGGATGGGGGAAGATTAAGGGTCCTGACCAGCCTGCCGCCCCTGAGTTCGGGATCAAGGAGCCGATACCGGGTGGAAGGGAAAACACACCTGTGGGTATCACATATGAGACCATATATGGAAGGGTGCTGGAGCGGAGCAAGAGATATTTTGCAACCACACCATTAAAGGAGCAGATAGGGTTCGATGTAGAGGATATGGAGCGCTACATGAAGGATTCCTACGCAAAGAAATATAACCCGGAGATCCGTCCGCCAAGGCTCTACTTCAACTATTCCGCCAACTTTTATAGGGCCAAGACCGCTCAGGACCACTTCAGGGATAACTGGCTGAATGAGGTAGAGCTCTATATCGCCAACGATATCAGGATGAACTCCACTATCCAGGATGCAGACTATATCTTCCCGATAGCAAACAACTATGAGCAATGGGATATCGCATCCACCACCATCACCGCCTTTGACCATCATGTAGGAATGCCTGTGAAACCTGCCTTTGAGAGGAGGTCCGATTTTGATTTCTGTATGGGCCTCTGCAAGGCGATCCAGGAGAGGGCAAGGGAGAGGGGTGTAAAACCGATCTACTTTGAATACTGGACAGGATCAAAACAGATAAAGAGGACCATAGACCTTGCGACGATCTACGACGACTTTACCATGAACGGGCAGCTCACCACGCCTGAGCAGGCCTTAAAGTTTGCCTTTGATAACTCCCCGGAGACCCTGGGGCCGGAGAGGTATGAGCAGATGCGGAAGACAGGGATCACCTTTGTCGGCAGAAAGGCTGGATCGTTCGCATACTATGAGACCGATGCGCCATACAGGCCCTGGACATGGCAGGGTGTCTATAAGATGCCTCTCAAGACCAATACCGGTAGGTTCCAGGCCTACATCGACCATGAGTATTTCCTCCAGTTGAATATGATGACGCCTCAGCCCCAGTATACAGAGAAATGGAGAGGCGGCCCGCAGATACCGAACAAACCCGATGGGAAACCGTACCCCTTTGTCATGGACTATCCGCACACCAAGTGGGGCATCCATTCATCCATGAGGACATCCGAATGGCTGTTGAGGATGCAGAGGGGCGATGTCTATATCTATCTTAACCCGGATGTGATGAAGAGGTATGGTATAAATGACGCCGATATGATAAGGGTCTATAACCACCTGGGCGAGTGGTATGGCAGGGCAAAACCGAAACCAGGGCTTCCCCCATATATTGTCTATAATGAGCATGGCTGGGAGCACTATATGTGCGTGAACTGGACCCATTATAACAACCTCAACTGTGAGTTCTTAAACCCGCTCGATATGACGGGTGATGCCCGGGGTAAAGGGCATTATATATTTACAGGAAACAATACCAACAACCGTATCTTCTATGAGACAGGGGTTGATATAGAGAATGTGGAGCATAAGCACCTGGGCGGCGGCACAGGGATCGAGCAGCTCTAAAGGCCTAAATATTAAGCCCCGATGCGCCTTTTGCCATCGGGGCTGAAAGGAGTAGAATAATATGTCACATATACCAGGTTCAGTATTCAAGGGCCGTCAGTTGAGGATGGTCTTTGATATCAATAAATGTCTTGAGTGTCATACCTGCACCATGGCGGATAAGATGCTCTGGACAAAGCATAGCGGCAGGGAATATATGTACTGGAACAATGTGGAGTCGATGCCCGGATTCGGTTATCCCAAGGGATGGGGTTCTGTCTATAACAACACGGCAAATGGGCAGGGAGAGATATTAGGCGGCGGTTTTGCGGATGTGGTCCTGGATCCGGCAAGGACAGATGGCACGGTCTTAAGCCGCGGTCCTATAAAGAGGGAGGGGAAACAGCCCACATTAAAGGATCACTATGGACTCCCCTGGGAGTATAACTGGGAGGTCCTCTTTGAGCCGGGCGGGACACAGAAGAGCGCCGGCGCGAAGATCGTCAAACCCCAGTGGGAGGGGAAGCCTGTGAGGCCCACATGGGGTCCCAACTGGGAGGAGGACCAGGGCGCAGGGCAATTCCCCAATGCATGGTGGTTCCCCCTTGCCAGGATCTGTAACCACTGCGCCCATCCGGCCTGTCTTGCCGCATGTCCGAGGAAGGCGATCTACAAGAGGCAGCAGGATGGCATCGTCCTGATCGATCAGGAGAGGTGCAGGGGCTATCGCCATTGTGTGAAGGCCTGCCCCTACAAGAAGCCCTATTTCAACATGAAGACAGGGAAGTCAGAGAAGTGTATCCTCTGCTATCCGAGGGTGGAGAAGGGCGTCCCCCCCATGTGCTTCTGGCAGTGTGTAGGAAGGATAAGATTTATAGGCTGGAAGGATGATACGCAATCGAATGTCCATAAACTTATCTATGAGTGGAAGGTCGCCTTCCCGATAAGGCCTGATTTCGGGACAGAGCCTAACCTATTCTATGTCCCGCCCCTATCTCCATATCTATTCGGCGACAAGGGGGAGCTATTAGACAAACCCTGGATCAGGAGGATCCCGACGAGGTATCTCGCCCAGATGTTCGCTAACGGGGATGAGAGGCCCATATTAAATGCCCTCGATACCCTGGAGAGGGAGCGTGAGAAGGTGAGGAGGGGCGGATCATCGGAGCTGATGAGGATACTTATAGCCCTGGATACAGAGGACAGGTTCCAACTGAATGTCGATGGCAGGCCATTCCAATGGTCAGACAAGGCGCAGCCCGTTGAAGATTCGTATAAGGCCCCTTCAGAGTCGCAGCATCTCCCCCATATCACTGCCGATGCCGACCTGCACGATGAGTCCCTCTATAGGGGAGAGTATGCCAAGAATGAGGGCGTTGTCACCCTAAAGTCTCCTGAGGATGAGATCTCCAGGAAGAAGCTAGCTGAACCGATACGAGAGGAGATAAAGGTCGCATCCATTGATGACACTGGGAGACATAATATACCTGAGATGGCATAGATGAGGCCGGACAAGCGACTAAACGGGAGCGTGGCCCCGTAAAGATTTCATCCAGGGGGCGGCAATAAACCCCTCCCTTAACCCTCCCCCTACCAGGGGGAGGGAGGGGGGGTTGCCTCGCCCCTGATGGGATCTATCAGGGGACCGCAATGACACCCTATTTATTGCGTTTGAATTTGTAGATGGAGGGCTAATGACTAATAAGGCATTTAGAGAATCAGAGGAAGACAGCAGGCCAGTGGAGGCGGTGAGTCAGACCTATACCTTGCTGAGCAGGTGCTTCTCTTATCCTGATGAGTCCTTTGAGCCTCTTAGAAGTGAAGGTATAGAGGAGGAATTAAGGGGGATGATGGAAGGGCTACCCTTTAAGGTGGATAAGGGGATCCCTTCCATCTCCTCGACCCAGGAGGCGCTGCAGATCCTCTACACCGGCACATTTGATATGCCCATGCCTCCCTGTCCCCTCACCGAGGCCTTTCACAGGCGGGGTGAGGCCGCAAGGGATGATATCATCGAGGGGGTTACCCGTTTCTACGAGCATTTTGGCGCCGGGCTTAAGGAATCGGAGAGAGGATCCTCGGACCATCTGACAACAGAGCTCGAGTTTATGGCATACCTCTCGGTGAAGGAGGCAGATGCGATAAAGAGGGGGAAGGACCCTAACCCTTATCGTCTTGCCCAGCGCGACTTTCTGGTAAGGCATCTCTCCAGATGGGTCAAAAAGGTCGAGCAGAGGGTGCAGAAGCTGGTGGAGGAGCCCTTTTACAAAGGGGTAACCGCCTTTATGGTAGGGTTTATAAACCTTCACCTGCGGGACCTCAATCAGAAGATTAAGGTTATTAATAAATACCAGTATCAATAAAAATGGAGGAAAGGAGTCCTATGAGAAATATGAGAAAGAGGAACCTGATATTATTACCCTTGATCCCCTTCCTTTTGGCCTGTTTCTTAGCCACGGTACAGGCGGCTGAAAGGAAGGTGATCCATAGCAACCCACCACCTGAATATGCCAAGCTTAAGAACCCATTGACCGATGCAGATCCAAAGGGCCTGGGTGAAAGAGACCCGAATATCATGGCCGGTAGACTACTTTATGAAAGGACCTGCGCCAGGTGCCACGGGGTTAGAGGCGATGGTAAAGGTCCGGAGGCAGCCGGCTTTATGGCACCTATCCCCCCTGTCGATTTTACAGATAAGGAGGCGATAGCCGCAGTAAGCCAGGGATATGTCAAGTGGAGAATAGACGAGGGTGGGTTGGATGAACCATTCCGCTCTGCCATGCCTTCGTGGAAGTATGATTTTACAGAGGACCAGAAGTGGCAGATAATCCTTTATGTGTATAAGAATGCCGGGGTCTCTCCAAAGAGGTAGATATGCTATGAAGTTTATCGAACCGGTCAGACAAATATTTTAAGGAGGAAACCGATATGTTTACAAAAAGAACAGTCTTAGCCCTTTTCGCCCTCTGTCTGCTCCTTCCCTATCCCCTATCGGCCGGCGGCGAGGGCCTAACCCTGACATCCCCTTTGGTCAAAGGGGATCTGCCAACGGACCCTTTCTCTCCGGTCTGGGAGAAGGTAGGAGGGACAATAGTCCCATTGAGCTCCCAGATCATAGCACAACCGAGGGCCTTTGGCACCCCCAAGGGTATGTCCTCTGCCAGGTGGGTAAATGTGAGGTCTGTTAACAATGGTAAGGAGATAGCCTTCCTGTTGGAGTGGGAAGATGCTACCAAGGACCCTAACCGGGTGCACCCGGGCAGCCCTACCTTTATGGATCCCTTTAATGATACCGCTATCTTCAGGGATGCGGCTGCAATAGAATTCCCTGTAACCATACCAAAGAGCGAGGATGATCGTCCATACTTTGGCATGGGGCATGAGGGCGCACAGGTAAATATCTGGCAATGGAAGGCAGATCTGGAAGAGGGGAGGGATAGGGCCGTTCCCCTGGGCTCCAGCTATGCCGGAGAATCTTTAAATCAGACAGCCAAGAAATGGTATGATAATGGGATCTGGGTGGATGTCCCTCCAAAGGATAAACTGAGGAAAGGACCTGTGGAGGACCTTATAGCCGTAGGCTTTTCCACCATATCCCTCCAGGACTCCCAGGATGTCAATGGAAGAGGGGTATATAGCGGAGGCAAATGGAGGGTAGTCTTTTATAGGGATATGACCACCAATGATAAGGAGGATACTTCCTTTAAGGAGGGATCCACGATACCCATAGCCTTTGCCATATGGGATGGATCTAACGAGGAGAGGGACGGCATGAAGTCGATCGCCACCTGGCATCAGCTAAAGATAGAAAAATAGAATGATACCAGGTTGCATTCAACAGGATACCAAGGCGGCGAGGAGGAGGCGAAGGAGGCGTACATAGAAGTACGTCGAGGAGCCGACGACGAAGCCAACGCAGGTAGCCGAATGAAGGCGACTTGGTATAAGCCGGTTGGGACTCGACATACCATTACCACCTAACCAAACCCCTCTCTCAAACCTCCGGGTTATGCCTGAAGGTAAGCAGAGGGGCAGGTTGGGTGGTTTTTTGTAGGAGAGAATATAAAATGGATAATCTTATATGAATGACTACCTTCTACTGTTTTTGATCGGGATATTCGGCTCCATACATTGTGTCGGTTTTTGCGGGCCGATCCTGGTGACGTTGAATATCAGGGCCGCGAGGAACGACATAAGATCAAGGCTCATCTTTACACTCCAATACAATGCAGGGAGGATCCTCACCTATTCCATCCTTGGCGGGCTGGCCGGGATTATAGGAGGGGGCATAATCCATTCCGCCTCCTTCGCCTGGCTACAGGGGGGAGTAGCCTTCATTGCGGGGGCCTTTATGGTCTATGTAGGGCTTGCGCTCCTCCATATCCTTCCCGGCGGTAAACTGCTGGAGGGTGAGGCCGTCCTTAATCTACCCTATATAAAGGGATTCTTCGGTCTGTTATCAGGCATGGCCAAATTTGGGGGGTTTTTTGAAGGAATGCTTATGGGGCTTATCCCATGCGGTATGGTCTATGCGGTGCTGATGAAGGCGATAGCTGCCGGAAATCCTTTAGAGGGATGGCTCCTTATGTCCTCATTCGGCCTCGGGACCATGGTTGCCATGATCCTGATCGGGCTCATAAATAAAGAGATCCTAAACAGGCGTATACTTAATATCGCTTATCTCCTTATAGTCCTGATCGGTATGGTGACCATAATCAGGGGGATCAGTCCCATGCCGCATCACCTCGATCTTGAGCCTTCTGCTCAAGGCCCCCTCTCTTTAGTCTCATGGGCCTTCCGCCACATATTCAGCCAGGAGAACCTCATGATGATCCTCTACGGGCTGGGGCTGCTCCTGGGATCACTCGGCATCTATCTCTTTGGCAGAGAGCTGGGAGTAAGACTAAAAATGAGACGCAAACGTTATCTATGGATCAATGAGGATCTCTGTGAGGGATGCGATGATTGTATCGAAAAGTCCGGCTGTCTGAACCTCCGGCATATAGAGACTGAATATGGCCGGAAGGTCCGGATCCATTACCCCTACTGCAGACAGAGCTACGCCTGCCTGGTAGGGGAGTGCCCCTCCTTTCTGGTTATTGATCTGCCTCCAGGTCGGGCGCCAAGACCAAAGAGGATCAAGATTCCTTCTTTGCTTGGGATGCTTCCAGACCCCTCTCAGAGGGTCTATACGAATGGGAGATATAATACGGACTTGCATTCAACAGGATATCAAGGAAGCATGAAGAAGGCTGAGACTGAGGCTAAGAAGTTCCTAAACCTTGACCTTAACCTCAACCTGCCTTTTCCAGGTAGCCGAATGAAGGCGAATCCGTATAAGATATTAGTAGCAGGGATGGATAGCAGGGCCGTAGCACAGGTGAGTAGCCTTCTTAATATGGCCGCAATAATGGAGGGGAGGTTAGGATACACCCCGGATGCATACGCATTATCAGTAGAGGGGGAGACAGTAATAACCCCTTGCGTTATCTCTGATGGATTTATAGAGTCCCCTGACGACTATGAGACAGACCTGATCCTGGGTCTTGATCTGGTTTCAGCGGCTAATGCCTCTACCCTGACTACCCCCCTTCCCACAAAGACTAACGTTGTTGTAAACAGAGGGATGATCTCTACCACTAACCCCTCTCCCCGGTCTGGCGGAGGGGTAATGGAAAGGGGAAAGGGGGAGGAGCAGGAGCATCTCATGGAGGAGATTGAATCATCCACCCGATCAAATAATATTATCTATATGGATGCTGGATACCTATCTGAAAGGCTCATGGGGGATCAACAGATGAGCCATCTATTTATCCTCGGTTTCGCTTATCAGGCAGGCCTCTTACCGGTAAAGATCTCCTCTCTGGAGGAGGCTATCCATCAGGATGGGGGGGTAGCGGCGCAGGAGATGGCCTCTGCATTATTGTTGGGAAGGATATATTATCTACAGCCCCATATGGTCCTTGAGGAGATTGAGGCCGATCACTGGTCTAAAAAGGACCCAAAGGAGCGGGCCATCTCTAAATTAAAGATGGAGATGCCTTCCGCCATCCCTGAATTCGATAAGATCCTCTCTGAGATCAAGGTAGAGGATAGGGGGCTTAAGATCCTCCTCTATCCCCGTATAGCCGATCTGATCCTATACCAGGATAGCCTCTATGCACGGGAATATGTGAGGTCTGTAATGAGTGTGATGGGGAGGGAGAAGGAGGTAGTCAAGGATCGCCTCGATCTGACCATGGCTGTAGCCCGCAGCCTTTTTAAACTGATGGCATATAAGGATGAATATGAGGCGGCCAGACTTCATCTGACCAGGGCCAACAGGAAGAGGATCGCATCGGTATTTGGAAAGGAGGCTAAGGTCTTCTGGTCTCTTAGGCCGCCCTGGTCAAAAAATAAATCACTCCTGGCCGGATGGTTTATGCCGGTTTTAAGTATTCTGGCATCCCTTAGATGGATGAGAAGGTATCGGATTAATCCCTTTGGTTCTTCTCCTATCCGGAGAATGGAACAGGATCTCCCATCCTGGTATCGGGAGGTGATTGATACCCTTATCCTTGAGCTTCATCAGGGCAATTATCCCCTTGCCGTGAGGATCGCATCGTCCCCTGATAAGATCTCCGGGTATGGGATGGTGAAAATAGCCTCGATCAAGGAGGTAATTTCTGAGGTAGAGCGGGATCTCTCTTTTTTAAATGGTGAGGATCTATCCGATATAGAGCCCCTATATGAGGAGGCCTCGGCTAACTGAAACTATAGTTAACGACAAAAGAAAGTTGTCATTTCGAAGGAGCGGAGCGACTGAGAAATCTTAAGATTCCTCACTTCGTTTCGGAATGACAGAGGGGGTGTTCGGAATGACAGGCATTCAATGTCAACTTATTTAAGACGTTTACTATAAAAAACAAGGAGGTAATAGTGAAGAAGGCCCTATATCTTGCGTTCTTAGCAGTCTTTATAACCTTTTTTTTTATCCATGGTGCGATAGCCCAGGAGAAACAGGCAGTGGAGTACAAACCAAAGGTAGGGGGTTATATCGAGACCTGGTACAGGATGGACGAGGGCGACCTTTCAAATCAGACCACTGATGCAAAGAAGGCGGATAACGAATTCAGGGTAAGGAGGGCGAGGATAGATGTAAAAGGTAATATAAGTGAAGAGATCGGTTATAGGGTCAATGGAAATTTTGATGGTCCGAGTCCTGCCAGCGGTTCGGCTAGTGTGAAGCTATGGGATGGATATATCACCTACAGGGCGTATCCCCTCATGGATATAACCATCGGCCAGTTCAAATACCCTTTCACACTGGAGGGGCTTGAGGGGACACCTGACAGGGTGCCTGTCTTGAGGGCCGAATCGATAAACGACATTGCGGCAAAGCTCGGCACCAAGGGTGGCAGTTTCAGAGACATCGGGGCTCAGGTCAGCAGTGGGTATAAGGAGGCCATCGGTTTAAAATATGCTGTCGCCATTATTAACGGGAGCGGTATTAATAGCGGAGACAACAACCATGACAAGGACCTGGTGGGGGACATAAGCATAGCGCCCCTTGAGGGCCTGGCCCTGGGTGTCTCCGGTTTTACAGGAAAAGGCCAGGGAGAAACGTCTACGTTCGAGGTAAAAGAGAGCGCCTATAACGTGCACGCAGAGTTTGCATTGAAGGAGATCGGACTCAATCTCAGGGGTGAGTATGTAGCTGAAAAATTGAAGAACTGGGATGTTGCAACACAAGCGGCTTCATCAGGAAAGGAGCAGGAGCCAAACGGCTGGTATCTCCAGGCGGCTTATAGGCCTGCCCCCCTGCCAAACCTCCAGGTTATGGCGAGATACGAAGACTATGAGAGGGATTCCAATACCCCGAACAGTCATTTAAAGACCACCACCCTCGGGGCGACCTATTACCTTAAAGGAAAGACAAGGATTACAACCAACTACCTTTTAAGGGACGCAGAGAGCTCTTCCATCGTGACAGCCCAGGAGACCGATGCCGCAGGCAGCAGGGTCGGTAATCTCTTTCTGGTTCAGATGCTGGTAGCCTTTTAACTTTAGGAGATTTATAGTTTATGATAAAAGGTATGCGCACCATATTCATATTATTAATCCTCTTATTCCTCCCTATGCAGGGGATTATCTTTGCGCAGGCTGCCTCTGAACAGGCCGGAGAGGGTGCCAAACATATCAGAGAGGGGATAGCCCACCTGAAAGAGGGATTAAGACATCTTGAGGAGTCGGTCAAGGCCGGCGTGGATCCCCATACAAAAGAGGCCCTTGAGCATGGAAGAGAGGCAATCAAACATGCAGAAGAGACATTAAGACATGCAGAAGAGGGAGGGAAGGGGGGAGAGACACCCCCTCCTAAGAAGGAAGAGGAGATGGAAATGCCTAGTGGCTATTAAACGGGAACCCCTCACCTACCCAAAGGGTGTAGGGGGCAGGGTGTAGGGGAGAGACTATGGGTATATGTAAATCTGAAGCAGGAGGTGATCGGATGAAGAGCGAAATCGAGGAGTTAAAAAGATTGCTTGAGGCGAATCCCTCTGATCTTAATCTCCGGAGCAGGCTGGCAAATATCTATTTTTACAGGAAGATGATCGATGAGGCGATCGAAGAGGAAACAAAGATACTGGCGATAGACCCGCAGGATTCAATGGCCCATGCTAATCTCGGGGTGGCATATGCCAGCAAGGGTATGATCGATGAGGCGATCTATGAGTTTAAAAGGGCTATTGAGATAAAACCGGATAATTCTAATGCCCACTATCACCTGGGGCATGCCTGTCTTGCCAAGGGTAGCCTTGAAGATGGGATCTCTGAGCTTAATAAGGCTATTGTGGCAGATCCAAGGAATCGAGCTCCTTACGATGCCCTTGGGCTCCTCTATCTTAATAATGAAAGGTATGAAGATGCGATCAAATTGGCCCAGAAGATGATAGAGTTTTACCCTGGTGACGCCGTTGCCCATGCTAACCTGGGAGGGGCATATATATCTGCCGGGATGATCGATGAGGGGTTGACGACGCTGCAGAATGCCTTGATGATCGACCCGGAGGAGCCGCATATCTATAAAAACCTGGCGATAGCATATGAGGAAAAGGGGGTGAAGGAGGAGGCAGAAAAGGCACGTCAACGATACAATGAACTCATCGGGTCTCTTCAATCAGGGTCTCCTATGGAGGCGGAGCGGATATAAGGAGCGCCCGTGGCCCCTGAAAAGATCTCCGGCTATGGGGAGATTAAGAAGGCCTTTCTCACCTTAAATGACCCAAAGATATTGGATCCCCTGAAGGCGGCAGGGTATCGTGAGGTGAGCGCATCTGCGTTTGAGGAGATAAAGAAGGTTGCCGAGAAACTTGGATTTATCAAGCCTG
>CAZYNY010000084.1:11447-12868 GCA_964648095.1 uncultured Nitrospirota bacterium | reverse complement strand
CTATTTTAGCATATATCACCATTCATCAATATGCGAATTGTCGGACAGCCTGCTAAACCCTATGAAGTCGCTTTCCTCTGAATTAGGGAAAACAATGCTTGTCGTTGACCCGAAGCTGGAGGTGCAGCCTGTAAGCAAGACCGTATCCCGCATATACAGGGATACAAGGTTTTCAAAAGAAAAATCGCCTTATAAAACAACCATCTGGCTGACATTTAAACATCCCCGCAAAGACTGGACAGATACACCCGCCTTCTTTTTTGAACTTGCAGCAAAAAGCTATAGATTTGGCATGGGGTTTTACTCTGCAACGGCTCTGACAATGAAAATGTTGAGGTCTATTATAGACGAGGAAGAAAAACGGTTTTTAAAAACACTCTTCTTCATGAAAGAAACCGGCCTTGTCCTTGAAGGGGAAAGCTATAAAAAGGTCATCAACCCCGCCAAGTCCGACATAATACTTGATTGGTATCAGAAAAAAAGCTGCTATGTTGTAAAGAACTGTAAAATTGACGGTCTTCTTTTTTCCCGCAGTATAGTCGATGAATTATCCGGCACTTTCAAAAAGGCAGAACCCCTTTATAAAATTCTGTGGGAAGCAAAGGAGAAGGCAAGTGAGTAAAGTTTGATTTACAAAGGTCTCCGGTAGTTATGAAATGGATTCCCTTGTTTATAATGCGGCAGGGGTCACTCTGCCTGCCTTGCAGATGCATAATTAATATAAGTGCTTCAGTTCTTTTTTGTAATCTATTTTCTTCATTTTTCAATCACCAGCCTAAAGTATCATCTTCATAATATCCTTGTATGTTACTAAAGCCGACATAATAATGAATAGTGCAAAGCCGATCAGATTAACCGTCTGATATATTTCTATTGCTAACGGTTTTTTCCTGATGCTCTCAACAAGAAGGAGGAACAACTGACCGCCGTCTAATGCAGGAAGAGGAAGCAGGTTCATAATCCCAAGGCTCATACTCAACATCGCAGTGAAATAAGAAAGGTTCAATAATCCTTTACCCGCCGCCTGACCTGCCATTGCGGCTATGCCTACCGGCCCCGACATGCCTTCCATTGTTCCGTGTCCGGATAGAATATTCATGAGAAAAATAAGCGTTCCTGATAATATTTCCCAAACGGTCTTTGCACTTAACGATACAGCACCGATAAAAGGAAGCTGTTTGCCTATCATAAATACCGGAATAAAGACAATAAAAGCGAAGGCGATATTTGATAAAGAACCGGCAGACATTATCATTCCCCTTCTGAAATATGAGGCAGCAAATAACCCACTTGCTTCGTCATCCCCATTTTCTGCCAACTCAAGAAGTTTATGCGATGTCATTTCTTTGCCAAAATATTTCTTTGACAAGCGTCTTAGTGATTTAACTGAAACATATTCTTCCCAGCATCCTCGATTGCCA
>CAZYNY010000084.1:287-11437 GCA_964648095.1 uncultured Nitrospirota bacterium | reverse complement strand
AACTTACAAATCCGCCGAGAGGAAGCAGTCTTAATGTAAATTCCGTTTCTTTGTGGCGGTAAAACGTGAAAAGCCTCGGACTAAAAGGAAAACCAATGGAAAATTCATAGACCTTTACGCCTGACCTTCTTGCAGCAATAAAATGACCAAACTCATGAACAAGCACAATTACAGAAAACACAACGATAAACGCTAAGAATGACATAATCATTTTTCGAATCCTCCGGTTATAATTTAAGACTATGTATCATAATATGCAAAAATCAGTTTTTCATTCTATTACTCTTTATTTTTCTTGTCCCATTCCAGTCCCTGTAACTTTCTTGGTGTCCATTTGGCGAGAATGTAAGTTATCAACTGAAGAATAAATATTTGCATACTACTAATGCAAGCAATACAGCGATTATCCATAATACGTGTACGATGTCTCGTATTCCGGCAGTTATCCACCTGGTGTAAGAAACAATCAGAATCAAATCAGATTGCGTGTGTACGACTGCTAGTCTAACTTCTTCCTCGCTATATTGATTTAAACCTTGATTGAGCTTTTCTTTTTCAGATTCACTTACATCACGTTAGAGATTACGGGCTGCTACGTCGTAATCTGGAAATTTTTTACCTGTTAAAATCTCTTGGGACTTGTAATATTCTTCGGGCTGCATATTACCTCCATGGAGTTTAGAATAAATCTCCGTTGGTTAATTTTGTGGTTCTGGGTATAATGCTTGCCTTAACCAGCGCGGGAAACCAGCAATTCAAAAATCAACCCAGGCTTAATCCGTGTCTGGTCAAAGGCGTTGTTATAACCCCTCATTTATTTTAGGAATTGCTATCCTACCAGAATGCTGTTTCATCTCTATGGTTTGCAAATGATTGATACTGTATTTACCTTTAAGATATTTAATGATTTCACTTTTTTCTTTTCGATCGGTATCACAATCAGCAATCATGTAAAGTTCCTCTTTCTGAAGAATATCCGGATCACAAAGACCGCGGGACAAACTTTTACATAAATCTGATTGCCGAAAATCCTTTTTTCGAGGAGACAAAGTATTTACACAAAGTTGCAGCTGATTATTGTATGTGAGAATGGCGCCATCAAGAACAGTCCTATGAGTGAAGAAGGCACTCTCTTCAAAGAAAAAACAGGTAAACGTAATATCTTTTTCAGTACTGATAAGGGTTTGAGTACCAAATAATGTTGCATGAAAACGCATGTCGAGTAAATTCGGATCTCGTCCTGCAGAGTGAATCCAAAGGACATGATAAGTTTCATTCTTGGGATCATGTTCTTTCATTTGATCAACACCCTTTTTTATAATGGCATGCAACCTATTTCGCGGACCTATCGGCGTGGATTTACTAAGTATTTCCCCTTGAGACAATATTTCTAAATCTTTTTTTATTTCTTCTGGGTCGTCACTCTTGATTTTCAGCTCAATGGTATATTTGCTACTCTTACCTGCAACGTCGAAATCAGGTGTTTCACGCCCTTTTTTCGGCGGGATGTCGTGCGCACTCAATCCCAACTCTTTTAAGATTTCTTTGGCTATAGGTTTGAAATCATTTTCATTCATGTGTGGTTATAACCAGTGATAATACAATTTATGGATTTTATCAGGCGTTTTGAACCATGTCAAGAAAATTACAAAACATTATAAAAATCAAATTGACGCAACCATTGAATTCAAAATTCCTTAGCGATTTTTGAAATTTCTTTAACAGGCAATGCAATGATATTGCGTCCCATGGGATATGATTCTGTGCCAGGATAAACAATAAACCCCTTTTTGCATGACAGGTCTTCGCATGCCATCCAGAATCCCTTTTCCACTTTCGGACTTAAGGAGTATTTAATCTCTATTGCTATTGGTCGATTTTTCCTGTCAAAGACCAATAAATCAACTTCGGCGCCTGCGCCTGTTCTATAAAAATAGAGAGGGGTATTTTCCGGCAAGATTCCTGCTATCTGTTCAATAACAAACCCTTCCCATGAACTGCCAACAACAGGATGCGCCTGCAAGTCATCAAATATGTTTAACATTAACAATGTATGCAAGAGACCCGAATCTCGGATATAGACCTTCGGTGTTTTTATCAACCTTTTTTTGATATTGAAATAGTAAGGCTTAAGTTGCCGCACTATAAAGGTCTCTTCAAGGATGTCAAGATAGTGTCTTGCTGTCGGCGCTGAAAGCCCAAGCCCACCTGCAATCTTACTTGCATTCCAGAGTTGTCCATGCAGATGTGCAAGCATTGTCCAGAATCTCCGTAAATGTATTGACGGTATATGTATCCCTAATTGGGGTATATCCCTTTCCAGATATGTCCTGACAAATGACTCCCGCCAGATAAAACTATCATTGGAATCTTCTGCAAGGTAACTGTTCGGAAAACCTCCCCTAAACCATAGATTATTGAGGTTATCATAGCTTGTTTCGTTCAGGTTTAGGGGTTTCAACTCGTGATAGATTATGCGGCCGGCAAGGCTTTCTGAAGAATGTTTAATCAACTGCGGTGAGGCTGAACCTAAAATAAGGAATCTCCCCCCAACCCTTTTTTTATCTACCATAGCCCGTATAAGCGGAAAAAGTGCAGGCATACGTTGTATCTCATCAATAATCACGAGGTGGTCAGTGAATTGGTTTAGATACAATTCGGGTTCCTGTAGTTTACTCAGGTCTGAAGGCAATTCAATATCAAGGTAAATAACCTTTTTTTTGAATGCCTTTGCTATTATTTTAGCAAGGGTGGTTTTGCCCACTTGACGACAGCCAATCAATCCCACTACTGGGTATCCGGCAAGGGAGGATATAACTGCCTTTTTCAGTTCCCTCTCCAATATCATGCCTGCATTTTAAAGCAAGCAGTTTCAATTTGCAAGGATATAATTAGAGACGAATTTTCAATAGCAATTCTTTTTCTTAATTTCCACGACAGGTTATGTTCGGAAAATATACCACTGTTGCCTTGGATACAGAGATTGCTTCGGGACCTTGCCCTCACAATGACAAATTCTGGAAATTTGGCTTGAAGGGCCTTTTACGAAAATCATAGCCTCCCCACGTCTACTGTCAAGCATTAATTTATACTTGACAGTTGTAAAGCATTAAGATAACTTATTTATCTAATATGCTGACGATAGGTAATAAGCTAAAGACGCTTCGGGAAAGGACACAACTCTCATTACGGGACCTTGGAGAAAAGACGGGGCTGTCCGCCAGTTTTCTTTCCCAGCTTGAACTAGGACAGGTCTCTCCCTCTCTGGCTTCGCTGGAGACCATTGCCAATGCCTTAAATGTAAGGATCACCCATTTCTTCGACGACCAGACCAAGCCTGACAGCATTGTAATGAGAAAGGATGAGAGGAAGAAGATCTATAGTCAGGGTTCAAGGGCGATTATCCAGCCACTCGCCCATGAGCTTAGCAAGAAGAAGATCGAACCCTTTATGCTCACCCTTGAGGTGGGAGGGGAAAGCGGCAAACACCCTTACTCATCCCATCATGGGGAGGAGTTCGGAATAATACTTCAGGGAAAGATAAAGTTTACTTTAGAGGACAATAAATATACACTCATAGATGGTGACAGTGTATATTTTAACTCTACAAAACCCCACAAATGGGAAAATGTAGGGAAAAAAGAGGCAATAATAATACTCGTAATTCCAGGGATATCCTAGTAAATATCATAGTAGACATCATAAAGGACAAGTAGTTATGGATCAAACAATATGACACCCTTTATTATGATTTCCTTTTCCCTCCTGCTTCTGTTCATCACCGCCATAATCCCTTTGTTTGTCAGAAATGAGCGACTCCTGGTCTATCTTTCTTTCTCCCTGGCAGCAACAGCATCAATAATTACGGGGATATCGGGGATATGGACCGTCGCGAGCGGTCTTGTCGAATCAACCTCTACCCTGATGGGTCTTCCTGACCTCCCTTTTCATTTAAGACTTGATCCATTGGCAGGTTTTTTCCTTACAGTCATCGGTCTGTTAGGTTTTTTTGTATCTATCTATTCATTAGGCTACGTCATGGGATTTATTGGTCAGAGGCCTATAGCTAAACTGGTAATATTCTACTCACTCTTCCTGGCAGGGATGTTCATGGTAATACTGGCAGACGATGCCTTCTTCTTTCTGATCTCCTGGGAACTCATGGCAGCGGCCTCCTATTTTTTGGTGATCTATGAGGATGAAAAGGTCGAGAACAGAAGGGCCGCCTTTTTATATCTTGTAGTAGCACATGTCGGGGCAATCTCCATACTATTATCATTCGGTATAATGGCAGGACTTGTCACGGGTTCTGATGGTTTTAGCGGCTATACCTTTGATGCAATAAGACAGACCGGGTTTCCCTCCGGATGGGCTACTGCGGCCTTTTTGCTTGCCTTCTTTGGTTTCGCGGCAAAGGCCGGTGTCGTCCCGCTGCATATCTGGCTGCCTGAGGCACATCCTGTTGCGCCTTCAAATGTCTCAGCCCTGATGAGCGGGGTAATGCTCAAAACCGCCATATACGGGATAGTTAGGGTTACCTTTGATCTTCTTAGACTCTTCCCATGGTGGTGGGGAGGGATTGTGTTAATATTCGGCCTGATATCTGCTGTTATGGGCGTCCTTTACGCCCTGATGCAGCATGACTTAAAGAGGCTTCTAGCCTATCATTCCGTTGAAAATATAGGAATCATTCTTATAGGTATCGGTCTTGCTATGGTCTTTACATCATTCCAGCTTCCTTTATTAGCAGCCCTTGCCCTCACAGCAGGACTTTATCATACCTTAAACCATGCCATGTTCAAGGGGCTCCTCTTTATGGGCGCAGGGGCTGTGCTGCATGCAACAAAAGAACGCAATATGGAGAAGATGGGCGGACTCATTCATAAGATGCCATGGACCGCCCCTCTCTTCCTTATTGGCTGTGTATCCATCTCGGCCCTTCCGCCATTTAACGGCTTTGTTTCTGAATGGCTTACATTCCAGGCATTTCTGCTATCACCTGCATTAAAAAACCCTATGCTAAATCTGCTCATCCCACTTGGGGCTGCGCTCCTTGCCCTCACCGCAGCGCTTGCCGCCTCCTGTTTTGTGAAGGCCTTCGGGGTAACCTTCCTGGGCCGCTGGCGCGGACACCACCAGACTGCTGTCCATGAGGTAAACTGGCCCATGCGGATAGGGATGATATCCGCCGCGTCACTCTGTCTTGGCCTCGGTCTCCTGCCAACTCTTGTAATCGACTGGATGGACGTGCTCCCGGAGCAGCTTGCAGGGGCAAAGATCGCAACCTCAGCAGGGGCATTTGGCTGGATGTGGCTTACCCCTGTTGCCCATGAAAGGGCATCATATTCAGGACCTATAGTATTCCTGGGGATTATAGCTATTGTCCTGCTGGTATATATCCTGCTACACGCGCGAAAGACTACCAAACACAGGGGGCCAATATGGGCCTGCGGGCTTGAAGGACTCACATCAAGAATGCAGTACAACGCCGCCTCGTTTTCCATGCCTTTCCGGAGAATTTTCGGTTTTCTTTTTAACATCAGAGAACAGGTAAGACTAACCCAATCTCCTGGGAATACAGCCTTTCCAACGAAGATACATTATAACATCCGGATCAGGGATCGTTTCTGGGGGCTCCTTTATAAGCCGGTTGCCGAACTTAGCTTCTGGGTATCCCGTAAGGTCGGAAGGCTCCAACAGGGACGCATTCAGGTATACCTGATATATTCATTTTTAACCATTATTATCCTCCTGATCTTCTTAAGATGAAACAGAGCTACCCCTTTATAATGGAGGTCCTGCAGATCCTTATCCTCCTTGCGGCCGCTCCTGTGTTTACTGGCTGGATAAGGATGCTGAAGTGCCGGCTCCAGGGCCGGACATCCCCGGGATTATTTCAGCCGTACAGGGATATCATGAAACTCCTTTCCAAGGACCTTGTTTTGGCCGAGAATGCCTCATGGATATTCCTCTTTACCCCCTATCTTATATTCGGTATCAGCCTGCTGGCAGGGGGGATCATACCTATGCTCTCGGCAGATCTCCCTCTTGCAGTTACAGCCGACATAATCGCCCTTGCGGCCCTATTCGGCATTGCGCGATTCTTTACTGCCCTGGCAGGCATGGATATCGGCACATCCTTTGGGGGCATGGGATCAAGCAGGGAGATGATGATAGCATCTCTGGCAGAACCGGCCATGCTTATGGCCATATTTACCGTGTCCCTGGTGAGCAAGTCAACATCCCTCTCGCAGATGGTAGAGGTAATTGCCCACGGGAGGTTTGTCCTGAGGCCTTCAATGGCTTTTGCCCTCCTGGCATTTATATTAATCACGCTCGCGGAGACGGGGAGGATACCGGTTGATAACCCCGCTACGCACCTTGAGCTGACCATGATACATGAGGCGATGATACTCGAATACTCGGGCCGCCACTTAGGATTAATTGAATGGGCAGGAATGATGAAGCTCTTCCTTTTCGCAAGCCTCGGTATAGTCGCCTTCCTCCCCTGGGGGATCGCGGGTGCAGGAAGTCTGACCGCCGTTCCCCTTGCCATTCTGATTATGGCGATTAAACTCACTTTAGTGGGCACGGGTCTTGTATTGATAGAAACAGGCCTTGCAAAGATGCGGATATTCCGCATACCGGAATTCTTAGGGAGTGCATTCCTCTTTGCCACCCTAGGCATGCTGTCATATTTTATATTGGAGTAAGCTGTGCCGGAAAACCTTGCAGCCCAGATAAATAGCGTAATGGCGGCACTTATCCTCCTTGCGTCTTTCGGACTCCTTGTCCAGAGGAGGATCTACGGACTCCTGCACCTGTTTGCCTGGCAGGGATTTTTCCTCTCTTTAAGCGCAGGAATAGTCGGATTTACAGCAGGGGTGCATCACCTGTATATCTCGGCGATCCTCACATTGGCACTGAAGGTGGTACTCCTCCCATATATACTCCATATCCTGATCCAGCGCCTTGAGATCCACAAGGAGGTGGAGACAGTGGTAAATATCCCGACTACCATGCTTATCGGGATCGCCCTGGTCATATTCTCCTATCACCTTACCTCCCCCATAATAGAGATCTCGACCCTTGTTACCCGATCCACCCTTGCTGTGGCCATGGCCACTGTTATGCTCGGACTCCTGATGATGATTACCAGAAGTCATGCAGTAGCACAGATAATAGGATTTCTCGCAATGGAAAATGGCCTATTCTTTGCCGCTACCAGCGCCACCTATGGAATGCCCCTTGTGGTGGAGCTTGGCGTGGCCCTGGACATACTGATAGCCGCCTTCATCTTCGGCATCTTCTTTTTCCATATCCGCACTACCTTTGACAGCCTGGATGTGGAACAGATGGCAAGACTCAAGGAGGAAGACTAAGGATGACCCTCCTTTTACTCCTTGGTGTGTCCCTTATTGCCGCCGTTATCCTGGCCTTTGTGGGTGACAGGAGGTTTGCGCCGGAGATAAATATCCTGGGCTCTGCCGCCACATTCCTTGCCGGGGTTGCACTGGCCATACAGGTCTATATGCAGGGTCCTATAATTGCCGGCGGAAAGTTCTTCTTTGTCGATGCCTTCAATGTCTATCTTGCGGTCCTTACCTCCTTTGTCTCCATGACAACGGCTATATTCAGCAGGAGGTACATGCGGCGTGAGAGGGAGCATAGCCGTGTAGGACATACCGGTATGCGCTTTTACCATGCCATGTTCCAGCTCTTTATCTTTGCCATGCTTCTTGCACTGCTTACCAATAATGTCGCTGTGTTATGGATAGCAATGGAGCTGGCTACCCTGTCGACCGTGCTGCTTGTATCCCTCTACCGCACACCTGCGGCGGTTGAGGCGGCATGGAAATATTTCATACTCTGCGGTGTCGGTATTGCCCAGGCGCTCTTCGGGACAGTACTCCTCTATTTTGCCGCAGAGAAGGTATTGGGCGAAGGAGGAGAGGCCCTCCTCTGGACCAATCTTATCCGTGTCAGCGGGCAGCTTGAGCCAACCGTGCTCTCTCTTGCCTTTGTATTCCTCATGGTCGGCTACGGCACAAAGGTAGGCCTGGTGCCCCTTCACAACTGGCTTCCAGACGCGCACAGTGAGGGCCCGACGCCTATATCCGCTGTCCTTTCAGGGCTCCTCCTAAATATTGCCCTTTACGCCCTCGTAAGATGCAAGGTACTTGTTGATGGGTCCACTGGAACACACAGGGCAGGACATATCATGATGGGGTTCGGCCTCCTCTCTATTCTGGTGGCCGCCTTCTCTCTCCTGAGGCAGAAGGACATAAAGAGGATGTTTGCCTATTCCTCCATAGAACATATGGGCATAGCCACATTCGCATTCGGCCTCGGAGGCCCGATTGCCACATTCGGCGGGCTGATGCACATGCTGACACACAGCCTGACCAAGTCCTCCATCTTTTTTACAGTAGGCCATGCCTCCCAGATGCATGGGACCCAGGAGATGAGTAAGATAAGGGGGCTCATCAGGGGAAACCCGCTTGTAGGCTGGGGGCTTATGTTCGGGGTGATGGCCATTGCCGGGATGCCCCCTTTTGGTATATTTGCGAGTGAATTTCTTATCCTTACAGCCACCATAAAGGAGGTTCCTTTGCTGACGCCATTATTCCTGTTAGGACTTGGTGTTGCCTTTGCGGCCCTCTTCAGGAGGGTCCAGCCGATGGTTTCAGGTCCTGTTCCTGCAAATCAGCAGCAATTGATTGTTTCCAATATCCCGATGATCCTCCATATGGCGCTAATTCTAATTATCGGACTTTATATGCCTGACTTTCTGGCAGAATGGTTCCATAAGGCGGTGGAGCTTCTCAGATGAATGGGTTAGAAAGGGCGTTATTCGCGGCCATTGGCGCAGACACAAATAAGGATACCGATCAATACTCGGCCGGCATAGCGGCCTTTCGCATACCGAGACGGCAATTTAGGGAGGCTGCAAAGACTATGAAGATGGCCGGGGCACGGCTTGTTGCGGAATGGGCATCGGATGAGACACCTTTTGGCAGAGGATTTGGAATCTATGCCTGTTATGAAAAGGATTCTGAATACCTGATTGTAAGAACATACGCGCCCCTTGAAGACCCGACGTTTCCAAGTATCATAAAAAAATTCGTCCCTGCCTACAGGTTTGAGCGGCAGATGAAGAGCCTGATGGGTGTCATACCACTTGATCATCCTGACCGGAGGCCCTGGATAAAACATGAGGACTGGCCGGAGGATGCCTGGCCGCTCAGAAAGTCTTTTGATCCGGCAAAGCCCCTACAGCGCATCTCAGGCAAATATGAATGGATCAGGGCAGAGGGAGAAGGGGTCTATGAGATACCGGTAGGGCCCGTACATGCAGGGATAATAGAGCCCGGCCACTTCCGCTTTCAGGCAGTCGGAGAGGATATCATCAATCTTGAGGAGAGGCTTGGATATGTCCACAAGGGCATCGAGAAGCGGTTCGAAGGAATGTCGTGGAAGGAGGGCGTAAGGCTTGCAGGCCGGGTCTCAGGGGATACTACAGTCGCCCACTGCCTTGCCTACTGCCGCGCACTTGAGGCAATGACTGGATCTAATCCACCTCAAAGAGGCCTATGGATCAGGGCCCTTATGCTTGAAAGAGAGCGGATTGTAAATCACCTGAGTGATATCGGGGCCATCTGCAACGATGTTGCCTTTTCATTCCTCCTTTATCAGTTCGCAAGGCTTAAGGAGATGCTCCTCAGGACAAATTATAAGTTTTTTGGCCACAGGTTTATGATGGATGGTATTATCCCCGGAGGAGTTGCTGCTGATATCAACCAGGATGGGACAGAGGAGATGCTTCGGGAGATGGATTGGCTGAAGAAGGAGTTCCATAGACTTGTTGTTATATACGACGAAAATCCATCCCTTGAGGACAGGGTAAGAGACGCGGGTATACTTACACCGGAGAAGGCGAAAGAGCTCTGTGTTGTCGGCTTTACGGCAAGGGCCAGCAGCCAGGATATGGACTGCAGGATAAAGAGTCCATTTCCTCCCTATGACCAGATCATCCCGAAGGTACCCGTTCTCAAATCCGGGGATGTCCATGCGCGTGTCTGGGTCAGGATCGAGGAGATAAGGGAATCTATAAGGCTTATCCGGGATCTGCTGAGTACCCTCCCACCCGGGCCCATTAAATCCAATCTTTCACAACCACCCCCTGACAGGGCCGGCTTTGCTGTTGTGGAGGGATGGAGGGGGGAGATAGTCTACTGGTTACAGTCAGGGCCAAATGGTGAAATAAATCGCTGCATGATCAGGGACCCGTCAAGTGTAAACTGGCTGGCACTTGAACAGGCGATACACGGGAATATCGTCCCAGATTTTCCACTGATAAACAAAAGCTTCAATCAGTCTTATTCAGGACATGACCTTTAAAGGCAGGGGACTAGGGATCAGGGGGTAGAAAAATGCTAAGAATCCTTCACCAGATATTTAGAACAGGTATTGTCACTGAGCCTCTTCCGCATGGGACAGAGAAAGAAATCGCCCTGGTTGGGGCAAGGCTGGAGGAGGCTATAAGACGCCGCTTCAGGAGAAGCCTCACCATAAGGGCAGTAGATGCGGGTTCATGTAACGGCTGTGAACTTGAAATACATGCCATGAATAACCCTATCTATAACTGCGAGCGATTTGGTATGTATTTTACTGCCTCTCCAAGGTTTGCGGATATGCTCCTTGTGACCGGCCCCTTGACCATAAACATGGAAAGGGCGCTCCTGAGGACATACAATGCCACGCCTCCGCCAAAACTTGTCGTTGCGGTGGGGGACTGCGGATTTAACGGCGGTATATTCGAAGAAAGCTATGCCTCCCTGGGCGGAATAGGGAAGATCATACCAGTAGATGCATATATACCAGGCTGTCCGCCCACGCCTGCAGATCTTTTGAACGGGATATTAAAGCTGATTGGCGGTTAATCATTCTAAGAGGTTTTAAACCATTGTACGATTTTATGTAGGGGCGAACCTGCGTGTTCGCCCCTATTTTTCTCGCATTTATTATCTGGGCAGACACATAGGTTTGCCCCTACGAGAATGATAATGCCATGAAAATGATTTGGCATAATAATGTATGTATCATTTCCTATAATTAGGATGTAAAAAACTGTATAAAGTTTCATATTC
>CAZYNY010000084.1:0-277 GCA_964648095.1 uncultured Nitrospirota bacterium | reverse complement strand
ACGTTTTCTAAATTCGGTCAGCGCATCAGGGTAACTAAACGGCATTGGGATTATATCACAGACAAACATGAATCAATAATTGGGCTGGAGGAACAGGTTAAAGAAACATTAAGGAATCCTGTTTATGTTAGACTCAGCAAAGATGATGAAAAAGTATATCTTTACTATGCTCCTTACGATAAATATTTTCTCTGTGTTGTTTGCCGTCATCTTGACGGAGAGGGTTTTATAATTACGACTTACTTAACCGACAAAATTAAAAAGGGGGTTACAGTAT
>CAZYNY010000083.1:0-13306 GCA_964648095.1 uncultured Nitrospirota bacterium | reverse complement strand
ATCTCTGATCCCTACCTGAAATATCAAAACCTGACACCAAACTGCGGAAGACAGGCTAACTCTCACTGGAGCCGCCCGCCGGTATTAGGTGCGTTTGACACCACACCTCTATTTGTTTATCATGGAGCCATGCTAAAGGAGAAGAGAGTACTCCCGGAATATTACACGCCTATCTATCAGATGGCAGTCACCCAGTTTGAACGGGCCGCATGCAAACTCGATCTTGATCCGAATATTTGGGAGAGGTTTGTAGTACCTAAGAGGGCCTTGATGGTTAGCGTTCCTGTAAGGATGGATGATCTATCGGTAAAGGTCTTCCGCGGGTATCGCGTCCATCATGATAATACCATGGGACCATCTAAGGGCGGGATCAGATACAGTCCCAGTGTAAACCTGGGAGAGGTATGCGCCCTTGCCATGTGGATGACATGGAAGTGTGCGCTTGTGGGCCTCCCCTTTGGCGGCGCCAAAGGTGGTATTGCATGTGATCCCACGGTTATGTCGAGGAATGAACTTCAGAAGATGACCAGGAGGTATACCGCGGAGATCATTCAGATGATCGGGCCGGATGTGGATGTGGTAGCGCCGGATATGGGTACAAATGAACAGATCATGGCCTGGTTTATGGATACGTACAGCCAGTTCAAGGGTTATGCTGTCCCTGAAATTGTTACAGGGAAACCCATCAGCATAGGGGGGTCTGTCGGAAGGACGGAGGCAACAGGAAAGGGGATTGTATTTGTCATTATGGAGGCCTTTAAGCACCTTAAGATAGATCCTGACAAGAAGTCTGTTGCGATCCAGGGATTCGGTAATGTGGGTTTTCATGCAGCAAGACTTCTTTATGAAGCAGGCTGCAAGGTAGTTGCTGTAAGCGATGTTAAATCGGGCCTATATAATAAGGAGGGGCTGGATATCCCTGCTATAAATGAATATATAAAGAAGAATAGATATATGGAGGGATTCAAGGACGGAGATCATATAAGCAACGAGGATTTATTAGAGATTCATTGTGATGTCCTGATACCGGCTGCTATCTCAGAGCAGATCACGGAAGAAAATGCCGGCAGGCTCAAGTG
The DNA here is from genome assembly GCA_964648095.1 of uncultured Nitrospirota bacterium. GTDB lineage: Bacteria > Nitrospirota > Nitrospiria > JACRHA01 > JACRHA01 > JACRHA01. The sequence continues at coordinate 12,227 of CAZYNY010000083.1, read as the reverse complement.
CAGGATAGTCTGCGAGGGTGCAAATGGTCCTACAAGACCCGAGGCTGATCCGATCCTAAATGAAAGGGGGATCTTTCTTATACCCGATGTCCTGGCCAATTCAGGCGGTGTTACGGTCTCTTATTTTGAGTGGGTGCAGGGCCTTCAGAGGCTTTTCTGGAAGGAGAAGGAGGTTTATGAGCAGCTCGGCGAGGTGATGAGGTCTGCATTCCGGAATGTACTCGAGTTCTCTTTGTCCAGGAATGTCGATATGAGGATGGCGGCGCTGATGCTTGGGATCAATAAGATATCAGAGGCAAAACTTGCCAGGGGACTCTTCCCGTAATGCCGGAGATACAGATGCCTAAGGAAAGTATACTTACTTCCCAGGTAAATGATGAGGAGAAGCGGTACGAGACATCGCTGCGGCCTGCGACCTTTAATGAATATATCGGCCAGAAAAGGATCAAAGAGAATTTAAAGATATTTGTCGAGGCGGCAAGACAGAGGGATGATGTACTTGATCATGTAATATTCTATGGTCCTCCGGGTCTCGGAAAGACCACGCTTGCATATATTATTGCAAAGGAAATGGCCGTCAGCCTTAAGGTAACATCCGGTCCTGCCATTGAACATGCCGGCGATCTGGCGGCCATCTTAACCAATCTCCACGAGAAGGATATCCTCTTTATTGATGAGATACATCGCCTCCATCCTGCCGTAGAGGAGATCCTGTATCCGGCCATGGAAGACTTCAAGCTTGATATTATAATCGGGCAGGGGCCGTCTGCAAGGAGTATAAGACTTGATCTTCCGCGGTTTACACTGATAGGCGCAACCACCAGGGCCGGGCTTATTACATCCCCATTAAGAGAGCGTTTCGGTATTATTAACCGGCTGGAATTTTATACGGCCTCCGAGCTTGAGGAGATAGTTAAGCGCTCTGCAACGATACTGGACATATCGATAGATCAGGATGGGGCCGGGGAGATTGCGGGCAGGTCAAGGGGGACGCCGAGGATAGCAAACAGGCTATTGAGGAGGGTCAGGGACTTTGCCCAGATAAAGGGCGACGGAAAGATAGGTGTTGACGCTGCAAAGGCTGCCCTGACTTCTATGGAGGTCGATGAAAAGGGCTTTGATCAGATGGACAGGAAGCTCCTCCTCACCATAATTGAGAAATTTGGCGGAGGACCTGTGGGTATCGAGACACTTGCTGCTGCGCTGCATGAAGAGAAGGATACACTTGAGGATGTCTATGAGCCCTACCTCATTCAAGGGGGGTTCCTCGACCGGACACCCAGGGGAAGGATTGCAACACCGCTCGCCTTCAGGCATTTCAATATTAACGAGATAAAAGATCGTCAAGGCAAACTCCTGTAACCTTTTTCTCTTAACCTATTGCAACTAAAGGAGTAATTAGGGTAGTATATAAAACTGTTATGAACAGGGATGATAAAGGGTTAAAGGGGATCAGCCGGCTAAGGGAGGAGATCGACGGGATCGATGAGAAGATCCTTGGTCTCCTCAATAAGAGGGCGAAGATCGTAATTGAGGTCGGAAGGCAAAAGAGGAAAAAGAATGCGGAGTTATATACACCAAGCAGAGAGAAAGAGATCTATTCGAGGCTGGAGAGGATAAATAAAGGCCCCTTTCCCAATGACTCCCTGAAGGTGGTTTTCAGGGAGATAATATCTGCGTCTCTGGCATTAGAGGGGCCGCTAAAGGTTGCATACCTTGGACCAAAGGCCACCTTTACGCACATGGCCTGCATACAGCAGTTCGGCTTCTCCGCTGCATATATTCCCGTTAACAGCATCAAGGATGTCTTCAGTGAGGTGGAGAGGGGGAGGGCGTATTATGGTGTAGTGCCGATAGAGAACTCTACGGAGGGCGTAGTAAACCATACGCTCGATATGTTTATAGAATCACCCCTTAAGATTATTGGTGAGATTATGCTTGGTGTCTCGCACCATCTCCTCTCAAAGGGCGGCAGCATATCTGATGTAAAGCAGATATATTCCCATCCCCATGCCATAGCCCAATGCAGGAGATGGCTTGAGGAGAACATGCCTGATGTTCCCGTTATCGAGGTCTCTTCTACTGCAAAGGCAGCAGAGATATGCATGGAAGATCCTGTTGCGGCTGCCATAGCCTCTGAGCTTGCAGCAAATCTCTATGGCCTTCAGATAATCAAGAAGCGGATCGAAGATAATATAAACAACTCTACCAGGTTTCTTGTCATATCAGAAAAGTCATCGGAGAGGACAGGAAGGGACAAGACATCGGTCATGTTCTCTGTTAAGGACAGGGTAGGGGCGTTATACGATATCCTGAGGCCATTTCAAGAGAATAATATTAACCTGACAAAGATTGAGTCGAGGCCGTCCGGGAAGAAGGTCTGGGAGTATATCTTTTTTGTAGATCTTGAAGGACATATTGATGACAAAAAGGTAAAGATGGTCCTGGATGAACTCAAAAATCACACACTATTCTTTAAGGTACTGGGTTCCTATGCAAAAAAGGGTTAAAAGATGGTTATAACTGTGAGCAGGGGCATAGAGGGCTTGATTCCCTACACTACGGGAAAACCCATTGAGGAGCTTGAGAGGGAATTGGGGATAAAAGGCGCTGTCAAGCTTGCCTCAAATGAGAACCCTCTTGGCCCGTCGAAGAAGGCAGTAGATGCCATAGCTGAAGCGGCCCACGGGATCAACAGATACCCTGATGGAGGCGGATACCGGCTCAAAGAGGTCCTTTCAGGGAGGTATGATGTTGACCCTTCACAGATAATCCTCGGAAACGGCTCAAACGAGATCATAGATCTCCTGGTCCGGACATTCATGATTCCCGGTGATGAGGCTATCATGGCCGACCTTACCTTCATTGTATATAAACTTGTTGTTACCGCCTCGGGAGGAAAGGCCGTTATAGTGCCACTGAAAAATGAGGGGCATGACCTTGCGGCCATGGCATCCATGATAGGGGATAGGACGCGTCTGCTGTTTATAGCAAATCCTAATAATCCTACCGGGACTATAGTAACCGGGGAAGAGGTATATGCGTTCCTCGATAGGGTCCCTGATAATGCTATTGTGGTATTTGATGAGGCATACAAGGAATATGTAACGAGCAAAGTCTTTCCGGATACGCTTCGGTTCCTGAGGATGGGAAGGAATATAGTTATTTTGAGGACATTTTCCAAGATATATGGCCTGGCAGGCCTGAGGATCGGGTTTGGTATGGCAAAAAGTGAGCTGATCAATTATATGAACAGGGTACGGCAGCCCTTTAATACCAATAGTCTGGCCCAGAGGGCAGCACTATGTGCACTTGATGATGATGAACATATAAGAAAGAGCCTTGAGATCAATGAAGAGGGAAAAGAGTATTATTATAATTCATTAAAAGAGATGGGCTTGAGATATATTCCCACGGAGGCAAATTTTATATACTTTGACTCAGGAAGGGACGGCAAGCAGATATACAATGCCTTACTTAAAGAGGGCATTATAGTCCGCCACATTGAAGGGTCATGGATAAGGGTGACCATAGGACTTCCTGAAGACAACAGGAGGTTTATATATTCATTAAAAAAGGTATTAAGCAGGGAAGGGGTTAAGATATGATTATTGTTTTAAAACCGGGTGCAACGCAGCAGCAGATAGATCATATAATGGCCAGACTTAAAGAATTGGGCCTCTCCATACATCTCTCCAGGGGAAAGGAGCGGACTATTATAGGCGCCATTGGCGATGACAGGGTGTTACAGAACCAGCCTATATCTATATTTCCCGGGGTGGAGAATGTATTGCCGATCCTGTCTCCCTTTAAACTTGTAAGCAGGGAATTTAAAAAAGAGGATACTGTGATAGATATCGATGGAATAAAGATCGGCGGTAAGAAGATTCAGGTGATGGCAGGACCGTGTGCCGTAGAGAAGCTTGATCTCCTGATTGAGATTGCAAGGGAGATTAAGGATGCCGGAGCTACCATACTGCGGGGAGGGGCATTTAAGCCGAGAACCTCGCCCTATTCCTTTCAGGGGCTTGGAGAGGAGGGCCTTCTCTATCTGGCAGAGGCGAAGAAGAAGACCGGTCTTCCTGTTGTTACGGAACTTATGGATCCGAGGGATATCGACCAGGTGCTGAAATGTGCCGACATTATTCAGATCGGGGCCAGGAATATGCAGAACTTCAGGCTATTAAAGGAGGTTGGCCAGTACGATAAGCCGGTATTACTGAAAAGAGGTCTTGCTGCCACGATTAAGGAATTTCTGATGTCTGCGGAGTATATCATGTCAATGGGAAATCATAATGTGATTCTATGCGAGAGGGGGATAAGGACATTTGAGTCCCATACAAGGAATACCCTTGATCTTTCCGCCATTCCGGCGATCAAGAAATTAAGCCATCTTCCCATTATAGTTGACCCGAGCCATGCGGTTGGTAAATGGGATCTTGTGGCGCCTATGTCAAAGGCCGCTATTGCCGCAGGCGCAGATGGACTTCTCATAGAAGTGCATTCAAACCCGGAAGAGGCATACTCAGACGGCGAAGAATCGCTCCGCCCGGATCAATTCAAGAGCCTGATGACGGATCTAAGAAGGATTGCCCTGGCTGTTGATAGAGAGATCTAGCGCCTCCATGAAACCAGGATTTAACAGGATGGCGGTAGTAGGTGTCGGCTTGATTGGCGCCTCTATCTCAAAGATATGCAAAGACAAGGGGATCGCAAGGGAGGTCGTCGGGATAGGAAGAGGGATTGAGAATCTGAAGGCAGCCTATAAGCTGGGTGCTGTAGACAGGTTCACAAAAGATCTCAAGGCCGGCGTATCGGGAGCGGATATTGTGGTTTTGGCCACACCGGTCGGATCTTTCGAATCGATAGCAAAAGATATAGCATCAGACCTTGGAAGGGACACTATTGTAACCGATGTCGGGAGCGTAAAAGGGAGGCTTGTCTTCCGGCTGGAAGAGATCCTTGGGAGAAGCATAAGGTTTGTCGGCGCGCATCCGATTGCAGGGAGTGAGAAGACAGGCGCTTCTTGTCTGTCAACAGACCTCTTTAAGGGGGCAAAATGTATTATCACCCCGACAGGATCAACAGACAGGGAGGCACTGGAGATGGTAAGGATGATATGGGAAGAGGCAGGGGCAAGGGTCCTGCTTTTGGATCCGGATACCCACGACAGGATATTATCTGTTTCAAGTCATCTGGCCCATATGGTCGCCTACTCCCTTGTAAATACCCTTATTGATCTGTCAGGTGATGAAGGGGAGGTCCTTTCCTATACTGCAGGCGGTTTCCGGGATTTTACAAGGATTGCCGGATCCTCTCCTGAGATGTGGAGGGATATCTGTCTATATAACGGGAAAAATATAGTTGGTGCCATTGAATCCTTTAGCAAGACCATGGAGCGGCTTAAAGATTTTATAAATGATCAGGATTGGGACCGGCTTCTTAAAGAGTTTGAAAGGGCACAGGATGCAAGAAAGATGATCTCTGATCTTAATAAGAAAGGTTTAGATGCAGAGCCTGACTGTTAAAAAGAGTGGGGCGCTCAAAGGGGAGATAACGGTCCCATCCGATAAATCTATAACCCATAGGGCTATAATAATCGGCTCCATTGCAAATGGTAACAGCGAGGTAAAAGGTTATCTGCCATCAGAGGATTGTCTTAACACCCTCAATGCTATGCGGTGCATGGGGGTAGATATCGCGGACAAGGCCGGCCTGCTGACAATAAAAGGGGTCGGTCTTTACGGCTTAAAGGAGCCCGGGGATGTTATTGATGTCGGTAATTCAGGCACCTCAATAAGGCTTTTAATGGGCCTGCTTGCCCCCCAGAGTTTCTTCTCCGTTATAACAGGAGATCCGTCGATACGGAGACGGCCGATGATGAGGGTTGTAGGTCCATTGAGGATAATGGGCGCCCAGATCAACGGGAGAAATGAAGGGAATCTTGCGCCGATATCTATATCAGGAAGGAGACTGAGCCGGATTAACTATGCTATGCCTGTTGCCTCAGCCCAGGTGAAATCAGCCCTCCTTCTTGCGGGCCTCTACGCCGACGGAAAGGGTCAGATTACAGAACCAATAAGGTCGAGGGATCATACGGAGAGGATGCTCTCATTCTTTGGTGCAATGATAGATGTAAGCGGGTCTCTTGTTTCTATTGAAGGCAATGGTGTCCTAAACGCGCAGAAGGTTGAGGTGCCGGGAGACATCTCATCTGCTGCCTTTTTTATCGTGGCCGCAACAATTATCGACGGATCAGAGATCCTTATAAAAAGCGTAGGTATTAATCCGACAAGAAACGGGCTCCTGGATATATTAAGGGAGATGGGCGCCGATGTCAGGCTAGAGAACGAGCGCATGATCTCAGGCGAACCTGTTTCTGATATATATGTGAGGTCAAGCAGACTTAAAGGCATAGAGATTAAGGGGGATATTATACCGAGGGTTATCGATGAGATACCTATACTTTCTGTTGCTGCGGCCATGGCTGACGGGGAGACAGTGATAAGGGACGCAGGAGAATTGAGGGTCAAAGAGACTGACAGGATTTTAACAATGGTTACGGAACTCAGGAGGATCGGTGTATCCCTTGAGGAGATGTCTGACGGCCTGAGGATCGCAGGAGGAAGACCTATGTTTGGCGCTGCGTGTTCAAGCCACGGAGATCATAGGGTTGCAATGTCTCTGGCTATTGCCGGGCTTGCTGCAGAAGGCGAAACAACAGTAGAGGACTCTGGGTGTATCAATACCTCCTTTCCCGGATTCAAAGAGACACTCAGGTCCCTAATTACTCAATGAAAGATGGTATCATAGTTACAATCGATGGCCCCTCAGCGGCCGGGAAGTCCAGTGTTGCAAGGTTGCTGGCCGGAAGATTAGGGCTCCTCTATCTTGATTCAGGCGCCCTATACAGGGCCATCGGCTGGAAGGCCCTGAAGGAAGGTATCAGCATTGAAGATAACGAGGGGATCGAAAGGATCTGTAAAAAGATCCGCATAGATGTTAAAAAGATGGATGATGAATTCAGGATCATGGCTGATCACATGGATATAACCGAAGAGATAAGGGGGCCGGAAGTAAGCAGGATGGCATCAGAGATCTCGGCTTTCCCCGCCGTCCGGAAGGGTTTATTAAAGCTTCAGCAGGATATTGGCAGGAAGGGGAATGTTGTAATCGAAGGAAGGGATACGGGTACTGTTGTATTCCCTGAGGCTGACATAAAATTTTATTTGGATGCAGATATCAAGGTGAGGGGTGAGAGGAGATGGAAGGAGCTTAGATCGAGTGGTTTTGATGTTGATCTCAACCTCACTATCAGGGAGATAGAAGAGAGGGACAGGAAGGATAAAACCAGGACAATTGCGCCCCTTATGTCCCCCTCTGATGCTATAGTTATAAATAATACTGATAAAACATTATCTGATGTGGCTGACCTGATGCTGAAGGAGATAAAAAATAGGATTGATTGTTCCTGAATATGTTTTATACCATTGTAAAGGGGATACTCGCTATACTTATTTGGCTTTTTTTTAAGTTTAGGGTCTTCGGAGCGGAAAATATCCCAAAGGAGGGAGGGGTTATAATAGCCTCAAACCACGCCAGTTATTTTGATATTCCCTTTCTGGCATGTGGCATAGCAAGGAGGGCTGATTTTGTTGCAAAGTCAGAACTCTTCAATAACAGGATTTTTGGCTGGATCTTAAAGAGGCTGGGGACATTTCCTGTTAAAAGGGGTTCAATAGACAGGTGGGCAATCTCAGAGGCAACAAAGAGGTTAAGAGATGGGAGGGTAATTGTTATCTACCCGGAAGGCGCAAGAAGCAAGGATGGCAGACTGAGTGACCCAAAGAGGGGCATCGGCATGGTCGTAGCCCTGTCAGGGGCCATGGTAATACCTTCCTTTATTATGGGCACCGACAGCGTATTACCAAGGGGTGCAAGAAGAATAAGGCTCAATCCTGTAAGATTATATCTTGGCAATCCATTAGACTTTTCAAGTTTGAAAAATGTTAAGAAGGGGAAGGAGTTATATACGGAGATCAGCGAGGAGATAATGAGGGCGATTGGGGATCTTGAGGCCAAGGCAAAGGGGATGGATTGATGGAGATAATAGTTGCCAGGAATTCAGGGTTCTGTTTTGGCGTCAAGAGGGCAGTAAACCTCGCCTTCGATGCCGTAAAAAGTCATAAGAAGGATATATATAGTCTTGGCCCGATAATCCACAACCCCCAGGTTGTGGAGGCGCTGGCCAAGGAGGGGGTGGGACAGGTAAACTCAATCGACAAGGTCAAAGAGGGTTCTTTAATACTAAGATCCCACGGCATCTCTTCTCCTGAAATCCTCGATGATGCAAGATCCAGGGGGTTAAACATAATTGATGCTACCTGCCCCTTTGTTAAGAAGGCACAGCAATATGCAAGGAGGCTTGTGGAAGAGGGATATCAGGTTATCCTTGTAGGTGATGAGCAGCACCCTGAGGTGAAGAGCATAATTGGCCATGCCGGCGGGGATTGCATCGTGGGAGAGGATTACGACTCGATAAGGGACCGGCTCAAAAGTAAAAAAATCGGGATACTTACGCAAACAACACAGAGCTATAGCAAATTTTCAGATATTATAGTAAAATGCTTAAAAGATGCCGAAGAGGTTAAGATATATAATACAATTTGCGACGCAACCGGGTTAAGACAGGAAGAGGCTGTTGAGCTTGCAAGGAAGGTTGACCTTATGCTTGTGATAGGCGGAAGAAACAGCGCCAATACTACAAGGCTTGCGAAGATATGCCGCGAGACAGGCAGGGATGTCCGTTTGATTGAGACTGAAGATGAAATTAATGATGCATGGTTTAAAAATATCGGAAGGGTTGGCATAACTGCCGGCGCTTCCACCCCTATCTGGTTGATAGAGGGCGTAGTAGATCGTTTAAAAAAAATAAAGAACCAGGAGGTATAATCTTTATGGCAAGAGAGAAAGAGCATATTGTGACTGAGAAGGGATGGAGCGAGGCATCAGTCGAGCTGGCAGAGCTGTATGAGGAGAGCTTCAAGAATCTTGAGGAGGGTACCATTATCGAAGGTACTATAGTATCTGTCCAGAAGGATGGCGTAGTGGTGGATATTGGATATAAGTCTGAGGGCATTCTCCTGCTGGAGGAATTTTCTCCGGGTGAGGTCTCAAAGCTTGTTGTAGGAGAAAAGATCCGCGTTTATCTTGAGGAGAGAGAGGATGACGACGGGAATCCGATCCTCTCCAAGGATAAGGCAGACAAGATGAAGGTATGGGAAGACCTTGAGAGGGCCCATTCCGATGGTGATATTGTCGATGGAAAGGTAATCTCCAGGATAAAGGGAGGGATGATAGTAGACCTTGGAGTCAAGGCGTTCCTGCCAGGTTCTCAGATAGATCTCCGTCCTGTTAAGGACCTTGATCAACTGATCGGCAAGACATTTCCCATGAAGATAATCAAGGTTGACCACAGGAGGGGAAATGTTATCGTCTCCAGGAGGATTTTGCTTGAGGAGGCCCGTGACAAGAAGAGACAGGTGACGCTTTCGGCGCTACAGGAAGGACAGGTTGTAGAAGGTATAGTAAAGAATATAACGGAATACGGTGTATTTATAGACCTAGGCGGCATAGATGGTCTTCTTCATATAACCGACATATCATGGGGAAGGGTAAATCACCCATCCGAGCACTTTATGGTAGGGGATAGGGTAAAGGTGACAATCTTAAGATATGACAAGGAGACAGGGAGGGTGTCTTTGGGTTTTAAGCAGATGTCGCCGGATCCCTGGAGCGAGATAGAAAAGAAGTATCCGATAGGATCAAGGGTCAGAGGAAAGGTCGTCAGTCTGGCAGACTATGGGGCCTTTGTAGAGCTTGAAGGAGGTGTTGAAGGTCTTATTCATATATCAGAGATGTCATGGTCCCATGATGTCAGGCATCCATCAAAGGTTGTCGCCGTTGGAGATATCGTGAATACCGTAGTCTTAAGTCTGGACAAGGCAGAGAGGAAGATATCGCTCGGCATGAGGCAGCTTGAGGCGAACCCATGGGAGATAATAGAGAAGAAATATCCGGTAGGAACAAAGGTTGAAGGGAAGGTAAGGAGCATAACTGAATTCGGTGTCTTCGTTGGTCTTGATAACGGCATAGACGGACTGATACATCTGTCGGATATGTCCTGGACAAGGAGGCTTACCCATCCATCCGAGATATTCAAGAAGGGCCAGAAGGTGGACGCAGTTGTCCTTAAGATAGATAAGGAGAAAGAAAGGATATCCCTTGGATATAAGCAGCTTACGCCTGATCCATGGGATAAGGAGATACCGGAGAAATATAAAATTGGAGATCATGTTAACGGAAAGGTTGTTAAGATAGCGGATTTTGGTATCTTTGTAGAACTTGAAGACGGGATAGACGGGCTTATTCATATAAGTGAGATAGATCTTGAGCCCTCAAAGAAGATCGAAGAAAAGATCAAGGCCAATGACATGGTAACTGCCCGTATTATTAAGGTGGATACTGTGGAGCGCAAAATTAGTCTTTCTATTAAGGCATACAAGAGGGATGTCGAGAGGAAGGACACGGAGGAGTATCATAAGTCGCAGGGAGAGGCCGAGATGAACATAGGTTCAGTTGCCGGCAAGAAGAAAAAGAATGAGAAATAACGAGGGGGGCTGCGGATGAAGAAGAGACCTTTGCTCATAGGTTTTCTCATATTCATCATTATAGCAGTCTTCTTTTTTATCTTTGTTTATGGCTCGACCATTCTTATCGAAAGATCACCAATAACGGATGATGGGATTGCTATAATCAGGATCACGGGTATTATACTGGATTCAGGCTCTACAATAGAGGAGCTTGAGAGGTATAGTCAGAACAGGTCTATTAAGGCCATTATCCTGCGGATCGATAGTCCTGGCGGTGGGGTGGTTCCTTCTCAGGAGATATATGAGGAGGTCAGGAAGGTCAAGGACGAGGGCAACAAGAAGATCTTTGTCTCAATGGGTTCTGTGGCAGCCTCAGGGGGATATTATATAGCATCAGCATCGGACAGGATAATTGCCAACCCGGGAACCTTGACCGGCAGCATCGGTGTCATTATGGAGCTTGCAAATTTCGAGGGTCTTCTGAATAAGGTCGGGATTGAGAGTGTAGTAATTAAATCCGGCGAGGTCAAGGATATTGGATCTCCCTTTCGGAAGATGAGCGAAAAGGAGAAGGGTATACTTCAAGGTCTTCTTGATGATATTCATGGTCAGTTTATTGATGCCGTAGCGTCCGGAAGGGGCCTTAAAAGGGAAGACATAAGATTGCTTGCTGATGGAAGGGTCTTCACCGGAAGACAGGCAAAGGAGTTAGGGCTTGTTGATGAACTTGGAGGTCTTCAGGACGCCATAAAGATAGCGGCTGACGCCGTTGGGATAAAAGGTAAACCTAAAATTGTCGAGACAAAAAAACGCTTTTCTATTATTGACTTCTTAAGGGATTTTAGCCTGTTAAATATGGAGAAGATTGCGCCTTCAAGGAATGGGACAATAAGCCTTAAATACATGCTTGCATATTAGAATCTGTTTCCCATGACCTTCCTGGTATCCTATCCTTTTTATAGCAATTCGCATTCAACAGGATACCAAGGCGGCGAGGAGGAGGCGACGTAGGCGTACGGTTTGTACGTTGAGGAGCCGACGACGAAGCCAACGCAGGTAGCCGAATGAAGGCAAATTGGTATTAAAGGCCAGCTTCTCAGGTTCAACTATATTAGCAACAGGAGGTTTATTCCATGACCAAGGCAGATATGATAGAAAAGATCTCAGAAAAAGTTAACAGCCTGACGGCTAGAGAGACGGAGATCATAGTAAATTCTATCTTTGACAGCATCAAGGATGCCCTTGCAAGGGGCGACAAAGTAGAGATTAGAGGATTCGGGAGCTTCAGGTTAAGGGATAGGAGGATGAGGGTAGGGAGAAATCCGAAGACAGGGGCACAGGTTAATGTCCCTGCGAAAAAAGTCCCCTTTTTTAAAGCCGGCAAGGAGTTGAAGGAGTTTGTGGATAGTTGATAATTTATGGTTGTTATTCCTGCTCTCCTTATCACAGGCACTTCTCAGGATCAAATTTACGTCTAGGGAGATTTCTTTGTAGGACAAGACCTTGTATCCCACATGGAATATAAGTGTCAAAGAAAGAATCCCTAGAAATCAGACAAACTTGTTCTGAAGTAAC
>CAZYNY010000082.1:0-13326 GCA_964648095.1 uncultured Nitrospirota bacterium | reverse complement strand
CTTCTTTCATCAGCCAAGCTGGGAATACTGACGGCATCACTTATAGCAGGGATTGTGGGGTGGATCTTTCTTAGAAAGATTTCTCTTTTGCCAGAAGATGCGGCAGGAGTAAAGTAGATGCTGGAAGGAACAAGGCTGTCAAGGTTTTATGCCCGTATTTTTTCAAGGTTCGGAAGAAATCCAAGATAGCATAGATTGCTATCCCTTCGAAGATGGGTCTGACTTCGATTTCCGTTACCAAATCTTATCCATCTGAAACTTAGATATGTTGAGGCATCGCTATATCTTAGTTGTTAAGTGAAATTCAAAAACAAGATAATAGTTGACTTTAGAAAATACATTCATTAAGATTTTTTCATGATAAATAAGATTATATTCTCATTATTGTTGATCCTCCTCGCCTCAGGGCATCTCCTGGCCGCTGACGCTGACATAAATATACCGGCAGGACTCCCTCAGTCGACGTTTAGGGAGGTAACAGAAGAGCTGGGCCTGGCAATAGCATACGTACCGCTTGCCCCGGCCGAAAACCTGGGGATTACCGGATTTGATTTGGGGATAGAGTTTACAGCAGTAAATATAGACGAGGTTCTGTTCAGAGACGTAATGAACGATCCTCCGGGCACGCTTGTTTTTCCCAAGCTCCATATCCAGAAAGGACTCCCCTTCGGGATTGACCTGGGTGCAATATATTCAAAGGTCCCAAACAGTGATATATCGCTGGCCGGCGGTGAAGTAAAATGGGCCATCTTAACAGGCACTGCTGCAACACCTGCCGTCGCAATCAGGGGTTCTTATACAAGGCTTATGGGCGTATCAGATCTTGACCTCCAGACATTTGGCGCAGACCTTTCAGTCAGCAAGGGAATCTTCTTTCTGACTCCATATGCCGGAGTGGGACAGATCTGGATCAGGGCCAACAGCGACATTGCCGGCCTTGAAAAGGAGTCATCAAGCAAGACAAGGGGATTTATAGGTCTTAAGGCGTCACTCCTGCCTTTCAGTGTCGTAGGGGAATATGATATCTCAGAGGTATCATCCTTCAATCTTAGGCTAAATATCAGTTTCTAGGTCACTAATTTCGAGGAAGAGGTTTTTCCGTTGCCTGCACCTCCTCTGCCCATTCACGCCAGAGGGTAAGGACTACGGAGAGGATTATAGGACCTAAAAAAAGGCCTATAAGCCCAAAGGATAGAAGCCCGCCCATTACACCGAAAAAGACAAGAAGAAAGGGGATTCGTGTAGCCCTGCTAATAAAGAGGGAGTGCATAATATTATCAATCCAGCTAATCACGACTACCCCCCATATAAGCAGTGCTACCCCTTGCCAGAAGGCACCCTGACTTAAAAGCCAAAGTCCGGATGGAACCCAGATGAGTGTGGGCCCAAATGGGATAAGAGCCAATAATGCGGTAACCGTACCAAGCAGTATGGGCGCCTTCAGGCCTACTACCCAGTAAGCAAGACCTCCGAGGATTCCCCGCGCTGCCGCTGTAAGCAGGAGGCCGTATACCACTGCCCTTATCATCTCCCCTATTGGATGAAGGAGCTGCCAGATCTTTTCACCAGCCAATCGCTGAAAGACAGCACGTGTCTGAGTTACTAGCCCTTCCCCGTGTCGATAAATAAAAAATGAAGTAAGGATGGTGAGGCCGGTCTTTGCAAGATTCAGCCCAACGTTGCGGCTGGACGCAAGTAGTCCTTTAATCCTTTTTGACTCCTGCTCCCGGATAAATGTCTGCCAGGACCCTATATCCGAGTATAGGCTGGGAAACCATTCCTTCATGATCCCATCAAAAAAGGGGGGGAGCTTCGGGGGGCCCTCAATAAGCCAGGCTTGAACGGAGGTATAAACAGCCTTAACCTCTTCTGCCAATGATATAGAAAGGATCACTACTGGCCCTACTACTGCCAAAACCAAAAGAGATGTCATTACCATGGCGGCCCATCCATCACGACCGCCTAAAAAAGCCCTTACCTTGCGAAATATAGGCCATGTGGAGATCGCCAAAATAATAGCCCAGGCAACAGGGATAAAAAAAGGTGACAACACCAGATATGCCACGATGAGGAGCAAGATTAGGGCAGCCGTACCGACAAGCCAACGTTCTATATGCGTTTCCATAATTAACCTTTCTTGACCAGATTCTTTTGGAGGATATCACAAAAGATGGTTTGACACAACCAACCTGGAATGGCAATATATTGGTATGCTTGAAGAAGATGTCTGTAGGATCTTAAAAAACAAAGCCGGTATTATATATGACGGGTTCAGCCTCAAGAGGCTGACTGGTGATGCCTCGAACAGGACATATTATAGGATCAGCAACAAAAACCAGTCATCCTATATTATCATGGAGCTTGCAGAACCCGAGGCGTTCAAGGCGTCCGAAGAAAAGGTCACATCAAGTAATGCCCATGTCACGGAACTGCCCTATATCAACATATCGAGATTTCTTTCTTTGTACGGTATCGGGGTGCCGGAGATCTATTATTATGACAGGGAGAAAGGGATATTGATCCTGGAGGATCTGGGCGATTCCACCATGCATGAAGTCCTGAAAAGATCTGCCGCTGACATTCAGGAGAAATATTATAAAAAGGCGATCGATGAGCTGCTAATGATACAAATATCCGCTACAAAGGGGCTCGATCATGACTGCATTGCTTCCGGCAGGGGATTTGACATACCACTTTTGATGTGGGAATTTGACCACTATATTGAATATGGGGTAGAGGCCAGATCCGGGATAAGGATCCCAGATTCAGAAAGGAATAAAATAAGGGAAATATTCTATTTTATATCGAAGATCCTTGCTGAAGAACCTAAATGCCTCACCCATAGGGACTACCACAGCAAAAACCTAATGATCAAGGAAGAAAGGGTCCGGGTGATAGATTTTCAGGATGCCCTAATGGGACCGCCTGTCTATGACCTTGCATCACTCCTAAGGGACTCTTATATGGAGTTGAATGAGACCCTGTTAGATACTCTGATAGAATACTATATTGAAAGGCGGATGGAGACAGAGGGGGTAACAATTGAAAGGGAAGGATTCAGGCGGATATTTGATATCATGTCTGTCCAGAGGAACATGAAGGCTGTCGGAAGATTTGTATATATTAAAGAGGTCAAGAAAAATGACAACTATATTCAGTATATACCAGCTACCCTTAACTATATCAAAAAAAACCTTCAAAAATATGCCGATCTAAACTCTCTTCAAGCGATCCTTTCCAAGTATATCGTGGAGATCGCCTAGAAGATGAAGGCCATGATCCTTGCAGCAGGCCTGGGAACAAGGCTCCGCCCTATTACCAACAATACACCGAAACCTATCATACCTGTAGGGGATCGGATGTTAATAGAATATCTCCTGCTCCTCTTAAAAAAATACGGGATTAAAGATATTATTATTAATCTTCATCACCTGGGAGAACAGATAGAAAAAGCACTGGGGGATGGGAGCAGGTGGGGTATAAGGATCAGCTATTCAAGGGAGGCGATAATCCTGGGTACCGGCGGGGGCATAAAGAAGGCCCAGGCCTTCCTCTCTGATGCTGCCTTTCTCGTTATAAACGGAGACATACTGATAGATATCAATATTAACAACCTCCTGGAATTCCATCAAAGGCATGGAGGCATAGCCACCATGGTGCTGCGAGAGAATGACAATCCTGACCTCTACGGTTCGGTAAAGACAGACAAGGATGTAAGGGTCCGGCAGATCCTTGACAGACCTGTATGTCCGGTTATGGGTCTAAGTAGTTATATGTTTGCCGGAATTCATATTATTGAGCCAAAGATCTTTCAATATATTCCAGAAGGCCAATACTATTCGGTCATAGATGCCTACATAGAAATGTTATCGAAGAATGAGGTGGTCTACGGACACATAATGAAGGGACACTGGTCAGATGTCGGGACCATTGAAGGATATAGAAAAGTTAATGATGACATCAGAAGGGGACTGATTAAATTAAGCTATCTCTAAGCGAGTTCATTTATCTCTTTGACAACGAGATCAGGATCTAGGCCATGCATGGAGGCCCCAAAGGCTATTGTCTCTGACTTGATGCCCGGACAGGAGAAGCAGCCGGCTCCAAAATGTTTTGCAATTATACTCTCTGCCACGGGGTTTATCCTTATGGCATCTCCGATTATAGTCTCCTTTGTGATCCTAACCTTACCTTCTATCATTATAAAATTTCTCCAGAGATAATTACTTTTTATGTTGATAGCTTAACATCCCCACAGGTATTATGTCAAGGTTTGAAATCAGGGAAATTGCATTGAAGATAATAAATATGCTACGAATAATGGGTAAAAATTGGAGAACTTATGGAAATAGATCTTAATGAAGAGATAATGAAGGCCGCAAGGGATGGAAAGCTCTCCTGTTCAAATGCCTTTGAGCTTGCGGAAAAGCTGAGACTCCCTGTCTGGAAGGTCGGTAAGGCCGCTGAAGGGATTAAGATAAAGATAGTCTCCTGTCAGCTTGGTTGTTTTTAATCTTAAAATCCTGGAGTTTCCTGAGTTTTTCCTCATACAAGCTTCTAACCTCTTGAAATAATAAATAAAACCCAAAAACACAAGTATAACTCAAGATTTTCTTTGACATGTTAAAAGATTCCTTTAGTTTAATATCCTCTCTCTGGTGCAAACCCTTATCAGACAAGGAGATGGAGGAGACATGAGCGCAGAATCTAAGGTGATAACCAACCTCAAAGGACAGCTATCAAAATTCTCAGGAATCATTTCCAGATAGATTTTCCACTTGACTTTTTTTATCAACCTTGCTAACTTATTAGCACTCTCAGCGATAGAGTGCTAATTAGGATAAGACTCCTTGAGGGGGTGCTAAGTTTGGAATTAAGTCCAAGAAATTGTGAAATATTAAGGACGGTTGTCCATTCATATATAAAGAAGGCCTATCCTGTAGGCTCCAGGACCCTTACAAAGGATTTTGATCTTGGCCTGAGTCCGGCATCTATTAGAAATATTATGGCCGATCTGGAGGAAATGGGATATCTGGTCCAGCCCCATACCTCTGCAGGGAGGATCCCGACAGAGAAAGGATACAAGTTCTACGTAGATGGCCTCCTGAAAGAAAACCAATGGGAAGCAGGGGATCCGAATCTCGAGGAGGTATATCAACGCCTCAGGATAGAGGACGTAAGAGAACTCCTTCATGAGACATCCAGGTTTTTGTCCGTATTCTCACACTATACAGGCCTTGTCCTCTGTCCGAATTTTTCGAGGATGATCCTCAACCAGATTAGATTCATACCCATCAGAAAAAGACATATAATGGCAATCTATATCTCAGACGATGGGATGCTCTACAACAGGATTATTGAGACCGATGATGACTTATCCTGGTCAGAACTGGACAAGATAGCCCTTTACCTGAACAGCCGGTTCAGCGGGATGAGTCTTCAGGATATAAAGAACAGGCTTATGTCCGAGATAGAGGAGGATAAGAAATTATACAACAGGCTCATGCTAAGGGCTGTTCAGCTCGCCAGGGAGTCCATGGACATACCCGGTGAGGGGGAGGTCTATCTGGAGGGTGCGTCCAATATCCTGGACACCCCGGAGTTTGCGATTGCAGAAAAGATGAAGATGATATTCAAGGCCTTTGATGAAAAATACAATATGGTACAGATCCTTGAGAGGTTTATAGATTCCGCAGGGGTAAAGGTATCCATAGGATCAGATAACTCTTTTCTTGGGATAGAGGATTGCAGTCTTGTCGTCTCCACTTATAAAAGGGGCAATCAGACACTCGGTATACTCGGGATAATAGGACCTACCCGTATGGAGTATTCAAAGGTGATCCCTGTTGTAGATTATACTGCCAAGATGCTTAGTAAATACCTGGAAGAGATATAAGGAAAATTATTTTTCATTTCTTTGTAGTTACTTTATCTCTCCTTGTTAAATATGAGGTGATAATCGTTGGAAGAGGATAAGAACCTGGAGCAAGAACCAGGAATGTCTGCAATGCCGGAGGAAGAAGGGCAGGCAGGCACACAGGAAACGCCTGAGATGGAAATCGAAAGGCTCAGACGGGAGGTGCCAAAGAAGGATGAGGAGCTTCGGAGTCTGAATGACAAATATCTCCGTATCTGTGCCGACTTTGAGAATTACAAGAAGAGAAACATGAAAGAGCAGATGGAATCTGCCAGATATGCCAATGAAAAGATCTTGAAGGAACTGCTTCCGGCTATCGACAACCTTGAGAGGGCAATACTCCATTCAAAGGAGACGAGCGACCTTAAGGGGTTGGTCGAGGGCGTAGAGCTTACGTATAAGCAGTTTCTGGACTCCCTGGGCCGCTTTGGCGTTAAGGTGGTTCAATCGATCGGGGAACCTTTTGACCCCTCCAGGCATCAGGCCTTGGGTCAGGTCGAGTCAGACAAGCACGATGAGAATATTGTAATACAAGAGCTTCAGAAGGGGTATCTCCTGGAGGACAGGATCCTGCGTCCTGCCCTTGTAAATATCTCCAGGAAGAGGGTTAACAACTTTAGCGACAACGAAGATTGATCGCTGCCAGATTAGAATAGGAGGAGATTCATGGGAAAGGTTATTGGGATTGACCTCGGTACTACCAACTCCTGCGTAGCTGTAATGATGGGAGGTGATCCGGTTGTAATCGCCAATTCAGAGGGGAGCAGGATCACCCCGTCGGTGGTTGCAATAACAGAGAAGGGCGAAAGACTGGTCGGCCAGATAGCAAAGAGGCAGGCCATCACAAACCCTGAGAATACGATCTTTTCAATAAAGAGGCTGATGGGAAGGAAGTATACCTCCCCACAGGTATCTTCAGCAACAAAAAAACTCCCCTATAAGATCGTTGATGCGGCAAACGGCGATGCCCATGTAAAGATAAGAGACAGGAACTACTCTCCGCCTGAGATATCTGCCATGATACTTCAGAAGATGAGGCAGACCGCAGAGGACTACCTTGGAGAGAAGATCACAGAGGCGGTAGTAACAGTTCCTGCCTATTTTGATGACAGCCAGAGGCAGGCCACTAAGGATTCCTGCGCCATAGCAGGACTCAATGTCCTGAGGATCATAAATGAACCCACAGCCGCATCCCTCGCATACGGCCTTGACAAAAAGAAGGATGAAAAGATCGCAGTATACGACCTTGGCGGAGGGACATTCGATGTCTCAATACTTGAGATAGGCGAGGGTGTCTTCGAGGTAAAGTCTACCAACGGAGATACCTATCTTGGTGGAGATGACTTTGATCTGAAGATAATAGACTGGCTGGTAGAAGAGTTCAAAAAGGACCAGGGCATAGATCTGAAAAAGGATAAGATGGCGCTCCAGAGATTGAAAGAGGCCGCTGAAAAGGCCAAGATAGAGCTCTCATCATCACTTGAGACGGAGATCAATCTGCCCTTTATTACTGCCGACGCCTCAGGACCGAAACACCTGGTAATTAAGATCACCAGGGCAAAAATGGAGCAGCTTGTCGATGACCTGGTACAGAAAACAGTAGAACCATGCAGAAGGGCACTGTCGGACGCAAACCTCTCGGCAAAGGATATAGATGAGGTGGTATTGGTCGGCGGGATGACAAGGATGCCTAAGGTTCAGCAGATCGTAAAGGAATTCTTCGGGAAAGAACCGCATAAAGGGGTAAATCCGGATGAGGTTGTTGCTGTTGGCGCAGCAATACAGGCAGCCGTGCTGAAGGGCGAGGTAAAGGATGTCCTTCTTCTCGATGTAACACCCCTGTCGCTCGGGATTGAGACACTTGGGGGTGTCTTTACCAGGCTTATCGAGAGAAATACAACTATCCCAACAAAAAAGAGCCAGATCTTCTCTACTGCGGCAGACAACCAGACAGCCGTATCGATAAGGGTATTCCAGGGGGAGAGGGAGATGGCATCAGACAATAAATTCCTTGGCCAGTTTGAACTTATCGGATTACCGCCGGCGCCAAGGGGGGTTCCTCAGGTAGAGGTCGCCTTTGACATAGACGCCAACGGTATAGTACATGTCTCTGCGAAGGATCTCGCAACACAGAAGGAGCAGTCCATAAAGATTACCGCCTCAAGCGGTCTTTCAAAAGATGAGATCGACAAGATGGTCAAGGAGGCACAGGCACATACCGAAGACGACAAGAAAAAGAAAGAACTCGTAGAAGCAAAGAATGAGGCAGATAATCTCATCTATAGCGTTGAGAAGTCGGTAAATGAGTTTGGCGATAAGCTATCCGAGGCTGAAAAGAATGATATACAGGACAAGATAGCTTCAACAAAAAAAGCAATGGAATCGAATGACCCGGTTACTATTACAAATGCCTCACAGGAGCTCGGCAAGGCATCCCACAAGCTTGCAGAAGAGATGTACAAGAAGACAGCCCATGCCGGCGCAGCCGCTCCAGAAGGGCAGGCAGAACAGAAGGGAAGTGAGGGCGGAGAGAAGGTGGTAGATGCCAATTTTGAAGAAACAGACAAAAAATAAGGCTAAGGTTCAGGTCGAGGTTTAGTAAATTCTCAGCCTCAACCTTAGCCTCAAACCTTGGTTTTATTATTATCTTTCACGGGCAGAGCACGTGGGAATCTACCCAGCGAGCAAGGCGAGCGTTGAGGGGGAGGCTCCGCAGGCTTTGCTGTGGAGGGGGCGACACAAGCCCCTTAGATGATAAAGGAGTATATAGTGGTCAAGAGGGACTATTACGAGATACTTGGTGTCAACCGGGATACAAATGACGAGGAACTAAAGAAGGTCTATCGCAAACTTGCGATAAAATATCACCCGGATAAAAACCAAGGCAAGAAGGAATCTGAAGAGAAGTTCAAGGAGATCAGCGAGGCATACGAGGTCTTGAGTGATCCTCAAAAGAGGAAGAGCTACGACCTCTTCGGTCATACCCAGGGACCTGAGGGATTTGGCGGTTTCGGCGGACATGAATCCGGGGGCGTCGGTGATATCTTCAACGATATCTTTGAGGATTTCTTCGGTACTACATCAAGGGGGAGGCGCCCAGCCAGGGGGGCTGATTTGCGGTATAACCTCGAGATATCCTTTGAAGATGCCGCCTTTGGATTAGAGACTAAAATAAAGATCCCAAAATGGATAAACTGTACCTCCTGCAACGGTACAGGCGCTAAGTCGGCCTCAAGTTTCAAGGCCTGCACAACATGCAAGGGGAGCGGACAGATCAGGTTCCAGCAGGGGTTTTTTTCAGTAAGCAGGACATGCAATCACTGCCTTGGAGAGGGAAAGATCATAACCGAGAAGTGCTCGGAATGCAAAGGAGATAAGAAGATACATACCGAGAGGACCCTCTCATTAAAAATACCGCCTGGCGTAGAAACAGGCACAAAGCTAAGACTCACCGGTGAAGGAGAACCCGGGGATAACGGCGGCCCCACGGGTGATCTGTATGTCTTTCTGACCGTAAAAGAACACCCCCTCTTCACAAGAGAGAACGGGGATATCCTGTATGACACACAGATCTCTTTTGTCCAGGCTGCGCTGGGCGGCAAGATAGAAATCCCTACGCTTAAAAGCACCGTAAGCCTTAAGATCCCGCCTGGAACCCAGCATGGAAAGACCTTCCGCCTTAAAGGCATGGGCATCGTCAATCTCAGGAATTCCTCCAGGATCGGAGATCAGGTCGTAAGGGTAAATATCAAGATACCGACTAAATTGACCCAAAGACAGCAGGAACTCCTGGAAGAGTATGCAAAGACCTCGGAGGAAAAGACCGATGAGGAGTCAGGCATCTTCGAAAAGGTAAAGAATCTATTTGAATAGAAGGCTATATTGCCCCACTTCTTTATATCATCCAAAGATATTCAGGGAAAGAAGGCCCTGATAACCGGTCCGCTTGCACATCACCTAAAAGGTCCGCTCAGGATGAAGCCAGGTGAACGTATTCACCTGGTAGATGAAAAGATGAGGGGGTACCATGTCGTCCTTGATGGTATCGGGAGGAGTGATATAAGCGGGGAGGTAATCGGCGAAGATGAGGGGAGGGTGAGTGACACGGCTGTCGTCCTTGCCCAGGCAATTATCAAAGGTAAGAGGATGGACCTGATTGTTCAGAAGGCCACAGAACTTGGCATCATGGAGATTATACCGATAATATCAGAACGGTCTGTCATAAGACCAACACCGTCGGGCGGGATGAAAGACATGAAACGCTGGCAGATCATCGCGGAAGAGGCGTCACAACAGTCGGAAAGATGGGATATCCCTTCTGTCCGCGCCCCTCTGTCGTTTTCAGAATATCTTGACTCCCCGGATCCATTCGACATTGCAATGATCCTATGGGAAAGAAAGGGGAAAAAACCCATGAAGGAGATATTAAAAAAGGGCGGAAGGCGTATCGGTCTTCTGGTCGGTCCGGAGGGCGGATTCACAGATACAGAGGTAGGCAGGGCTCGTACGAAGGGGTTTATCCCTGTCACATTGGGACAGGGGATCTTACGGTCCGAAACAGCGGCCATAGCAGCAATTTCTATTACACAATATGAGCTGGGGAGACTTGGCAGTGTACAAGGATAATATCGGCAGCCTTGATAACAGGATAGCAGGCTTCTGGAGGAGGGTATTTGCCTATACCACAGACCTGATTATAATTCAGACCTTATATGCCATACTCCTTGTTATAGGCTACCTTGCTGCAAGTTTCGGCATTACAGATACAAACACGTTCTTCTCGTCCGATCTGGCAATAAAATTGGCCATCTCATTTTTTCTAATCTACTTTCCGCTGTTCATTGTATATTTTACGACCTTCTGTTTTATAGGAGGCCAGACCCCGGGGAAGATGATCTTTAGAATAAAGGTTGTCTCAAGGGATGGGTGCGATATTAACCTTGGTTCTTCCATTGTAAGATCATTTGGCTACTTTGCCTCAAGCCTCTTTTTTGGCATGGGTTTTCTTATTGCATTATTAAACAGGAGGAGAAGGACGCTGCACGACCTCCTCTCGGGAAGCTATGTGATCAGGACACGCCCCCCCTCTCCATTTATCAATCACAATGAAGGGGTTGGAGATAGAGGCCACGGGACTATCCTGGCCTTCTCTTTGTTATTGTCATTTCTCATTATATTTCCGGCAAGGTTTTCATCCGGCGAGATAGTTGATCAGGTCATAGCTGTAGTAAATAATGAGGTCATTTCGCTGTCAGACCTGAAGCGCTATATATCATTTTACTCTATCTTAAATAAGGGCGTCAGCCTTGATGATGCCTTGATAGCGGCCCTCCAGGGGCTGATAGACGAAAGGCTTATATTGACAGAGGCATCCAGATTTGGCATTGAGGAGCCCACAGAGGGTGAGATCAAAGAAGAGACAAAGAAGCTTGAGGAAGGGATCAAAGGACAGAATGGCGCCGGCGAAAAGCTTTCATGGCACGGGCTTGAACCGGATGATCTCTATGCGCTTTCAAGAAACAGACTTATCATTGAAAGATTTATTGACCAGAGGATCAACCTTTTCATACTTATATCCCCTGAAGATATAGATAGCTATCTGAAGAAAAATAAGAAGGAGTTTACGGGTATCTCCCGGGAGGAGGCAAGACTGAATATTGGCCGGATCCTTACTGAAGAGAGATCAAGGGAAAAGATCAGGGAGCTTAAGGCAAGGCTGCGTGCAAAGGCTGATATCAGGATTAATTCAGAGGGATAACGTATTAATCAAGTAACTTAACAAGCGAACGTCAGGGTTTTCTGACTTCAATATCCTTGATATTCCTAAAGTCTCTTTCATCATAGGTATAGACTATGGAAATGCCTTTTTCCAAACCCCAGTATCCGATTACTGCATCTGCGAGTTTCACGTTCTTTTCTTCATACAATCTCAGCGCTTTCCTGAAAACATCCTCCATCTCTATGTGAAGTTCAGGCGTGTTCATGACCGCCTCCGTAAGCTCCCTGATCGTTTTCCTGTCAAGTTTGTAATATTTCTCCAGCACCCATACTATTTCCATGACTACTATCGGGAGGATGTAAAGGTGAATTTCTTTACGCTTAGCCTTCTCCAGGAGCCTCTCACAGGCTCTTTTCTTGATATCATCGTCTTTAATAAGAAGTCTGAGCAGAATATTAGTATCTACGCTTGCCCTATTTACGCTCATTCACAGCCTCCTCTATTGCCTTCTCTATTACTTCCTCTATCGGTACGGCAGGCTTGGAGAAAAACCCGATATAGTCATGAATGGTTTTCCCCTTTTTTATAATAATATCTCCGTCAGATTTCTCGATAACAAGCGTATCCCCTTCTTTTATGCCGAGGATTTTCCTCATTTCTTTTGGCAAGGTAATCTGTCCTTTTGGCAATACTTTTACTGCTTTCATAATTCCTCCTACTAATTTAAATTATCCTACAATTTAATTTAGCAGTAAATTACAAGTAGGTCAAGCTCATAATCTTTTTGCCAAATCCTCAACCTTCAATCTTAATTCGGAAATCGGCAATTTTTTCATGCTGCCAGTACCTCATTTATCTCATCAAGCAATGACCATAACTGCTCGCCGAATAATTGATAGACCTTCCCGATCCCGCCTTCCTGCGCAAAAGGCACATAATTAAAATCATCCCTTTCAATGCTCAGGTTAGCAACAATATGATCTCGTATCATCTCAAGCCAGCGCCGCTGCTCGGGCGTAAATTTCTTTCCTGCTGATTCCTGCTGTGCAATCCTATGCGTTAAACTTTTCATGCACATGCTCGCTGAATGGCTCAAGCTCATTTTCCTGATGGATTGCAAATCTTATCAATGAAACAAGGTCAGTGAGAATCCTCTGGCTGCTTGCACCCCTGACCTTTGACCTTTCCAATGCCGCATACGCATCCCAGAGCCTGTCAATGCGCCATAGATAAGGAGGCTTCTCTATCACCTCTGAAAGGGCTTTAATATCTTCAAAACGAAGCCGCGCCTTGTATGGTCTGCTGTAAAGAATTTGGAGGGCGGTAATCTCATCTTTATGTCCCTTTATAAACTGCTCAAAGGATGTAACCATGCCCTTGGCCTTCTCTAATGCATCTGCATCAAACCCTTCTGAAACAACTTCATCCTTGCTAATAATATCAATGGTCTGCTCAAGGGTCAAAATCAATCATCCTTGTCCAGCAAAAAAATGTCCAACTGTCAGTTAAGTTAAGAGGGGGAATACAGAATTGAATGCTCCCCCAGATCATGCCACAATCCCACCAGTCTGTCTCAATCATAGCAACCAAATTATCCGCTCCTCTGCAAGCATAATTGTTCCATGTTCTGTGAAGGCATATGGCGGAGTCGGTGAAAACTTAAGCTTTTTGAGGTGGTCGCAATTTGCGA
>CAZYNY010000081.1:4166-13749 GCA_964648095.1 uncultured Nitrospirota bacterium | reverse complement strand
GGAAAAAGGATCGCGGCATGAGTCAAATGGTGTCCACTATTGACGGCAGGGGTCAGTTTAGAGAAAAGGAAAGGGGAAGTTCAAACCTTCAAAATTCATTTTAAAAAAAGATTGCCCGCAACGGCAGATAAGAGAGCGCTTGAGATTGGTTGGAGGATAAGACCTGATGAATAAAGGATTGCGACTACCAATAAATCCTAATGATGAGTTTGTGAAGATAAAACAGGTGCTAAAATGAAACAATTCCTTATCTACATGGACATTCTGGGATATGAAGAAAGAGCAAAGAAACGTGCAGAAATCACAGGGGATCTTCCCAAGGATATTAGACAAGGAGAGATAATTAAGATAGAGGGGAGATTGAATGAATTAAAGGCGAGTAAGGTTATAACAAAGTTTAATCCTATACAGAATTCGCATGAAGATGCCTGGCTTGCGTTTACGGATGCTAAGAATGGTATCTTTGATGCCTTTAAAACCGTCCGTGAGGTCTTAAAAGCTAATCTACCTCTTGCAATAGCTATTGGAGTTGGAGAGTTTGACGATTCATACTTGATTCAACGCAGCGGCGATACCATAGAATACCTTAAAACCGGAATCATACCCATATATGAAAAATTTTACAAAGACACGCACAAAGAACCAATAAAACAGACCTTCGTCCTCCTCACTCCGGAAGCACACCAACATCTTGATTCCGCAGGGATATATTCTGAGCCATATCCATCCGCAGGATACTATCTGGCTAACCAGAAAGAATTCGAGAAAAGATTACGGGTCTTAGAGTTCCTTGAGAAAATAGGTTCGCAGAGGACTGAATACTGGGAAATAGAAGAACTGTACGTAAAACCAACAATTTATCACAAAATCAAAGGCACGTTGGAGAAGAATAACATAGTTTTCATTATAGGCGACGCAGAGATGGGCAAGTCCTATACAGCCATAAATGTGCTGTACGAGTATTCCAAGGAAGGGTACGAACCTATCTACATCCCTGAAGAGAGGAGGCAGGAGCAATGGGCGACTATCAGACATGAGACGGTGTTTGACGGAAAAGCAATTTATCTTGAAGATCCATGGGGCAAGGTAGAATTTGAGAAGGGGGCAGAGAGCCTTTTCAGGGATATAGGAACCTTTATTACAGAGGTAAGGAGGAAAGACTGTAAGGTAATTATAACCTCGAGAGAGAAGGTATTTGAGGAGTTTGAAAAAAGGAAAGAAACGGCAGAGGATTTGTGGGAATATGCAAGTCAGCTCAAGGTGAATCTGGCATACAGCAAAGAAAACCTAATAGAGATGCTAAGAAATTATATCGATGTCTTTGAGCCGGCATGGGGAGAAAATGAAGTGCTAAAGAAGATTGCCCTTGATGCGGTTGGAGAAAAGCTGAAAACCCCGATGAGCATCAAGAAGTTAATGGATCATTCAAGAGATGTAGGAACTGAAAATGATTTAAAGGCAGAGATTGAAAAGGCGGCTGAAAATACGAAGATAGCATTTGCTAGGGAGATAAAGGAGATGTTCGAGAAAAACAAATACGATAAGCTTGTCTTCCAGAGCCTTGCTTACATTGGGGTTAAACCTAAAGCTGCTGAGGTATGCTATGAGGAAGTTCTAAGTGATTTAGGATACAGCCCGATAAAAACTAAGACATTTAACGAACTGATGGAAGAATTTAGGGAGGTTGAAATTCAGTATGAATGCCTGAGCTATATTCACCCCTCTTATGAGGACGCGTTTGGGTTTGCACTGACGGATAACGATAAGCCCAATAATATCTGCAAGAACATATTTTCCAGTGTCTTATTCAAGCTCTCTGAAAAGGATGAGGCTGCTGAGTATGTTGCAGAGGCTGTGACAGTGAGTTTCGATAGACTTTCTGAGGATGTAAGGAATAAGTTATTGCTCAAGCTCACTGAAGCGTATGAGGCTGCTCGATTTGTTGCAAGGGCTGTGGCAAAGAATTTCGATAGACTTCCTGAGGATGTAAGGAATAAGTTATTGCTCAAGCTCACTGAAAAGGATGAGGCAGCTGAGTATGTTGCAGAGGCTGTGGTAGAGAGTTTCGATACGTTTCCTTTCGGTAATCTTCCTGAGGACGTAGAGAACTTTCTGTTTAAGTTCTCTGAAAAGGGTGAGGTTGCTAAGATTGTCGCAGGGGCTGTGTTAGATAATTTCGATAGGCTTCCTGAGGATGTAAGGAATAAGTTATTGCTCAAGCTCTTTGAAAAGGATGAGGCTGCTGAGTATGTTGCAGAGGCTGTGGCAGAGAGTTTCGATACGTTTCCTGAGGATGTAAAAAACCTGCTTGACAAACTGCAAGGGCAGTTACGGAGCCTGATTAAAGACACATTGAAGTGGAATAAAATAAGCGCAATAAGATTAATTTCAAATGTAAGGACAAAGATTGATAAGGGTTTTGCACTCAGAATCCTGGATGGGTTAAGCGAGGATGAGGATAAAAAGGTGAGAGCGGAGGCGGAGGCATTAAAAAGCACACACCCCTTTATCTCCTCTTAATTGAGGATGTGAGACCTGATGAATAAAGGATTGGCCGCCGGAGGCGGAGTCATAAGTCAGGAGAAGGGTTATGAAACATAAGGAATTAGGACTTATCGTGATTTAGTTGTCTAGCAGAAGGCTCACGAATTGCATGCATTCGTCCTTTATTTTAAGACTAACCCCTCCCGGCCTCCCCTTTAGATAAAGAGGAGGATAAGACCTGATGAATAAAGGATTGCCATGTGGGATTAATATTATTATCTTTTTCGTACATTGATTTCTTCCTCGATTTCCATTATCATTTAAACATTATGGCGTACAAGACACATACAAAACAGATATCGATGTATCCTTTACTTCCGCCCCATGAGCGTATTTTGATATGGGAAAAGGCTCGTGGTATGTGGAAGCGCCGAAAACCCGACCCAATGCATGAATTAAAGAAGATGCGTAAGGAATGGGACAGGAAGCTCCCTCAAACCGATAAATAATCTGTGTATACATTAGACACCAATGCCATAATTTACTATCTCAAAGATGATCAGGATGCGGTTATCGTATTGAGTAGTATTTTTACCCAAAATATTCCTCTGTATATTTCAGCGATCACCGAGATTGAGCTTTTTAGCTTTCCTAAATTGAGCGTTCAAGAGGAAGAGCAGATCGATGAAATCTTAAGGACAGTGGCGATCATTCCCGTAGACTCCCGCATTGCGCGGACTGCAGGGCTTATTCGCCGTACCTATCATATCAATATTGCCGATAGCACCATTGCTGCTACTGCCCTTTTTACCGGAACCACCATCCTTACTCGCAACACCCGGGATTTCCGGAAAATCCCAAATCTTTCCATTTGTCAGATCTGATTTTCAGGGTTCCAATCTAATACAGACCTGATGAATAAGCGATTGCGACGCTATACTAATTCAATCGTTGTTTCCATCGGTATAAAGGTAGTGAAAGATGCAGCCGGCTCATTAGGTGAATACGCTAAAATGCAAAAGCCCGGTACTTCAATGAAAAATATCAAAGAGATAGCATTGGAAGAGGCTGTCCGTGAGAAAACCCGCAAGAAGTCTTTCTGACGCCAATACCATAATCCGCTATCTTATTAGAGATGACCTTATCCATGGTTAATAGGGTGTTAAGCTCTTAATAGAGCCGAGGGAAATTTAATTGTGACCTTGCCTTCTCCCCCTCAACTGGTGTAAATTTATATGAATGAATTTGACCCATAACCAATAAGATTATGATCAGGACAGAGGGACTGACAAAGGTCTTCAGGGTAGGTTTCTGGGGCAGAAAGGTTACAGCCCTTTCTAATCTAAACCTCCAGGTGAACGAAAAGGAGATATTCGGGTTCCTGGGTCCAAACGGGGCAGGTAAAACCACGACCCTCAAGCTTTTGATGGGCCTCATCTACCCAACCTCAGGCAGGGCATGGCTCATGGGAAGGGAACTAACCAACGCGGCTGTAAAAAAGGATATAGGCTTTCTTCCTGAGGCCCCCTACTTTTACGACTACCTTACAGCCCATGAGTTCCTGCGATTTTATGGCGGGCTTTTCGAGATAGAAAAGAACCTGCTGAAGAGCCGGATAGAAAGATTATTAGAGATGGTAGGATTGTCAGACAAGAGACACCTCCCGCTAGGAAAATTTTCAAAGGGTATGCTCCAGAGGATCGGGATAGCCCAGGCATTGATCAATGACCCAAGACTGGTAATCCTTGATGAGCCGATGTCAGGATTGGATCCTATCGGCAGGAGGGAGATAAGGGATATCATCCTTAAATTAAGAAGCGACGGCAAGACGGTATTCTTCAGCTCCCATATACTCTCTGATGCCGAGATGATCTGTGACAGGGTAGGGATATTAAACAGAGGAAAGCTTATAAATGTTGGCAGGCTGGATGAGATCCTTGAGGCCAGATTAAAATATATAGAGGTCATTGCCGATAGGGTTGGCGTGGAGGTTGTCTCAAAAATAGATAAAGGGGTTATGACGGCAGGTGACAGGATTATTATGAGATTGGGTAATGAACAGCAGGTAGATGAGGTAATTGAGCTTATCAGAAGGAAGGCCGGCAGGATCATCTCTGTTATTCCCCATAGAGAATCCCTGGAGGACTACTTTATAAAAGAGGTAGGTACAAATTAGGCTGCCATGAAGATAGTTGTTATAGCCTTAAATACCTTCAGGGAGACCGTCAGTGAGAAGGTTCTCTATAACCTTCTCTTTTTTGCCCTCCTTATGATCGGCTCATCTATTTTATTGAGCACCCTGACTATAGGGGAGCAATCCAAGATCATAATGGACATCGGTCTGGCCAGTATCAATATCTTCGGCATCTTAATTGCAATCTTTGTGGGGATAGGACTTGTAAGTAAAGAGATAGAAAAAAAGACTATTTATACAATCATATCAAAGCCTATCTACAGATATCAGTTCCTCCTCGGAAAATATCTCGGTCTGCTTATAACCCTTTTTGTGAACACATCTATTATGGTGACAGGCTTTTTTGCAGTACTCATCCTTATGACATACAATATTACCCCTGATATGATTAAGGCTATCTTATTGATCTATGTTGAATTGATGGTCGTTACTGCAGTTGCCCTCATGTTCTCGACCTTTACCACATCTACATTAAGCGCCATCTTTACCATATCTATATATATTATTGGACACTTACTAGGAGACCTAAAGGCATTTGCTGCAAGACTCGGGAACCCAGTCGTAGTCTTCCTGATGGATAGCCTATATTATGTACTACCTAACCTGGAGAATTTCAACATAAAGGGAGAGGTGGTCCATAATATTGCACTTGACCCATCTTTCATTGGTATGTCTGTCCTTTACGGTCTCCTGTATATCACTATGATATTATTCTCGTCTGTAATAATATTTCAGAGGAGGGATTTTAAATAATGGATCAGTCAGATTTTGTACACCTCCATATGCATACCCAGTATAGTCTCCTGGATGGGGCGATCCAGATTGATCAGGTCCTCTCCGAGGTAAAGAAATATGGGATGACGGCCCTTGCCATTACCGACCATGGGAATATGTTTGGGGCTATAGATTTTTACCGGAAGGCCAGGAGCCAGGGGATAAAGCCTATTATCGGATCGGAGGTCTACATAGCCCCCGGTAGCAGACTGGACAGGACCCCATCAGATGTGTCCCACTCATCTTTTCACCTGATCCTCCTTGCAAAAGATCTGACAGGTTACAGAAACCTTATAAAACTGATCAGCTATGCCCAGACGGAAGGCTTCTATTATCGGCCGAGGATCGATAAAGAGCTTTTATTGAGGTACAGGGAGGGGCTCGTTGCCCTCAGCAGCTGTATGAAGGGCGAGGTCTCCGCTTTAATCTCCCGTGGCATGCATGATGAAGCGGAGTGTACAGCAATGAAATACGAGGAGATTATGGGGAAGGGGAACTATTTCCTTGAGATCCAGGATAATGGCATAGAGGAGCAGAAGACCCTGAATCGCGAACTTATCCGGATCTCCAAAAAGTTGTCCATACCCCTTGTGGCTACAAATGATTGTCACTATCTTAAGAAGGAGGACTCCAAGGCCCATGATATCCTCCTCTGCCTTCAGACAGGAAAGACGATATCTGACACTGAGAGGCTTAAACTACAGACAGACCAATTTTATTTTAAGTCTCCTGCCGAGATGAAGAACTCCTTTAAGGAGGTCCCCGAATCCATTGCAAATACGAGAAGGATTGCCGATATGATCTCACTTGAGCTCACCTTTGGCAAGTTCAATCTTCCCCAGTACAGCGTTCCCGAGGCTTATACGAAGGAAGGATATATGGAAGAGCTTGCAAAGAAGGGACTAAAAAAGAGGCTCTCTGAAAAGGCAGGTGATATCAATCCTAAGCTGTATGAAGACAGGCTGGATACAGAGCTTAATATAATAAACAAGATGGGCTATGCAGGATATTTTCTGATTGTTTGGGATATAGTAAATTATGCAAAGTCAAGCGGGATCCCTGTCGGACCAGGAAGGGGTTCGGCGGCAGGGAGCCTTGTTGCCTTCTCCCTCGGGATTACAGATATAGACCCCCTGGCATACGGCCTTATATTTGAGAGGTTTTTAAATCCTGAAAGGATTTCGCTGCCTGATATAGATATCGACTTCTGCATGGAGAGACGCGACGAGGTGATAGCCCACGTTGCAGAAAGATTCGGGTCTGACCACGTATCCCAGATCATTACATTCGGTACTATGGCTGCAAAGGGCGCCATCAGGGATGTCGGCAGGGCCCTTGAGATCCCCTATATAGAGGTGGATAAGGTTGCCAAGCTTGTTCCAAATACACTTAATATAACCATAGATGAAGCGATTATCGCTGAGCCCAAACTAAAGGAATTGATAGAGCAGGATCAGAAGATAAGGGAGCTCATAACAATCGCAAAGGAGCTTGAAGGGCTGACGAGGCACGCCTCAACCCATGCCGCCGGCATAGTTATATCAGATGCACCCATAATGGAACACATCCCCCTGTACAGAGGAACGAAGGGTGAAATTGTAACCCAATATTCGATGGAGGCGATAGAAAAGATCGGCCTGATTAAATTCGACTTCCTGGGTTTAAAAACACTGACAGTGATTGATAAGGCTGTAAAGCTGATAAACAAGGGGAAGCAGGACAGCCTCAAGATAACCGATATACCGCTTGACGATAAGGAGACCTATCGGCTCCTCTCTTCAGGAGATACAGCCGGGGTATTCCAGCTTGAAAGTTCCGGAATGAGGGATATCCTTACAAAGATGGGGCCGGAAAGATTTGAGGAGATTATAGCTATCCTGGCGCTCTATCGCCCCGGTCCGATTGGGAGCGGCATGATAGACGACTTCATCAAGAGAAAGCGCGGGGATGTAAGGATCGAATATGAAACCCCTGAACTTAAGGATATTCTTGAAGAGACCTATGGTGTTATGGTATATCAGGAGCAGGTGATGAAGGTCGCCAACATCCTCGCAGGGTTTTCGCTGGGTGATGCAGATATCTTAAGAAGGGCCATGGGCAAGAAAAAGCCGGAGGAGATGGCCAGGCAGAAAGAAGACTTCATAAGAGGTGCGATTAAAAGTGGGATTGATGAAAAGAAGGCTGAAAAGATATTTGACCAGATGGCCTATTTTGCCGGCTATGGCTTCAATAAGTCCCACAGTGCCGCCTATGCCTTGATATCCTATCAGACCGCATATCTTAAGGCCCATTATTCTGTTGAATTTATGACGGCAATGCTCTCAAGCGAAATGGGGAATTCAGATAAAATTGTCGGGTATATCAGGGCTTGCAGGGATATGGGGATTGCGATCCTGCCGCCCGATGTGAATGAGAGCTATAATGATTTTACAGCGATTTCTCACGGAATCAGGTTCGGACTTGCCGCAATTAAGAATGTGGGTTCAATTGCCATTGAATCTATTATCGCTGCCAGGGAAGAGGAGGGAAGGTTCAAGTCGATCTTTGACTTCTGCCGGCGGGTTGATCTGCGGAAGGTAAACCGCCGGGTCATAGAGGGCCTTATAAAGAGCGGCGCCTTTGACTCTACCGGGGCGAAGAGATCCCAGCTTATGGAGGTCATGGAGAGGGCCATGGAAGAAGGTGTAACCATTCAGAGGGAGAGGACAAACGGCCAGATAAATATCTTCTCTCCTTCCGTTCCCGACGGCCCTGACACCGGTTCTTTTGCGGCAGAAGAGAAACTTCCTGATATGCCTGAATGGGATGAGACACAGATACTAAGAAACGAAAAGGAGTCGGTTGGATTCTATGTCACCAGCCACCCCCTTGCAAGATATGAGTCTGAACTTAAGAGGTTTTCTGTTTCCATGTCTGAGGATGTGGGCAGTATGCCTGATGGCAGCAAGGTAACGATATGCGGTATAATAGGCGGCAAAAAGGTGATAAATACAAAAAGGGGAGAGAAGATGGCCTATGTTCAGGTTGAGGACCTTCATGGTTCATTTGAGGTTATTGTCTTTCCCGAGCTCTTCAAGAAGGTTTCTACCCTCATTCTGGCAGATGCACCTCTCCTCGTATCAGGCTGGATCGACAGGGGAGAAAAGGGGGCAAAGATAAGGGCAAAGGACATGGAACTCCTTTCCGATGTACTTTTAAAGCCTGTCAGCAGGGTTGATATCTCGCTGAACTCTGAAGGGATTAAAGCGCCGGATTTCATTAATCTCAAAAAGATACTTTGTAGGTATCAGGGGAACTGCCTGGTTTATCTCAGGATTCACCATCCTGATCAGAATGAGTCGGTTATTGCTGTTGATGAAAACCTCAAGGTCAGTCCGACAGATTCCTTTGTTTTGGACATTGAGGCCTCTTTTGGAAAAGGCACGGTATCATTTACATAGGGGGACGGATGAAGGATTATCTGGAATTTGAAAAACCGATTGGAGAGGTAGAGGAGAAGATAGAGAAGTTAAAGGGTATATTAGATAAGGATCCCTCTCTGCTCAATGAGATAATGAAGCTTGAAAGGAAGGCAGTTGAATTAAGAGAAGAGGTATATTCCGCGCTAAATCCATGGCAGAGGGTTCAGATCGCAAGGCATCCAAACCGTCCCGGTACCCAGGAGTATATCTCCATGATCTTCCAGGACTTCACAGAGTTGCATGGAGACCGGTTATTTTCTGATGATCCGGCTATCATAGGCGGGATATGCAGGCTCGGTGTGAGGCGTATTTTTCTGATCGGAACGCAGAAGGGAAAGGGTGTAAGGGAGAAGGTATTCAGGAACTTTGGAATGCCGAATCCGGAGGGTTACAGAAAGGCCCTGCGTCTTATGAAGATGGCTGAAAGGTT
Organism: uncultured Nitrospirota bacterium; assembly: GCA_964648095.1. Taxonomy (GTDB): domain Bacteria; phylum Nitrospirota; class Nitrospiria; order JACRHA01; family JACRHA01; genus JACRHA01. The sequence goes on along the minus strand of CAZYNY010000081.1, from coordinate 4,406 downwards.
TAGTATGCCCGTTATCACCCTCATAGATACTCCTGGGGCCTATCCCGGCATGGGGGCGGAAGAAAGGGGACAGGCTGAGGCGATAGCAAGGAATCTTATCACCATGATCTCGCTCAGTGTCCCGATCATTGCCGTTATTATAGGGGAGGGCGGTAGCGGCGGTGCGCTGGCCCTTGGGGTGGGGGACAGGGTATTGATGCTTGAAAATGCAGTATATTCCGTTATTTCTCCTGAAGGGTG
>CAZYNY010000081.1:0-4156 GCA_964648095.1 uncultured Nitrospirota bacterium | reverse complement strand
GGTGCGCTGCAATCCTCTGGAAGGATGGATCAAAGGCCGCTGAGGCATCAGAGGCATTAAAGATGACAGCAAGGGACCTGATCGGGCTTGGTATAATAGATGCAATTGTACCGGAGCCTGAAGGCGGCGCCCATAGGGATCCGCCGCTTATGGCAGAAAACCTGAAAAAATCACTTGAGGACCAGCTGGCCAATCTGGAAGGTATGCCGGTTGAAGATCTGGGCAGACTGAGACACGAGAAGTACCGTAACATGGGGGTCTTTGGCGGGGTATAATACCAATTTGCCTTCATTCGGCTACCTGGAAAAAAACAGGTTGAGGTCAAGGTTAAGGTTTAGGAACTTCTTAGCCTCAACCTCAGCCTCAGTCTTCTTCGTGCCTCCTCCTCGCCGCCTTGGTATCCTGTTGAATGCGAATCGGTATAAGGCCGGGAAATGACTATCTCTCCAGGCTCCGCTTTCCCGTCGACGAGTTGGAAGATAAACTTCTCCCGCCAGAACCCGATGGCCCGCTCCTCAATACCCTTCCGCCTATACCTTCGTCAGTAGATTGGCCTGACCCGTCCCTGTTGGATTGAATGATCAGGATATCGCTCCCGAAGAAGACGTGCGGATAGAAATAGGGGTATGGATAATAATAGGGATAGTAGTTTGCCGGATATGGATATGGGTAGTTCTCATCATATATATAGCCTGACTGGGTGGCATGGCAACCGGTCATGATAAAAATCACTGTAATCCCGATCATCAAGATCACCAGCCGATATAGATATTTCTTAAGCATAACTTTCACCTCTTAAAGCTAGTTTTAAAATGCTGCCTTGAATCCTGCCATGAATGCAAGCTGATCAATGGCAGAGAACTCGAGGCTTATTGCGCTTTTATCGCTCCTGTCAAGATATATGTTTGTACCAAAGAAGATGCCAAAATTGTTATCCTCATCAAGGTCAACTTTTAGTTTCAATGGATCAGGGAAATTAGCATCCTCCTTAACTTCAAGTATATCATCCCCCCGTACAAATGATAGCCTTACCCCGCCATAGGGCTCAAAATAGTCATGTCTGAAGCTCCCTCCTGCTGATATAGTCCCCTCCCTCCAGCTTATCTTCTCATCCGCCATCCTTGAGAGAAGGTCTGAGTCCGCGCAAGAAGTTAGAGGGCAATCCAGTATCTGGATCCTATCTTTAGCGGTAAAATAGAGGATATTGCTATCCAAAAATAACTTTATTCCCTCGGGCCTTGGACCCTGGTAAAGATCAATCCTTAAACCTCCTCCGTAGGCAGGCGCCGGTCTTGCATCAAAATCGTTGAAATCAGATATAGAAAGGTCTGCGCTGCCCCCCTTGCCGTAGATCTCGAACCTGTCGAAGAATCTCAATCCGATCTTTGCCAGGAATCTTGTTGAAACTGCATCTCCGCTCACCTTGAAGCCTGCGAATACGGGATCCTCCTCTACAATATTCCTGGATGTAATACCGGTTTCAATCCCTAGTGTGACTCCAAAGATCTGCGGTGCCTCTTCCTCTTCCATGAAAAGATCCCTGGAAAGTATCTGATCTGAGCCAAAAAAGGTGATCAAGAGAAAAACAATCAAGACCGGCACTATTCTTATTCTTTTTTTTGGTATCATAGAAAACCTATTCACCTTTGGTCATTTTATTAACTATGCCTATGATCATATCCTCATACTTCTCTCTAATTGCGGCAAGCTCCATTTCCCTTCGCGCTGCCTCATCCCTCTGGGATGCTATCTGGATCCTGAGCCTCTCTATCTCTTCCTTTAATATGGCTTCCCTTCCCTGCAAAGATGCCTTGAGATGGTCTATCTCAAGATTAAGGTCAGCCAGTCTCTTACTAAGTTCGCCTGCCCTTTCCGCGTCACTTTTTACCCTTGCCAGTTCATCCCTTAACCTTTCTATCTCGGCTGCCCTGTCTGCTGTAAGACCGGCTGCTGTCTTTTCAAGATCAGAGACCTTTTTGGAAAGTTCGTTATTCCTGGTCTGTTCCTTCATGAGATTCTTTTGATATGTCTTTGCCTCATCCAATAGCTCCATGTAGCGCTCCCTTGCCACACATCCCGATAGAGATACAAGGAGAATGATTAATATAGTAAAGATGAAATATTTTTTCTTCATGAAACACCTCCACCTATACAAAATTCAGATACCTGAATATCTGAAATCAAGATCGGTAGGAGAATCAGATTTGCAGTTCAGATAAACCGCAGAAGCCAGATGGATTTCTATAACTACAACTACTTTATATTTTAATTATAGGCCCTGAAATAATAGGCAGTCAAGGGAGGATACTTAGGTCCAATCGTAAACCGGAAAGCTGCTCTGGTTATAAATAGATGGGGAGCAGGATTGCCCCTGCCCCCCCAAAGATGGGTTCCGGATAGAAACCTGTCTTTAATCCTCTATCTCAATTTCAACAGGTTTGAGTACGCATTGATTGTCGACATCATCATAACCACGGGGACATCGACGTGCTTGGGCATCCTGTGATATAGCGGTCAATCCTAATATTGAAAGGGCCACTAAGGCCAATAAGCTCTTCTTTAACATTTTAATTACCTCCATTTCTAAGTGTTATTATCTGTTTCCTCTTGCCAACATTGAGTAGCAATCTATGTGCCAGGCAAAACAGAACACCAAAGAATAATATATCTGTCTGAATTTTCAGGATAAATCTTTAAAAAATCATTTTACTTGATTGAAAGAAACATAAAAGAGACTGGGGGATTTCCACCAGTACTGGGCATATGCCCCAACATTTAAAATAATCCTTTGATGGGTGATTTACCCCTTTTTTATCAGTTACAAGCAAAAAATATATGGTATACTTTTGGGTGAACTTATTGGTAAGTTATTTTTATATATAAGTTTCTTCTTAAAGGTCTGATAAAATGGTCTCAGCTAAAAAAATAAAATCTTTTAATCTCTTGCAATGGTTTTCCATTATGAGTTTTGCATCTATTGTCATTATTAGTATTATTTCTGCCTTTCTCCTCTCACGCTTCTTGAGGGACAATATGTTAAGAAGAGATGCAGTTCTGACTATGGAATTTGTCCAGTCTATTTCCCATAGCGAAAATACATCCGCCTACTTTGAATCGGAATTCCATGAGAAGGGTAAAGCGATCTTTGAAAATTTCTTTAAAAGGATCTCAGCTATGCCTGAGGTAGTGCGGGTCAATATCTATTCCGGGGATGGAACTGTCATCTGGTCGGATGATCAACGTTTTATCGGGCATCGCTTCATGCCCAATCCTGAATTGATCATTGCCCTTTCCGGGAGACTTGCGATAGGGTCCGGAACCTCCGGCAAACCTAGAAAGGGCGAGCATGTTTTTGACAAAGATGTGCCTTTTTTTGCAGAGATATACATTCCTATTTGGAATAATGACATAGACCGGGTAGTGGGGGCAGTTGAGGTATATAAGGTGCCCCTCGCACTATTTGATGCCATTAAGAAAGGTGACCTTCTGGTCTGGGTCAGCGCTGTTCTCGGAGGCCTGTTTCTGTATGCCTCTCTTTTCTGGATTGTGCGCCGGGCTGCCATTATTATCCGGAAGCAGCAAGACCAGCTTGGTGAATGCGAGGCATGTATAGCTATGGCTAGCCTGGGGGAGCTGGCGTCGGCCGTTGCCCACAGCATCCGGAATCCCCTTGCGTCCATCCGTTCATCAGCAGAGATGATGCTGGTGGAAGATAACTCACCTTCCTGCCGCCAAACTGCGGAGGATACCATTCTGCAGGTTGATAGGATAGAAGGATGGGTTCGCGATCTCCTAACATCCTCCCAGCCCATAAGAAATGTCCGGATGCCTATTCATTTTAATGATCTGACCAGGGATACCCTGCACCAATTTGAAAAGGATATGGAAAAAAGGGGGATCAAACTCCTCCTGGAATTGGAGGAGTCGTTGCCGCTCTTGCAGGGAGATGCCGCTCTCCTGGGTCAGATGCTCAATAGTCTGATCTCTAATTCCATTGATGCGATGCCGGATGGAGGTGTTCTTACTATCCTTAGCCAAACTACGGAAGACCGGAGCCTAATTGAAATGAAGATGATTGATACCGGAATAGGAATACCTGAAGGCAATCCGATTTGCTAAGTAGAGCCCCATACCCCATCCTTTCTGTTTTGTTGTA
>CAZYNY010000080.1:0-13963 GCA_964648095.1 uncultured Nitrospirota bacterium | reverse complement strand
GAGAAGCCGGGGACCTCGGTGCCGTTCTCGGTGACCAGGGTCCAGCGGTTCATTTTCAGGCCTTCAGGGGCCTGCTCTTCGGGCAGGAACCAGCCGCCGGTGAAGGCGATCCCCCCGACGGCCTTCTGCCGCTGGCTGCCGTTGGTCCACTGCCATGCCGGATAGAGGGGCAACGTTGGGCCGAACTGATCCGGGGGAACCTCGTCAAACATGCCCAGGTCAAACTCTGCGGTTTCGTCGATGGGGGTCTCATGGGCCATAATACGACTCCTTATGGTTAAAGGGGTTGTGATGGAGTGCTTCATGGGTCTTCCCGATACGCTCTATGGTCTTTGCCCTGGGGATGCCGTCACAGCACCACGGGGCATACTCCGACACCTCATCCTGCTAGACTTCCACACGTCGGTCGTCTCCCATACCTTCTCCCTCCTGCGGACGGCGATCTTCCCAGAATCAGACCTGCACATCACCCAACCCACTCCCCCAGGTCCTATTCCTCATCTGGCTTTAGCCTGGCAGCCGCCTTGAGACAATTGATTACTCATCGCTTTCTCCTTTCTCGCCGGGTGACCCGCGAGGCAAAGAACTTGCCGATCCGCAAACTGGCCTCCCCCTTGCTGATATTGGGTGGGAAGGCGATTCCAAGCTTCCTCAGCGTCTCCAGCTGCTTCTCGGTGGCCCGGTCTTCCCTTCTCCACCGGGCGTTCTTGAGGAGAAAGGGGAGGGCCTCGGGCTTGCGCCGTCCGATGGCGCGATCGGCCTGACCGAAGGCGGCCCACAGCTCTGTGGGCAAGGCCTGCAACCGCTCGCCCAGCACCGTGATCTCGTACTGCCCCAGGAGGTTCTGTTGAATCGCCGCCTGCTCGCCCTTCCCCAGAGAGATCCGGTAGGAGCCATCGGGCATCCGGAACCAGGTCAGCCGGGAGTAGCGCTCCACCTCCCTGGGCAGGGCCACCTCGGCAAAGAAGTCGAACTCCTCCACCTGTAGCCGAAGGGACTCGAGGTCCGTCACCCGATCAAGGTTCAACCCCGGATGCTTCTCGCAGGCCTCCTCGATCTCCCGGTCGGCATCCAAGACGTCCCGTCCCTTGAGGTCAAGGTTGGCGGGCAGGCCGAAGAGGGTGGCCAGGGACACCAGGGAGTGCCGGCGGGAGTTGTCCACGATATCAATGACCGTGAGGCGCTCCTTGCCCGGAGCCAGGCGTGTCCCTCTTCCCACCATTTGGGTGTGGAGCAGCGAGGATTGGGTAGGGCGGGCCAGGATGACGGCCTCGATGTCGGGCTGGTCGAAGCCCTCCGAAAGCACCATGCAGTTGGTCAGGACCCGAATAGAGCCTTCCCGGAAGGCCTCCAGGATCTCCCGGCGCACCTCCCGATCCATCTCGCCGGTGACGGCCGCGCAGGGGATCGAGACCTCCTGGAAGAGTCCGGCAAGATCCTGGGCATGTTGGACATTCACCGCGAAGACAATCGCCTTCCTGCCTGGGACCCGGTCCAGGTAGCTCTTGACCACTTTGGCGTTGCGGGAGGCATTGTTGATGGCCTCGGAGAGCTCCTCCTGGACGAAGTCGCCCATGTGGCTGTGGACCTTCGAGAGGTCGGTCTGGGTGTGGACCCGGTAGCCGGTGATGGGGGAGAGGTAGCCCTCTCGGATCATCTCCCGGATATCCCGGTGGTAGACGATCTCGTCGAAGACTTCTTCCAAACCTACGCCATCCCCACGCCGGGGGGTGGCCGTAAAGCCCACCAGAAGGATCTCTTTGTTCTCCGGTAGGCCGAAGTGGTCGAAGATGTTGCGCCAGGTAGGCGCGATGGCCCGATGCGCCTCATCCGCAATAATCAACCCGAACTCTGCCGGGTCGAACCGCGCGATGCGCTGGCTGCCCTCCCGGCCAATGGAGGGAACCGAGGCGACGATCACGTCCGCTTCGGGGTCAGCCCTTCGCTCGGCCTGCTCGATCTCGACCCGGGCCTCCGGGTTGGCCGCCAGGATCTTCCCGGCGGCCTGCTCCAGCAGCTCCTCCCGGTGGGCCAGCACCAGCATCTTCTTGTGGAGTTCCAGGACCTGGGGCAGGTGAGCAAAGACCACGGTCTTGCCCGTGCCCGTGGGCAGGCTCACCAGAAGCCGGTTTTTGCCCTCGCGGTGGGCCTGGGTGATGGCCTCCAGGCATTCGGTCTGGTAGAGGCGAAGGGTCAGCATCGGTTGAATCCTATAAAAACGGAAGCTGTCTTCCGGGTTCCGGCATGGGTTCCGGCATTTTTTGAAAATCCGTTGGTCTACCCTCAGTATTTTCAAGCCTCGAGGGGCGGGTTCCGGGGTTCCGGCATTTTTTTAGTAGCACACCCCCTCTGGAAAGGAGAGAGACACACACAAGTCTCATTCCTAAAGTGAGATTCCCCATTTTGCATTTTGCATTCTCGCGAGTGGTACATCCGAGGTAGCTGGAGTTTGGAATTTGAAACCATGTGTTTTTTTTGAAATACTCTATATATATAGCTACTTGGAAAATGCCGAAACCCCGGAACCCGTGCCTCATAAACCGCATAAATGCTGGAGTTTTTGGGGTTCCGGTATTTTTAAAATGCCGGAACCCATCCCGGAACCCATCGGAAGATGCCGGAACCCATCCCGGGTCAAGGGCAGAATTATTCGACATCGATGACTCCTTCTTCCCCCTCCTCCCCTTCTTCCCTCAGCACCGCAGACTTCAGGTGAAGGGTTTTTCGGGTGTACCCATCATGGCCCCCGATCTTCAGCGTCCTGGTATGCTCTCCCCTGTCCTTGCTCGCCAGCACTCCCAATCCGTTGAGTTGTGCGTATAGCGCCTTGCTGCTGATTCCTCCCAGGGCATCCTTGCCCCATACCCGCTCGATAGCCGCCATGGCCAGAGAGGGGACGATGTAGGCGCTCCCATCCCTGTCGCGCCATCCCAGGTGGCGGTCGCGCTCTTCGCTATCTTTGGGCTCCTCGCCTTTGTCCAACAGGATGCACCGGCCGATCAGCAGGTCTTTGAGGAAGCCCAGAAAACGGGTGGCCTCTCGGGCCTCGGCGGTGTAGGTTGCCATGAGGCCGGCGACCTCTTCGAGTCCCCTGGCGTGCTCCTCCGCGTATCGCTCGGCAATCGGCCCGAGAACGGGATGGCGCCGGAGGATCAACCAGGTCAACTGGTTGGTGGCGAGGCTGGAGGCCACGCGGAGGATATTCGAGGCGTCCGATCGGGTCTGCCGGAGCTTTGCGGCCCACTCGCTGCGCTTTTGTTCGAACAGATCCGCGATCTGCCGGATGATCTCGGAGCCCTGGTCGCTCTCCAACCATTCGAGCCAGACCCGCCCTACCGCAGCCAGGTGAGATGAGAGGGCCTGGGCCTGAGAGAGCCTGGGGTTGGCCTCTCCCCTGGGCCACTCGAAGGAGACCACCAGGGCCCGCGCCAGGCTGGCCGGGTCCCTGTCGGGCACATCCTCACCGGTGGCCAATGGCCAACAAAAGACGGACCGGGTATCCCTCAGTCCGGCATCCTTGCCGAGCCGGTCCTTCTCTCCGCCTTCGACGATGTTGTGGATCAGGTTGATGAAGTCTTTCGTCCCTCCTCCGGTGCCTGGCTTATAGTTGTCGATGAGCATGGGAAGGTCATGGGTATGGGTGGCCAGGGCCATGATGGCGTTGCGGGTGGCCCCCTCGCCCCACTTGATCAAGAGGTCATCGCGGATAAAGTCGGGGCCATAGAGGCAAAGCCCACACTGAGTCCACGAAGTTTTCATGGCTCCGGTCGGACCGACGACGATCATGCAGTACCGCTCGCCACGCCAGTCGGCAGGCAAGGCCAGGGGCGCCGTAAAAATGGCCGCTGCGACCACAGTGGTACACCTGAGCGGCATCGATTCGAGCAAGGCCTCGAAGGCCTCCAACCCTTGTTCCAGGTCAGCCTCGGCAGGGATCCGGTAGGGAAGCTTGCGGGGGAGGTGGATCGTCACCTCGTCGGGCTCCCGGCCGGGGATCAGGAAGCGTCCATCGGCCCATCCGGTGCGATCGTATCGCCGCACAGATCGCAGCTCTGAGTCGGTGAGCAGCTGGATGGCGGGTCGTAGATGTTTCACCTGGCCGGCCCGCACGGGGCTCTGTGCGCCGGCGGCCTGGGAGATCGCAGGCAGCAGCAGCCGGTCCTCCGCGAAATCTTTGGCGGAGATCTCCAACCGGAACGGGCGGTCGAGCGCGGTCACGCCGGAGATCGTGTACCAGCGGGTGCCATCTTCGGCTGTGGCCTCCTCGGCGATCCGCGCCTCGAAGTCCGCGACGATGCAGGGCTGGACCATTACTTCTCCGTCGAGGCCTGTGCGTTGGGCCAGGTAGAAGATTCGTCCCTCCTGAGCCATATAGGGACAGGAGTCGATGACCTGATTTTCGTTGCCTGGATGGGTGGCATGGGTACCTCGGATTAGATCCGGGGCTGTTTTTCGGTTGCGCTTTTGATTTTTTAGCTCGGCGTTGACCGTCCTCTTCATGGCCTCAAGCTCTCGTTCCCGAACTCCACAGTCGCGCAACCGCATCAGGGCAGACTCGTAGGTCCCCCGATCCAGCCTGGCGACCAGGGCGATCGCCTTCAGGGCCTCGGGGGATTCCAGGGCGGCCTTGATATGCTCGTTGGAAAGGATCTTCGAGAGGATCTGGCGGGCCTGGACCAGCTCCTCGTCGGCGCCTCCCTGGGCCTGCCCCGGGCTTGATCCGGGGTCTCCCCGGAGGTCCTCGAAGAGGCCCTGAATCGGGGCATGAAGGGTCTCGGCCACCTCGGCCAGGAAGTCGCTGCGGGCGGTGCCCTCAAGCTTCCTGGCGTAGGCACGGACCTTGCGGCGGGCCCCTTGAATCACCTCGGGGGAACCGTCAGCTTCGGCGATGATCCTACGGGCCACCCAGCGCCAGGGGAGGAGGGCCTGAGCAATGGCCTCCTGGAAGGCCTCGAACGAAGCCAGTCTTAAGCAAAGCTCTGCCGGGTCCTCTCCGGGCCGGTAATCCTCGGGCCAGGAGACCAGGACCGAGAGGTCGGCGGCCTCTGCACCCTTGATAGACTTCTCGGTCCATTGCAGGCCGCTCTCATCGTTATCGGGAAAGAGGTACGGGGTCTGAACTCCCAGTCCTGCCAGCAGTTTAAAGGTGCGGTCCCCTTTGGCCGCTCCCCCCGACCGGCAGAAGATGGGAGGGATCAGGCCCCTCTCCTGGATAGCCAGGGCCCAGGGCACCAGGAGGTCAAACTCCCCCTCGACCAGCAGGACTCTCTCGCCGCCCTTGCGGGGATCGTAGGAAGAGAGGCCAAAAAAGCCGATCTCCTGCCCCTTTTTCCCCAGGAAGATGATCTCCCGGGTCCGGGGAATGCGCAGTTTGATGCGGCTGATCTCGTTAAAAGAGAGGCCATAGAAGAAGGCCAGGGCGCCGGTCCACTTCCCTCCCCCCTGGGCGGCCCCGACCAAAAGCCTCTCGTCCTTCAGCCAGTCGCGGGGGATCTCCTGTTCCATGGCCCAGGCCTTGATCTCCTCCCAGGGGGGATAGATGCCGATGGGGAGCCGCTCCCAGGTCTCTTGCGGGACCCCTCGCTCGATGAGCCAGCTGCGCACCCGAGAGCCCGCAGGATGAATCTTCAGGCACTCTTTGAAGTAGTCTGCCACCGTCTGCAGCCGCTCCCGCTGGAGCCTGCGGGCCTGGTAAGCTTCGGAGAAGGTGGGTCCCCGCCCCACTGCGTGGGGTCCCCCCACCTCGATGCCCGTAAGCTCGGAGAGCCGTCCCAATGCTTCAGGAAAAGAGAGCTCCTCGCCGCCCAGCCGGGCCGCCGCCTGGACGAGATCGACGGCATCGCCGCCCGCGCCACAACCGAAGCAGTGGAAGCGCGGCTTACCATCGGGGGCCTCATAATGGGGGTTTAGGGAAGGGTTTTGATCAGGGTGAAAAGGACAGGGGACCAGAGCTTGCCCCCGGATCGGGTCCGGGGCAAGCTCTGAACTTGATTCAGGGCCGGCATCCGCCGGGGCGATCCCCGGAAAGAGGCTGGAAAAAAGCTTGCGAAGGTCAATCTCTCTTAAAATGTCGATTCTTTGTTGCACGATCAGATCCTCCTGCCAGGGAAAGGTGGGGAGGGGATGGGCAGGCATCCCCTCCAGGGCCCGGAACCCGTCTCCACCCGACTGTCATCTTGGCCTGCTTCCTCCCAACTTCCGGTTGGGTTTCGCGTACCTGCCCGCCGGCCGGGGCCGGCCTTCGCCTTCCACTCCTGCGTGTCCTTCGTTCCACCCAGAGGCACACCTGGTGGAAAGGGAGCTGTAGGGAACCTTGGTGGGCTTCTCCTCTCCTTCCCGCAGTTCCAGACGCCATGCGACCCACTGGTTGCGCTCTCGCAACTCCTGGGAAACGTTCTCGATGATCACGGACGGGCCTGCTGCTCTCCTGTCTTCCAAATCTCTTGACCTCCACCTGGCCACCGGAGCGGCGGGGGGAGCGGATGGAACGCTCCCCCGTCTTAGAGGTCGTGGCCAACGAACCCCATCCGCCGAGAAAACTGAGAAGTTGTCCTACAGCATTGGGGATGATTTTATAAAAAACTTTTTTAGGCGCGATGGCAGATCTGCCCCAAATTTTGCGCGAAACCGACACAGCTTTGTGCAAAAGTGACACGCGGCCATTTGCGGTGTTGTGCTACTCTGAAACAGCCGTGGCCGTTTGAGCAACACCTGGACCTTGTTGTATGCAACCTGTTTGCACCTCAAGGACGCCCAGGCTTAGGAAAACCATGAGGACGATCGATTCTTACCGGGTTATGACGGCTTCATGACTCAAGGCGGGAGCAGCGGAAGCGAGGGGATCGAAAAAGGGGGGGGCGCCATAATGTCCAGGAGCAACAAGCTACAAAAAGTATTTCGCCTTGCAAGCCTCCTTTATCCGGACAAGGATATAGCATTTTCCGTCACCCAAGATGCGTGCGATAGGATCTCACTCCTTCGAAAAGTTCAGAAAAGACGAAATGGCGCTTACAGGTTAATAATCCCAGAGAAGGACCTCGCTCAGTTTTGTGTATACCAGGCCTCAAACGCCCGGGAGCAAAGCCAAAGAGGCAAGAACCTTAAATATCAACAAAACCTGAACGATTTTCTAATTCATTATATTAAATTTCTTTTATGGCAAACGATGGAACGTAAATCACGCTATGTTGCAGTTGGCCTCGGTTGCTTCCTTTATACATATAGGCCCGGTGAGATCGCTAAATTATCGCCAGATTTTTTGATGAGGATAACATTCGTCGCGTAAAACGTTGGATTAACGATCAGATAAAATCTGCCTACAATATAATTGGAACAAGATTTCCTACTCCTCAAGAGCTTCAGGTCATAGAAAAATCCTTAACCGCATTCGTTCCATGGTCTTCTCCTCACGTCCCATCCGATGCACTCGATACCGATACATCCATTCTGTTGGAAGAATACTTTAACAAGGACTCACATAAATCGGAATTGGAACGGATCCACGCCTTGATCGATCCAAAGTGTGCTGGTTTTCCAAGGCTGATTCGCGAATACAACAACTACTTCCCAAAAGATCAACTTGATGATCCCTATAACAAACTTCGTATACCAATAATTGCAAATCGCTCCTGTAGTAACAATAGCTCCTCCCCTGATCCATACGATCTTTTTGCTACATAGGATTTAAGAAAATGTTTTTGGGATTCGTAATGTGCATAGTTGCCGCATTTATTTCTAATGTTGTGTTCCTGCATTTTTTCAAAGGCCAAATGTTGCAGGACATCACACGCTGAGCAGGTATTTCCCGGGCCTTTTTCAATGGCTTAACGCATCATCGAGACTTTCTGGACGTGCTCCAAAAGATGCAGCAACTGACCTTCGGGCTTTGTACTGCAGCATTAAGAGGTTTCTCAGAGAGATGTACTACTACCGGGTGGGGACACCTGCCTAACCGACAGGACGAGAATCTTGCCTGCTGGTCTACGACTAGAGCGGCAGGACTTTTGATATCTCTTTCATCGGCGGAGAGATGTCTAAACGGCTGGCTATTTCCGTGGCACAGCCTGAAAATGTGCAGCATCTTGGGTGGCAGTACTATCCTTTTAAAGGAAGGAGCACTGGCAATGAAAAGCCTTATCGGAAATTCATTTAAGGCAAATTTTGGCCAAGCAGTGTTGGGTTTGATTTTGGCTTGCCTTATCCCCGGCTTCGTTCATGCGCAATGTCAACACACCATTGCTGCAGATATTGTCGCTTGGGAGCATGCCTTTTCCAGGGACCGTTATGGAGCGGTGCAGCCACAGGGGACGAGCCTTGTGTCACGGTATGGTGGGTTTCCAGGCAGTTTAGAGGAACTGGGAGGGGATCGTTCGAAGGTAAATTTTCAAAATCTGCTGAATTTCTCCTCAGTTGATGAGAAACAATTAGCTACATACACGGATCCCATTCATCTCATAGGAACAAATCCGGCAAAGGGCGGTGCCCCCAATGTCTCGTATGGAGGGAGCAAGTCCAACAACTTGAATTTTTTTGGTTGCACTTCCCTCTATCCTTCTCCTCTTGAACATAAACACGTTCATTCCCTTTACGGTACAACTGCAGCAATGGGTAGAGAAATAAAGAGTATTCCATCATTACTGTCTCAGTTTTTAAATCTTCCACCCTATCTTGAATATTTATTGGAAGATAAAGTCCCAATATTTCCAGTATATGGAGCTCTTAAACCCAGCCTGGCTGAAAGTGGGACAGGAGACAAGCTACATTGGAGCTCAAGGATTGATCACAATGCAAGATACCTCACGGGTCATGAGCTCCCGAGGTTCTCAATTCTGAAGATATCGCAAGGCAACCAGACTGTGCGGTCACCCAAGGTGACATACACTTTCAAACCCAGCCATGGACAGACGAGTAGTCACTCAATTGGAATCCGGTCACAATGTTGGCGGATAGTACAGGCATTGTTTCTTTTTCTAACGGCCGCCTGCATTCTAATGGTCAACGGTGGTCCTCCTTCCGATCCGGACAACCGCTTTAACCCAGATCCCCTCAGTCCTGGAGAGATCACCTCCCTGAGGCGTTCTCTTCGCCGAAATAAACGCCGCAGACGACTCTACCGCGCCGGTTGCCTCCGCGTGCGCATTGACGGGAAGGAATGTCTGCAATTTGACCCCAACACAGGCCCTTGCGAGCCGTTCAAAGTTCCCCTGAATGCCTCGTACATTGAAATCGTCGGGCATGACGATGAGGGGGACCTTCTCCTCGCCGTTTTTCCTTTGCCCGAGCTGGAATCGGTCCAGGACGACCGGGTGCAATTGTTTGTCAGACATGATGGCGGACAGACCCTTGAGCTGGTGATCTCTTCGGTTCGTGGGGAGACCGGGGAAGCCATCGAAGGGCTCGTCCAGCTTATATATCGGGAAAACAGTGCAGAAAGAGGGGAACGGTGGGGACAAAACGTCCGGCAGCCCGTTGTCATTACGGCCAGCATGCCCGCGGACAGGGAAAAAGAGGGTCGAGACAAAGGCCTTGAGGTTTGCCACAACCTGCCCCCGATTCGGACCCCCTTCATCGGAAGAGACCTGCCCTTGAAGACCCTCCTCAACTCCCTGGGGACCTCCAGCGGGGACCGGGTTATTACCCTCATCGGCGTCGGAGGGACCGGTAAGAGCATGCTGGCCGCGATGGCTTGCCACAGGCTGGCCAGGGAGGGTGGACCATTCAACGCCATTCTCTGGACATCGGCCAGGCGGGTTGCGTTGGATCCCGGAAGAGGTCAGGATATCCCGGCTTTTCTCTTGTCGATCCCGGATAAGAATTCGCACAAATCGGAATGGAAACGGAGCCACGCCTGGATCGATCCAGAGTGCGCCGGCTTTCCACGGCTGATTCGCGAGTACAACCACGATTGGGTGAATCGGGTCTACCGCCACCTTGAGGGGACCCTGGGCCTTCGGATCGAACCGACCCCGAATCCCGAGGAGAGATGGCGCTCCGTATGGAAGGAGGTCGAACGACGGTATGGAGCGACGCTCCTCGTCCTGGACGACCTGGAAGCCCCCGCAGACGAGTCGATCTACCGCCACCTCGAAACGTTGCCCCCTCCCCATAAGGCGTTGATCACCTCCCGGCACAGGGGCGTCGCCGGCGGAACCTGCATCCCTCTTAAGGGGATGGGATGGGGGGAAGCCCGGGCTTTTCTCGAGATCGAAGGGAGATTCCAGGGAGTTACGCTGGAAGAGGAGCTGATCCGGACCCTCCATTCGATCTCCCAGGGAATCCCCCTGGTGATGCGACTCCTTCTGGGGCTTTGGAGAAGAGGGGCCTTGCCGGCCGGCGACGAGATCCCGAGGGACCCATGGAGGTCGCTCGACTTTCTTTTCTCCCGCTCCCTCGAATCCCTCGATGAGGAGGAGAGGGCCGTCCTGACCCTTACTGCCTTCTTGCCGGCGGGAGTCACCCGGGAGACGATCGGTTCCCTCTGCCCCACTCCCCGGGCCCCGGCTCACATGACGAGCCTCCATGAGCTCGGCCTGATGGACCGCGCAGAGTCCGATCGAAAAGGCTCCCCCGATCGGTACGCGCTCGTCTCCTCCCTCGAAGGCTTTCTCCGGACCTCGGGGCTCCCGCCCGGAGACCGCACCTCCAAAGTGGTCTCTGACCTGAAGGGCTTTTACCTCCCCTTCCTCGCTGCCAACAAGGGCCTGGATCGCCTCCACAAGATCGAGCCGGAGATCGAGAATATCCTCCGGCTGATGGAGGAATGCTTCCGTTGTGGACAGTACGAATCCGTCCTGGAGATCATGGGAGAGATCGGGATCGTCCTCGAGCACCTGGGCCGGTGGGAGGAGCGCATCCATTGGGGCTTCATGGCCATGGAGGCAGCAGACCGATGGGGCGATCGATATGCCAGGAGCTGGATCCATAGCTACGACATCGGATGGACCTACTTCTACCAGGGCGATTGGATGCGGGCCAAAGAGATCTTCGAAGAGACCCTGAGCGTCGGCCTGGAGGAGAACCATGGGAGGTTGATCGCCCTGGCCAAACGCAACCTGGGCATCCTGATCCGGGAGGAGGGCAAGGATTGCGGCCGGGCGCGTCAACTCCTGGAGGAGAGCCTCAAGCTCTGGAAGGAGCTGGGCGAAAGACCCTGGCAGGCGATCGCCGAGGGCGGCCTGGGGGTCCTGTGCCTCCGGGAGGGGTTCATTCTGGAGGCCAAAGACCACCTCTTGCGCGCCAGGGAGATCCATCGGCAGCTCAAGAATCTCGACGGAATCGTCTCCAACCTGAGAGACCTGTCCCTGGTGGCGGAGATGGAGGGAAACCGATCCAGGGCCCAAAAGTATACCGCCGAGGCCCAGGCCATCCTGAAAAAGATCGGCATCCACCCCGGGGGTAACCTCCATTACGCCCACAATCTGGTCCAGTTTGCCAGGATATTCAAGGCGGAGGGCAGGCACCTGCTCGAGGAGGCCCACCGGTTCGTCCAGGATGCCATCTTCATTTACGAGAGGCGGGAGGCCACCTCTTCCCTGCGAGAGGCCCGGGGACTCCGGGAGGAGATCGAAGTGGGGAGGCGCACCTTTGTCGGACGGGAGAAAGAGCTGGAGAAGCTCAACCAGATCTTGCGCCTGGCCAGACGGAGGAAGCAGCTCCAATTGGTGTCGATCGATGGACCTCCCGGCATGGGGAAAAGCGAGCTGGTGGAGCAGTGGTCCGCTGGCTTGAAGCAGGAGGAGACCCTGGTAGCGCGGGTCCATGGATGTGAGATGAGAAACCGCGATCCGGTCTCAAGCCTCCAAAGGATCAAAAAGCAGCTCCTGGATCGGAGATTGACCGGCTTGCCGAAGTTCGCAGCGGACATGGATCCTGTCGAATCCTTTATCCAGGGCATCAACGCCTATTCAGACCAGAAGCCGGTCGTCCTGATCATCGACGATTACCAGGAGTTGACCCTGCCGGGCTTCTGGCTGTGGGATCTGATCCGGTCCCTTACCGGCCAGGTGGTCGTCGTCTTCACCGGCCTCTACCCATTATCCGATACCCCCTGGGAGAGGAACACCGAGCGCTTCACCCGGATCTCTCTGAAAGGCTTCAACTCGGGCGAAATATGTCAATTCTTGCAGCAGAACGGGATCTCGGAAACCCTGGCCAAAGAGATGGACCGGCAGAGTCAGGGCTTACCGCTATCTCTGTCTATCCTGACCCATTCGATCCGATCTCAGGGGGCCGGCCATGCCATCAATCCACGAGCGTTCTGGGAGTATGTCCACTCCCGGCTGGGGAGCATGCCGGACGACTATGCCACGCCCATGAGAAAGGTCTTTGAGGTTGCGGCCGTAACCCGATGCTTCAATCCCTCCCTCCTGGGCAAGGTGTTGGGGCAGAGGGCCATTCATGCCATGTCCAACTTTCGATCGTTTTCTTCTTATGTGAACTTCCACCAGAACAAGACCGTCTGTCTGCACGAGATCTTCAGAAAGGCGCTGGTTTGGGGGCTTAGACGAGAAAATCCAGCCCGCTTTGGCGAGCTGGTAAAAAGGATCTTGCCGCTCTGCGCCGATCCCGATGTCCGGAGAGAGCTTCCCTGTCTCTTATCCAACATATTTGGGCTGATCAGCGACAACTTCGTGGAGAAGATCTTTTTCCCAGAGGTTCATTCGACAGGCTATCCGCTGTCCCTGCCACAGGTCCAACCGATTCGGGGAGGGGACTGGCTGGAGCTTTTGAGGATGGATCGAGAAATCATGTCCAGACACTGGGATCTTCCATACCCCAGGCGTCAACAGTATCTGGAAAGCCTTTTTGAATTGCAAGGAGAGTCGTTTCGATTGACCAAAGGCCCCAAAGATCAAAAAATAACCGGATTTTGCGCGATCCAACGCGTTACAAAGAAGTTAATCGACGATCTCTCGAAAAGCAGGATTCGCGTTAGAGACCTGTTAGCCGGAGAGCCTCTGCTTGCCATGGAACACAGCGAAGACGATGCAAGCTACTTCCTCCACCACCCGGTCTCCTTGAAAGAAAGCATTGGGCAGCTATCCCAGGCCGCTCTGTTAAGGGACACGATAGGCTCGATTGTTTTTCCCAACATCAACTATGTGATCACCATCAATTACGATGAGAGGGAAGCCGAGTTTTTCAGGAGATTGGGCTTCAAAGAGGTCGAGGGGACGTCCGAGAGAGATAAGCTCGGTGCCGATCATTCCGTCTATGCCCTTGACTTTAAGGCACATGTCCATCTGATCGACCACCTGAGCAAAGCTATTTCGGGCTTTGGAACCCCCTGAGGGCCACGGACTTACGGCGGTCGATTTTCGAGCCCTGTCCCGATCCACTCCGCCACCCGCTCTGGACTCGCCAGCGGATGGCGGATCGCATGGCGAATCACGCCTCGGAAATCGACCGCCAGGCCCGCTGGCCGGCGCCTCGAGAGCAGCTCGCGATCGGTCTTCATCCAAAAGGAGCCAGATCCCTGCTCGAATCTTAAAGTGCAGTGTGGTCGAAATCACCGCGATAGGGCATGGAACGAAGGCTGGAGAGGTGACCATCCCCGGCACGAGCCCTGGAGGCTGGTTTGACAGGCCGGTGATGATAGGATAGATTTACCAGCAGATATTAACAAATGCTGGCTTTTTTATCCAAAAGGGGACCATGAAGATTCGAGAGCAAGACAGGGTTGAAGAAGCCAAAAGCCTCTTCAGCCGCCATAGCGGGCTGCTCAGAACGAGCGAGGCCCTCCGCGCCGGCGTCCATCCCCGAACCCTCTACGCGATGCGGGAGGCAGGGATCGTGGAGAGGCTTGGCCGCGGCCTGTATCGGTTGGCGACTCTGCCGCCCCTCGACAATCCTGACCTGGTGTCGGTGGCCCTGAAGGCGGCCAGCGGCGTGATCTGCCTGGTCTCCGCCCTGGCCTATCACGAGATCACCACCCAGATCCCTCATGAAGTCTACCTCGCACTGG
>CAZYNY010000079.1:0-14051 GCA_964648095.1 uncultured Nitrospirota bacterium | reverse complement strand
GAGGGGGAGGGCTTCGACGCTGAGCTCAGCCGAAGCGCTCCATCCGGCTTTGCCGATGGAGGGGGCGACGCAAGCCCCTATAATAGAAAGGAGGTGGCGTATGAATATGGACAAGATGACCATAGAAGATATTAATATCAGGGGGAAGAAGATATTTATCAGGGCTGATTTTAATGTGCCCCTTGACGACAACCTGAATATCACCGATGACACCAGGATGAAATCTACGCTGCCGACAATCAATTACGCCATAGACGAGGGGGCAAAGGTTATAATAGCATCCCATCTTGGAAGACCGGAAGGGAAGAAGGACCCAAGGCTGAGCCTTGCGCCTGTCTGGAGGAGGCTCCAGCGTCTCCTCGGCAAAGATATCATTTTCGCCCATGATTGCATCGGAGAACAGATAGAGGGCCTTATTTCCAGGATGAAGAACGGCGATGTGCTCCTCCTTGAGAACCTCCGTTTCTATCCGGGGGAAGAGGCCAATGACGACTCCTTCGCCAAGGCGCTTGCAGATACCATTGACGTATATATAAACGATGCCTTCGGCGCTGCCCACAGGAGCCATGCGTCAATTACAGGCATAACAAGGCATGTAAAGGCATCCGCTGCCGGGTTTCTGATGAAGAAAGAGATAGAGTATCTGGAGGGTGCGGTTGCGAACCCTGTCAGGCCCTTTGTGGCAATATTGGGCGGGGGCAAGGTCTCCGGAAAGCTCGGGGTGATAGACAATCTTGGAAAGAAGGTGGATAAGGTTATTATCGGCGGCAGCCCCTGCTTCACATTCTTTAAGGCAATGGGGATGGAGGTGGGTGCTTCAATAGTTGAGGAAGGCATGCTGGAATTGGCCCTTAGGATAAAGGACAATGCAAGGGCAAGGGGTGTAAAATTTTACCTCCCTGTCGATGTCGTAGTTGCCGAAAGCAGGGAGCCCGGTGCCCAGACAGAGATCGTAACAGCCCAGGAGATACCGAAGGGGTGGATAGGAATGGACATCGGTCCCGCCTCAGTAAAACTCTTTAAAGAGGCCTTGTCTAACGCAAAGACGATCCTCTGGAACGGCCCTATGGGTATTTTTGAGACAGACGCCTTCTCAAGGGGAACATCTTCCATAGCCCATGCTGTGGCGGATTCCTACGCCCTTACGATAGTTGGAGGTGGAGACACAGCGCTTGCCGTACATCGCGCAGGCGAGTCAGAGAATATATCCTTTATATCGACCGGCGGCGGCGCATCACTGCAGCTCCTCGAGGGGAAGGAGTTGCCGGGCCTTGCCGTCCTTCCAAAAAAAAGAGGGGACTCTTAAATGCGAAGACCGGCAATAGTTGCCAACTGGAAGATGAACAAGACTGTCTCAGAGGCAGCAGATTATATAAGGGAGTTCTTAAGATATACCCATAAGGTCGATATAGAAGGAGCTGATATCATCATCGCCCCGCCTTTTACAGCAATAAGATCTGTAGCCGATCTCCTGACAGGCAGGAATATATTACTTGGAGCCCAGAATATCTATCAGGCAGAGGACGGCTCATTCACAGGAGAGATCTCTGCAAGGCAGATAGCAGATCTGGGCTGCCGCTATGTGATCCTGGGACACTCCGAGAGGAGGAGAATCTTCTGTGAGACACCAGATATGATAAATAAAAAGATCGCAGCCGCCTTAAACTATGGTATTGTTCCGATCCTTTGTATCGGGGAGACCCTGGAGGAGAGAAAGAGCGGAAGGGTATCTGATGTGATAGGCGAACAGATTGATCAGGCCCTCTCTTCCCTCCCCTCCTCTTCTATTGAGTCATGTCCCATTATTGCCTATGAACCTGTATGGGCTATCGGTACAGGGGTAACTGCAACAGCAAAAGAGGTGGCAGAGGCACACCGCTTTATAAGA
This sequence comes from uncultured Nitrospirota bacterium, assembly GCA_964648095.1. Taxonomy (GTDB): domain Bacteria; phylum Nitrospirota; class Nitrospiria; order JACRHA01; family JACRHA01; genus JACRHA01. The sequence goes on along the minus strand of CAZYNY010000079.1, from coordinate 12,163 downwards.
AAAAAGACAAGGGCAATTTCCGGAAGTTCAGGAACCCATATCAGGATATTGTACGGCGGAAGCGTAACCCCTGAGAATATCGGATGGATAATGGCCGAGCCTGATGTCGACGGGGTACTAGTAGGAAATGCGAGTCTAAAGGTGGAATCATTTGCAGAGATAATAAAAAAGAGTATAGAATGTGTAAAATAAAAAGGAAGGGAGTTTAAGATGTACATGGTTTTTACAATCATTCATATTTTGGTCAGCTTTATAATAATCGGCGTAATATTGTTGCAGGCAGGCAAGGGGGCCGAGATAGGGGCGGCCTTTGGCGGCTCAAGTCAGACGATATTCGGCAGCCGGGGGGCAGCAACCTTCTTAAGCAAGCTTACCATAGGGGCTGCAATAGTCTTCATGCTGACATCAATAAGCCTTGCAGTGTTGTCAAAAGGAAAATCGACTGCATCATCTCTTATAGAGACAAAGGCCCCGGTTTCAACAACAGAACAGCCCGCCACAACGGAACCCAGGCATCAGGATGGGGCACCCTCTCCCGAAGGTACCAACAAGTAGCATTCTAATGATACTTGTTGGATTAACAGGCGGGATAGCCTCAGGTAAGAGCCTCACAGCAGATATATTGAGAGGTCTGGGCGCCTATCTCCTCGATGCGGATGAGATTGCCCACGAGCTCATAAAGTGTGAATCCCCTGTGTGGAGGGATATAGTAGACAGGTTCGGAACGGACATTTTAAGGGAGGATAAGGAGATAGACAGGCCCAGCCTTGCCCGGATAATATTCTCGGACCAGGAAAAGAGGCTTGAATTAAATGCAATCCTGCATCCCCGCATCTTTACTGAAGAGGAGAGGAGGAGGAAGGAGATAGCCGGCAGGGATCCTTCTGCAATAGTGGTATTCGTTGCCCCCCTCCTGATAGAGTGCAGCGCCCATGAACTTATGGATAAGGTAATTCTTGTCTATGCGGACAGGAATACCCAGATTAAGAGGCTCATGGAGAGGGACAGGCTAAGCAAGGATGAGGCCATAAGACGCATAGAGTCGCAGATACCCCTCTCTAAGAAAAGGGAATTTGCTGATTACATAATAGATGGCCGAAGGCCAAAAAGTGAGATAGAAGAAGAGGTCCGCAAGATATATGCTGAATTAAAGGAGATGACTGTGGCTGCATAGAAAATCTCCAGGAAGTTTGATGGTGCAAAGTAATAACAATAATTCTTGGAATATTGATGGCAAAGACACATCAAGAATGGCTGAAACAGGCTGACTATGATATGTCTACTGCCGATTATATGTTTAACGGCGAAAGATATTTTTACGCAGTTTTTATGTGTCATCTGTCGATTGAAAAGGCATTAAAGGGTCTATATCAGAAAAGGTTGAATGAGTTACCACCAAAGGTTCATAATCTAATTTACCTGATCAACAAGATGGATATTAAACTACCTGAGCATATTGGAAGATTTTTAGTAAAACTTAACGAGGCAAGTATTATTACACGATACCCTGATGAGATAGATAAAATGCAAAGGGACTTTACGAATCCGGCTGTTAAGGATATACTCTCTAAAAGTAGGGAGGCATTAGAGTGGATAAAGATACAGTTTTAAAGATTCTTTCCAGCTTTAGAAGCGCACTGCAAAATAAAGGTATCAAGGTAGCCAAATTAATACTCTTTGGTTCTTATGCCACTGATAAATACAGAGAAGGAAGCGATATTGATGTTATTGTAATATCTGAAGGCTTCAAGGGAAAAGATTACTGGGAGAGAACAGAAATCCTTTCTGATGCGATCTATGCGGTCTTCCAACCTATCGAAGCCATAGCTCTGACCCCAGAAGAATGGGAAGGTGGTGAATCTGTAGTTGCAGATTACGCAAAAAATGGCGAAGTGGTTTGTGATTAATAATGTGTCCACGTCAAATAAATCTATACCAATTCTTCCGTTTTCTCTCTTATTTTTTTGTTGATTACTTGCCTTGCACATGATATCTTGGGAAAAATTAAAAACCCTATGGAGGAAGAGATGAGATCCTATTTTATAGTTATTGTCATGCTGCTCGTCGCGTTTATTGCCTGGGACCCGGATAAGACATTACAGGCCGGGGAGAAGGATAAGGCTCATTCAATAGCCAAGGCCAAGGGTGGGTATACGGTGGAAGAGATCTACACCAAAAAGGATGAGCTCAAAGGCAAGAAGGTCACTGTGCGTGGCGAGGTAGTAAAATTCAACAGCAATATCATGGGCAAGAATTGGATTCACGTTCAGGATGGGAGCGGCAAAGAGGGTACCAATGACCTGACAGTAACAACTGGACCGGATCAAGGGGCGAATGTTGGAGAAAAGGTGCTCATAACAGGCACGGTGACAACAAATAAGGATGTTGGTGCCGGCCACAAGTATCTCGTTATCCTGGAAGAGGGCACTATCACTGTAGAAAAGTAAAAAAGACCTTTTCAGGCTTGATTTGCAACGAAACATAAAGGGCGACCCGTCGGGTCGCCCTTTTCATATGTTAACTATTAATGGCAATAATTAGGGCTTGCAGATCCGAGTATGGTTACACCCCAGGGAAAACGCCCGACATTTGCAATCCTTTTAACCTGGTCTGATGCTGAATCGATAATATAGACCGAATCATCTGTAGATGAGGCTAGATATATCTTTGTCCCGTCTGCTGTAGTAGCGGCTGTCTCAAGGGCAAGATTTGTCCCGATCTTCAGCCTGTTGACCATCTTGAAGCTATTCATATCATAGACATAAACAGCGCTATCTCCCCTGCTTATAATATAGGCCTTCTTTCCATCCTGGGCAAAATTGACCCCGGTCATCTCAATACCGCCCTTCAATGTGGTAACAACCTCCTGCCTTTTTGTATTGATTACCGAGATGGTCGCATCCCCATTATTTAAGACCAGCATAAAAAGACCGTCAGGCGAGGCATAGGCACGCCATGGGGCATCGCCAACCTTGATCGTCTTTATGACCCGGTCTTTTACTGTATCTATAATTCCTACCTCACCGGAATCGCCATCTGCCGCATAAATAAATCTTCCATCGACAGTCAAGGTTGGATTGGCAATCCCCTTTAATTCGCTCATATACCTTTCAGGGTCCCTGATTGCGGCACGGTGGACATCACCGATGGCCAATCTCTTCGCAATCTGCTGGGACTGAATATCAATGCTCCTCACCTCATGGGCCCCGAAATTCGAGACATATAATTTTGCGTTTCCTGGCAAGACTGAAAAACCATGGGGCTCAAAAAATCCTGCCATCCTTTTGACCTCTTTACCCTCCTTTAGATCGATTACCGATACAGTGGAGTCCTCCATATTTCCGACATAGGCCAGCAGGTCATCTGATGTAATATCAAAATGCTCCGGCGAATGGCCGGTCTTGATCGTCTTCTCAATCTTCTGTGAAGCAAGATCCACGACAAGGAACTGGTCTCTTCCTGTGGCAGAGATAAGGAGCTTCTTGCCGTCGTTGGTAAGCATGGCCATATGGGAATTTGCGAATGTCCCGAGTGAGATCCTTGTAATCACAGCATCCGTTTTGCTGTCGATCACAGCCACATCGGAGGAATCGCGGTTTGCCACAAAAACCAGGGTCTTTGGATCATATGAGGCAAGATCAACAACCGGATTACCCGGGTCAGCAGCCCACCCCCCCGAGAGACCGGAAAGTAAGAAATAACTGAAGCTAAAGATCATCCATATCCTTCTTTTCAACATAACCCTCCTCCTTTCTATTAAGAAACTTAGAAATTAATTGTTGTCCTGAATCCCGGTACTACAAGGTTTTCATTCTTCTCTCCTGTGATCTGGTTTCTCCCGGAGAAAAGCCATTGCAGATCAAAGGATACAGCCATACGGTCTGTTAGAAAATGATTATAGTATCCCTCTCCTATACTCTCAGATCCATCGTCCCCAATCTGCCTGCTGAAGGCAAATCCTGCCCGATCCTTTATTAATGCTTTAAAGGGAGATACGATCTCAAGGCCGGCAGACAAGGCATGCGCATTTCTGCTTTCGTCCTCAGTCCTCCCGATACCAGCGCGGGCAAAGGCTGTAATATTGCTACTCATCTGTTGATCGAGGCTTATCCCAACACCCCATGACTTTTGATCCAAATCATCAGCATCCCTCCCTATCCTGCCCCAGAACCGATAATTTCCTTCCCTTGCATATAAAAGATGGGTGTGATAATCAATCTCAAAAATGGCATATACCTTTTCGGCAATAGTGGAACCGGAATTATTCGGAGACTGAATACCGATGCCGGCACCGATCTCTTTTCCGGGTTCATATCTGACTGCAAGTCCGGGCCCATTTGGCGGCTGGGCCAGCAGGGGGTTATTAACCAGTGCGGTGTTGAGGAATTTTGCGGTCTCGTCATTCGCCACGCTGTTCCTGTCAAAATAATTGGTAAGATCGATCTTCCCTGCAACAACCTTCACCTGATCACCAAGCAGGCTCATGTGGAGCCATGCCTCCCTCACCTTGACCTCGTCGGTAACCCCGATTCCAAATGTCTCCGCATCTGTATTGAGGCGGGAGAGGCTCCCCACCACCTCATCGGGGCCGGAACCGCCGATCGCCTCAAGATCAGCAAAGAAGACAGTAGAGACCATAGGCCTGGCAAGGAAAAATAGATCTAAGGCGCCTTCACCAAAGAGTTTGTCATCCCTTTTGCTATTAAGCAGTTGCTGTATTATGCCCCTTGCAGAGCCCCCCACAGCAACCCTCTTTGTCTCTGCCTCAGCAATAGCTGCTTCTATCTTCTCAGAGAGTGACTCCCTTCTTGAAAAGGCGATCTTTTTAAATGTAGCCCTCTCCTCCGGGAGAGATCCGTCAGGACATTTTCCTCCAGGAGGGAGCGAATCGTATATCTCCCCGCCGGGGCAGATATATTCCCTTACCTCCTTAATCGCCTCAACCCTGTCAAGCTTATCAAGTCTCTCTTCCAAAGCCCTGACCCGTTCGCCTAGTAAAGCTCCCTTATTGTCTTTCTGACCCTCTTGCGCCAAAGCCTGCCCGGATGAAATTAATCCGACAAATAACACCAGATACAACCACCACTTCATATCCCTGCTCCTTCCCCCTCGGAAAGTCCGATGGATTTTCCTGGACAGATAGGTCTCCTGGCTTAGGGCTTCCTACTCCCTCTCCCTTCCCATCCTGGAAGACGTCTATAAAGGTTTGTCTGCTGCGTTGCCTTCGTCGCTCGTTGGTGCGGCGTACCTAAAAGTACGCCTCCCTCCTCGCTCCTTGGCGCCTTGCATCCAAGCCTTTCTAGCCGCTTCCAAAAGACAGTGGCCACTTCAGAGGTTTCGCTCCCATCACAGTTGCGGGGCAGCGGCGGCTTCTCACCACCTTCCCTTGATCTATCCATATAAAAGATTAATTAGTTATATCAACCACCTCCAAAATAAAAATCCCCGGCCTTCAAGATAAAGACCGGGGATAAATGATACCTAACTAAAAACCCCCTCTCCATCTTTACCATCGAAGACTACCTGAGAGGCGTATCCATGCAGGTTTTCTGGCTCCCGGATCATCCTACTTTCCCTCCTTCCCATCCTCCGGGTGTCCATAAAAGTCTGTTTGCAGCGTTGCCTTGCATCCAAACCTTTCTGTCCACCCTACCAAGGACAGTGGCTTCCTGGGATTTCGTAACCGGTTACAGCGGCGGGTCCGCAAGGGTCTCTCACCCTTTTCCCTTTAACCTGGATACAACCTATTTAATTATTATGCTTTATACATTATAGCCTCTAAGAAGTCAAGAGGCTGGGCAACTGGAGAGGGATAAAAACCGCACCTGAAAAAAATTACCGTTGCTTCTTCATCATGTTATTATCCTCTTTAAGTATCTTTTAATCCGTTTTGCGTTTGTTCCGACATCACTTAGGCCAACCCGCGAGACTGAACGGACATCAATACGACTGCTACCATCGGTCTGAGAAATCCGGACAACTATGTCATCCTTGAAACCAAACCAGAAGGTTGTATCGGTCGCCTCGATCCGCCCTGTGGCTGGATCTGACGCAACGATCTCCCAGCACATCTCACGGGCTGATGACAGGGCACGTTTGAACGCTTGATCCGTGGAAGCGTTGAGGATAGCAGGACCTAAATCCGGGTATCCCGCCAGCTGCTTGGCCGCGATCTCTTGGCCGCCATATACAGATGGGTTGAGAGCATCTTTTCGTAGAGGAAGAATTGAAACAAAGCTGGGCGGGTTTTCGGTATCAGTTGTGATGTCATGAATCGCCGGAACGTGCCTCGCAGTCCAATACCAGCACCCTACCACTCCCAAAATAATAAGGCTGATCAAAAAGCCAAGGCCGGCAGCTATAAGATCCAGCCTTGATATTCCAGATCTCGCCAAGACCAGACCAATAAGTGAGATGACCAAAGTGGCAATGGCACCGTAAGCACCCCATCTTAGAATGGTAATGCCGGTCCGGAAATCCCAAATACCGAAACGGCTGCCCGGGCCTGCCAGTATCACTGCTATTGCTGCAACAATGGCCAAGACAAAGCAAGATTTTAAAAGGCGTGAGACTTGAAGGTACCAGGCATGATCCTGATATTTAGTCACATCACCCCCTGACAAGATACATTCATTCCTTATTATTTTAAGAATACCATAAATTCAGAGCATGGGCATCCCGTACTGTCACTTTTGCCAATTAACGAGAACCGTCCCCTTTAGTCTTTTGTAGATCTCGCGAAAGTTATCCCTTGTGCCCTGTATCATTGGTGTGAGAAGTCCGTGTTCCTGCGCCTCTCCAAATGCCTCTGCATGGACTATGACCTGATGCTTATCATCTACAACAGCTATGCCGTCATATCCCTGTATCACTCCATGGGATGTCTTCATCTTGGCGCTTTCGTTGTCCGTGATATTGCTCTTGATGGGCTTGCTGCTTTTGCCGGGCTTGTCTTCGTTATTATCCATCCAGTCCTTTATCTTTTTTACCTGCTCCTTAAGTGTTTTGACGTAGTTCTTCTCTCTTGTGATGATCTCTTCGTCCAGATCTTTTTTATCATGCTCCCTGTGTCTTGTGAGTATCTTCCTTATCGTTTCCTCAAGTTTTATCTTTTTTTTCTGAAAATCAGCCTTTGTCCCGCTCCATTCCTTTGAGGCATTCGAGGGAAGCTTGCACCCGTCTATTGCAAACATCTCTTTGCCGATCAACCCCATCTCATCGCAGATGAGCAGTATGTTACGAAATAGTTTTGTTATATCTTCCTCCGATACAGAGATGAATTCGGCTATAGTCGTGAAATGCGGCCGCGTATCGGCAGAGAGGGCCATGAATATAATGTTGTTCCGGTAGCACTCCTCTATCTTGCGACTTGCAGTGATCCCGCGTGAATAGGCATAGAGGATGATCTTCAACAAAATGGCCGGGTCAAAAGCCGGGGCGCCGGTTTCATCGTGCTTATACCGGGGCGCAAAGACAGATAAATCTAGTTCCTGATGGGCGATGTGATTTAGTGCATATTCAAACGAGCCTGTAAGGATCTGATCTTTAAAGAAAACTGGGATCATCTTCCCTTGATCGTAAGAGTAATCTTTGTATCGGGCCATCCGTCCTCCTTAAATAAATGACATTCTCTTGGAGGATATTCTAACAAAAGAAGAAAGATATTGATAGTGCTTTTTGACTTTTCTACAGGCTCAACGACCAAGCTCAGCGACGCCGTACTTTTCGGCGTTCGCTGAAGTGTTAGGCAATCTTTTTCTGTTTTTTAATAATTTCAGACAATGATCTTAAAGCCTGATTTACAGAGTCATGATCAGGGAAAAACTTTACAATGTCGGGTTCAATAACTACAACATTTGTCCCTTCTGCATATTTTTTAGCATATTTTCCCTGTACTCCTTTGCTAAAATCATATTCTTCAAGCATGTCTGGATCTTTTTGCATTTTCTTCATATTGTTTCCCTTCTTTCTTGGTTGCATTTCTCGCACTTATTATTCTAATTTTGTCACCTCTTTCTGTATGGACAATTACAAGAAGATTATTTCTAAAAGAGTTTCCTATTATAATGAATCGGTCTTCCACATCAGAATGCAAAGGATCATAAATCGCTAACGATAAAGTATCACTGAAAACTGTGCTTGCTTCATCAAAAGATATGCCATGAATTTCTATATTTGTTCTTGCTTTGTTTGGATCCCATTCAAATAAAAACATATCTTCCTATTTTTGATTTAATTATAATCTGTATAAATAAGTTTAGCAATAAAGTTGATTACCAGCGAAAGGTAAAACCTGAGGCGCAGGTCTACACATTCAACAATCTCATCTTCTCGCATATCTCGATACTGGAGCGATCAAAACGTTTCTTTGAGATCCCGGATTTTAAGCGGTATGCTATTGCTGATGGGATTCATAGGATTTTGTTTGAGTATCGGGGAACAATAGAGTCCAGACTACCAAGGAGTAACCAGCTTTTATTCCCCTTTGCACAAATCACATGAAAATTTTGGGGAAAGTCTACGATATTGATAGCTTGACCAGTCATATTCCTCAGGCTTTGTTACGATACCAGCACGGACTGGATTGAGATGTATATAGCGTGAAAGATCTTCTGCATATTCGTCGGCGTCAACAAGTATCGCCTTATATCTTCCCTGAAATAGACGGCCAGCTCTTTGTCTTTTTTTATTGAAGTAGGTTGTATATGTGCCGTTTATATGCCGCATGATCTGAGAAAGGTTTCCGTGAGGTGTTTCCAATAAAATGTGATAAGACAATAAACATGAACGATTGCTCCATATCGCTGAACTGAAGTTTCCAGATATACAAGAAATTTCCCAAAATCATGCTCGCTCTTGAATATAGCCTTTTGTTCGTTACCTCGCGAGGTGATATGGTAAAAGGCGCCTGAATATTCTATTCGTAAAGGTCTCGCCATGGTTATCAATTATTGCCATAATTTCTTTAACTTGTCAGATGTGTAGACCTGACCCTGTTGTCTCCCTGCCTTACCCACATTCCGCGACAGTCTGGCTTCGGTCTTGATAAGAGCGATCTCTTCCCCTAAGGCCCGAGCTATGTTAGAGAGTTTTACATCCTTTGATGCCTGTATCCCATACAACATCTGACATATAAACTTCTTATCCGGTCTTTTGAATCCTAAGGCCATCTGATGGGCAAATCTCGTAATCTGAGCTTTTATCTTACCTGCCATTTTGCTATGATCCTGCATGGGAGGTTCCTCCTATTTCCCTTAAGAGTTTCCCCAAAACTCACTATCAAAAGGGATTATAGTGAGGTAAAACCTCCCTTTCCACTTCTTTTTTAGAAATTATTCAATGCTCTCAATACATTAGTCGCAGTCCTTCCTAAATTCTGGGGAAAGTCCACTCGTTATTTCTCTTGACAGAGGGGGGCCTTATAAGTGTTGGGCGCTTCTACCAGGTCTCGAATCACGATATACACCGCCGCCATGTAAATCATGCAAGCAGTCGTCGTACCGTTTCATCAGAATGGACAATGACTTCTTCACATCCTTCGAAAATCGATCCGGCCATGGGATGCCAGGAATATGATCGGTAGGAACCTCAAGTTCCTTCCACAATCTATGCTGGACGAGCTGCTGCGTTGAATGTTCAAGGTATTGCTCGAAGCTCTCGGGGACTCGTAGCCCCTCCACAAGATGCAACTTAGACATAAGGATATTGCGGATCATCTCGTGCAATGGAAAGAAATATGCTTCTTGGAAGAACGCCGGGACCTTCTGATTTTGCAGGCTTCCGTTTTCCAGTGAATCCGGACGACCGTCCGGGAAAAGTATGTTCTCCCGAACTGTCCAGACGTTAAATATTTGCTCAATCAAGTTTAGGATCGGCCCGTAAAATTCGTCTATTTGCCGCTGTGTTCGCAAGAGCACTGCTTCTAATCGGCGAGTTCGATCTTCGCGCCGCATCTGAAGATAATGCGACACGTTCCACCCGCCGATAGCGACTAGCGCGGCTATTGTTGCTGCAAGAATAGTTGCTGTTGGTTGATCCACAATCGTTCCCTTTGTGCGTCTAACGATCGCCATGAGGCGCGGCCCTCAGGACGTCGCCTCAATGGCTTTGTTGTGCGTCCTTACTTAGCTATGGCTTGGATTGTTGTGATCGCGAAGCCTTAGGCCGAAAATCAAATGACTACTTATTTTATTTTGGCTGAGTAAGCGGCCGTTTTTATACGAAAGCTCTTCAATGTTTACGGGCTTGTTCTTGTACGTCCTTTCGAACAAAACGTAAATACCTGATCGGAGGAAGGCCCCGCCAATTACGGGAGAGATCTCGAGTATCGGAATCTCCCCCCATAGGTGATCATCAGGATTCTTTCCAAAAGTCTTAATGATACCATCAAATAGACTAGTGGCTAAACCAAGGTAGGGTATTCCCTTCAAGACATCCAAGCTCTTAATTTCAGGAACGCCGTCAATCACACTTTTAATCTTCTCATAGTAGACACTTGCATCAGTGTCCATCTCGTAGAGATCAACCCCTATATTCGCCCATTCCTCAACGAGAACATTTCTGAAAACACCGCGATAAAGAAATGTGGGCGCATAAGAATCGTCATCAACGGTGAATTTGGTCACGAATGCGGCGGTTACCGGGCTACTATCGATTGACTGAGGATCACGCGTGTCGACGTATACTTTTGCGAGCCCTTCGTTAGCCCCCCATATATCAGGCATGTCTCCCGAATAAAATTCGAACAAATCCAAATCAAGTCGCTTAAATTGCGTAGATGGTGTGGGCAGTTGCGCCATTGCCTCACTAGACGCAGGTATCAACGCATATTCCTCCTCAGGTTGAGGTCGGGTGTGACCCTTTGACGCGAGATCAACAAAGCCAAGGGCTACGGCTCGTTCAGGGTTGGCCTTGACGCTCATATTCACAGCACGAATTGCGGACAGGGATGTAAATTCGCTCATGATTTTACCCTCCTTTTATTAGATGTGGACGTTCATTTGACTGCAGCATCGGTTCGCCCAACGTCCTGATCACTGACGAGTGCCACTCCAACGACGTTGAAGAGCAAAAAGCCGATTTGCAAACCGCAAGTCACCGCTCATCTGAAAAGTGTCCTGTGGTACTCGTTCACGTGCATCTGGTTGTTATCAATTCTTATTGCAGTCAATGCCTTTATACCATTAGTCAGTCGTATATCCCATAGTCCTTCTTATAAGATACAGCCCTCGCAACAACTTCCGCCAATACTACTATATCCTCAACACATAATATCTTCGTTATGCTTTTATCAAAAAGTATATTTGCCTCAGGGCCAAACTCTTCATCCGGCTCCCAGAGTTCAATTAATATGGGGACACCTTCAAATGCTTCAACCACAATTGCTACGTCTGCGCGGTTTATTTTCTTGGCAGGCAAATAATCCAACGCTGACAATATATCGAATACATTATCTCCGAACCTTTTCATTATCACATCAGTAGATCGTTTTTTAAACACTTCGGCAAAGCTGTTTATAACAGAGAGGCCATTAAAACTAAGATATTCTCCACTAACTACCGGTAAACCTGCTATCTTTTGAGAAAGATAATGAAGGATTAATACCGTTAAATGATCCTCTATTGGTGTATTGAGGGGTAGTGATAATACTTTTCGGTGCTGAATATTAACTATGTACTCCTCACCAAGAAATTTCACTTTTGTGTTATTTGATATACCCGAACCTAAGAGGTTATCCCAAGACATTGTTATTGCTGACTCTAATTTCATGTCGATGTTAATTTGCCATTTCTATTTGATTGATAACATTGTCTTTTAAGTTTATTCAATATCATGATGGATTATAAAAATCAAAGATGAGATAGTCAAGAAAAAAATTATAAAACCGTTGAAAATGGGAAGGAAATACAATATAATCGCTTTTTACCAGTTATTATATTGCTGAAATATAGGATTGCATATTAGTTATGTTAGGGTCCTTTAAGCAATTTTTGTCATCAAAAGGTAAGGTAAACGAGAAATATCTTCCGTTTTATTTGAAGTGGTGTGAAGTCCATTTCGTTTCCTTGATACAGCACCCCGCAGCGCTGCAGAGGGCATTTAAGGAAACCCCTCTGTGTCAATAATGATGAGACACCTCCCCTATGATAAATTAGAGTAGAAG
>CAZYNY010000078.1:0-14321 GCA_964648095.1 uncultured Nitrospirota bacterium | reverse complement strand
TATATATACTTCTTGTTCATGATTGTCAAGTTATATTTTCGTAAAGTTTGTAAGGCTTGAAATACTTGCTGAAGATGGACAATTTATTGTCCACAAAAGACGGTTTTTTATCTTACATTATTTATTGTTGCCGTAAAGACCTTTTATATAAGCAAGATATATGCCAATGTTAGGTATATGAGATATTGGGATAGATAATATTGATATAACCATACGCTTTCTTTAAGAATTTTCCTAGGATGGGCTACCTTTAAGGTATGCGATGACTACGATCATCTTGGCCTGTTATATGACAATTTTGTAGTAAGTAGGATAAAATTGTAGTGTTTGTGTTACCTATACTACATTGATTTATCGCTAAAACATGCCTTGCTTTTTGATATTAGTGAAGGTGTGAGGATTTACCTGAACGAGGTTATTTACTGATTAGCCTTACTCAGTATACCCAAGTTCCCCTTTCTCATCCAATGTGGCATATTCTACCAGATTCAGATATCTCTCCTTATTAGATCCACCTATAGAGTAGATATACCTCCCGTTTGAGATCAGGGTTGATCCGGCCTTAGGGACGGATAATGGGGTGGTTTCAGACCACGTACCAATGCCCCCGTCTTCATTGATGCCGGCCTTTTCCACGCTCTTTAAATATTCCATATTGAATCCGCCTGCAACAAACAAATAGCCTCCGGCAGCAGTGGCCTGAAAGAGGAACCTCGGAGCATTTAAAGGTGGTGTCTCGCGCCAGGTATCAAGGCTTCCATCGCTGTTTATCTTTGTCCATTCAGCGCTGAATTTGGCGCTTCCGTCCTCCCTATTGTGCCCGCCTAAGGCATAGACCCTTCCATTAAAGATTGTGACGGCATGGATATAACGGTTTGTGGTAAGCAGTCCCTCGATCAGCTCCCATGGGCCTAAATCACCATTTTCACCTATCTTTGCCCTCTCTACATTCTGAAGAAAGACGCCATTAAAACCTCCAATGACATATATATATCCATCACCAACTACTGCGCTGGCGCCGCGTCTTGGTGTTGTCATGGGAGAAGCGAGCTTCCATGGTCCAAGGGTGCCATTGGTGTTTATCTTCGCCGCTTCAACACTCCCAAGGAGTGTACCGCCCTGATCAAAATTGGCGCCCCCAATGGCGTAAATATATCCCTTTGCAGCAACTACCGCAACAAAACCCCTCTGTGTATTAAGTGGGGCGGTAAGGCCCCATTTCCCCGGATTTCCATCCTTGTCTATGGTTGTCCACTCCACATCCTTTAAAAAGACAACCTCATTGTCAGCGCTTCGTCCGCCGCCGACTAAGTATATCTTCCCTTCAACAACAGCGGCGCCCGCACCGCTCCTCTCTACATTAAGCGGGGGACCTGTCTTCCACCCCTTCATCCATTTTCTCTCGGTTATCTTCATAAACAGGGCAATGGATACGGCAATAAGCAGTATAACGACTATCAGGGGGAGCCTCTTCATGCCCCCCTCCTTAAGATAGCAGATAACCCTTCAATAATATCTTTCTCCATCCCGCTCCTTTCTATCGCCCCTATGGTCTTATCAATATCATAGGAGAATCTTTTTATGATTACAAACCCGTTTTCCCAGACGGCATAGCTCCCCTTTGGATCTCCATCCCTCGGCTGACCGGCGCTCCCAGGATTTACTATAGTTGTGGCTCCTATCTTTTTTACGAAGGGTATATGGATATGTCCAAGGAGCACAAACCCTGCATCTATACCGTCTATCTCTGATCCCCAGGCATCATCAGACATCTGGGGGTAGAGATATCTGTACAGATCACCCTTTGGAGAGGCATGGGTCATAAAGAAGGAAGATCCGCCAAGAGAAAACCTATCCATCAGCGGAAGACCTGCCAGATAGGATATATCCTCACTAGCCAGCAGCATCCTGTTATACCTCCTGGTCTCCAAAGATAGGTGCTTATACTTATTTGAACAGCCGCAGTCTGTATTATACGCAAGGGCACTATCATGGTTCCCCCGGACTGCCCTGTATGCCCTTTTCTTTATAAAATCTGTACACCCCTTCGGTTCGGGGCCATAATCGACTGCATCCCCAAGAAATACCAGATGGTCATAGTCTGTCTCAATAGAATCGAGCCTCTTCAGCGCCTCATAATTCGCATGAATATCTGATACGATTAATAGCTTCACTTATGCCTTGTCCTAAGATTTGTGCTCAATCCTGAAATCACTCTTTGCAGGTTTCCTGGGAGAATATCCTGTTTTATTGAGGATTAGTTCTATGTAAAGATCACCTAGTTGAGACACCATATAATTTATATCAAACTCCTTCGGAAGGTCTTGTCCTGCCCGGCCCATCATCCTTGCCATGACAGGGTCTGATAAGAGCCTGATTACCCTCTCTGCCATACCCTTTACATCAGCCGGCTCAACCAGATAACCGTTTACGCCATCTATAATCACCTCACTCGTGCCATCCACCCTTGTCGCCACTATCGGAAGGCCTGATACCATCGCCTCAAGCACGACCCTCGGAAGACCCTCCCACCTTGATGTGAGGACAAATATATCCATGGCCCTCATCATCTCAGGTATGTCCCTTCTCCAGCCTGCCAGGATCACCCGGTCATTAAGGCCTAAGCTTGAGATAGCCTCTATGACCTCTCCCTGCAACTCCCCATCACCTATGATGATAAAATTGACATGGGGAAATCTCCTGCATACAAGATCGGCCATCCTGATAAAATCAACAGGCGCCTTCTGCGGCTTAAGACAGGCCAGCATCCCGATCAGCGGAATATCCGGGTGAACACCAAGATCCATCTTTTTAGCCACCTTATCCACGTTGACATGCATAAATCCCGATATATCGATCCCGCTCCTGATCAGCCTTATCTTATCCTTTTTAAGGATCTTTAATGATTCGCCCTTTTTAATATTCTCCCTGGCTACTGCAATAAATCTATCCGTTATGCGGGAAGTAAACCTTTCGAGCAGGATTAAAAGCCTGTTAATGACCCTGCTGTCGGATACGTTAAAACCAAAACCATGGATAGTGTGTATTATTATGGGGACACCCGCAAGGTATGCGGCCCATCTGCCTATTATACCGGCCTTTGAGCTGTGGGTATGCACAATCTTAGGCGAGGTTGATCTAAGGATCTTAAATATCTTATAGAGTGCAGCAAGGTCTTTTATGGGGGATATCTCCCTTATAAGCTGGGGAACCAGATATGTCTTAACACCATCAAGCCTAAGCGCCTCATCAAGGAGCATCCCGTCATTCCCTGTAATAAGGATAGGCATGAATTTATCTCTGTCCAGGGTCTTTAAGGTAAAGAGGGTATTCTGCTGCGCCCCTCCAAGTTCCAGTTTGGTTATTATATGTGCAACCCTGATCTTTTCCACCGTTCCCCTACACCCTATACCCTGATCTTTTTCCCCTGATTTTATCGACTGCATCCCTCCCCTGCCGAATGGCATCCTCCATGGATGAATGCTCCCATAGTCCGTATCTTCCAATAGTATATATCCCATGGGCCTCGAACCAATCCCTGATCTTGTCTATATTGTCCATTCTGTGCTTATCATATACAGCATAGGCATATTTGATATTCTTTATATCCATCACGAGGATCTCGTCGTTATCCTTTAAAATTCCGGCTGATATGAGCCCGCTTATCACCCTTTTTCTCAGGCAATCCTCATCTATGGGCTCGCCAGGGAGATATGAAACCTCTGCATATATCGAACTTGTTCCCGGAGGCGCCATCTCCTCTGAGAAATTCATTGGAAAACCGACCCTGTAGAAGACAAACCCAGACTCAGGAAAATAAATCCAATGTTTATCAGAGATCCCTCCCCTCTTAACCCCTATATTTATATCATAAACAGAGGTATATCTTAAATGCCTGGCTGATAATGAAAGCCATTCGGGGAGGCCTTTTGTTATCCCTATCAGCTCAGGGAGGGGAATAGTTGAGATTATCTGATCAAACCTTATTATTGTCCCATCCTGAAGCAGGATAATTCGTTCCTTCACATCTATGCTGTCCACGCTGCATGAAAGCCTGAGATTCCTTACATATGGAAGAAATGCCTCAGGCAGTATACCTATCCCGCCGGTTTTCGGGTAGAGGAATGTCGGATTGTACCCCATATCCCTCTTTCCTATCCCTACAGCGCCGTCTATAACCTCTTCCAGGGTCGGTCTCGGGACGAGCCATGAGACCCAATCAGCGGTCATCTCTTCAAGGGGGATCTTCCAGAGCTTGGCATTAAAGGGTACCATGAAATGCCTTGCTATCCCTGTGCCGAATGTATCATATATCCAATCTTCGAAATTCTCTTTCCTCTCAACCTCAACCTTAGCCTCAACCTTTCTTTCCTTCTCCCTTGACCAGGCATGTATAAAACCGATGAGGCACTCCCTTACAACATCAGGCGGAAGTCCATGGATATTAACCTGGAAGGGATATGGGGTATAGACGCCCTTTGAATATATATATGACCTTCTCTCAATGGCAGCGAGCCTCCCTTTTAATAAGTCCTCAACAAACCTCCTTATCTCCTGGTCCCGGAAATGGAGCAGGTGGCCGGTATAGTCAAACCTGAACCCGCCTATCGAATATGAGCGGCACAGTCCTCCAGCCTCATCATTTTTCTCTAAGATGAGATACTCACTTTCCCCAAGATGATATGCAGCAGAAAGACCGGCAAGCCCTGCCCCGATAACGATGATCATACGGTCAATTACCTCTCCATATCGATCTTTATGAGGAGGAAGGATATAAAAAGCATAATAACTGATATAGCCGATAATATTATTACCGCAATGATGCCTCCTGCCTTCATCATAGCTATAGCTGAAATGCCTAGCAGGATAGTAGCCAGGTATGACATTAGTACCACCTGTCTCACTGTCAGGGGAATCTTCCTCATTCTGAGGGCAAAGTGGTCATGGCTGCCTAGGAATATAGACATACCCCTTCTGTATCTGATATAGCTGACAAATAGCGTATCAAATATCGGAACGCCAAGGATCAGCACCGGCGCCAGAGAGGCGACACTATTCATCTTTGTATAAGAACCGATCATTGTAAGCGCCCCAAGCATAAGCCCTATAAACATACTGCCGGCATCCCCCATATATATCTTTGCCGGGTTAAAATTATACCATAAAAAGCCTAAAAGGCTCCCTGCAAGGGTTATTGATATGGTAGCAAGCTCTTCATTTCTCACAATAAGGGAAATAATAAAGATTATGATAGAGGAAAAAAAACCTGTACCGGCGGAGAGGCCATCCATCACATCTATTATATTAAAGGCATTAATGGTGCCTATCAGCCAGATAACGGTCACAAGGATCTGAAGCCAGTATGGAATAAAGACGAGATCTATCATGATCCCTGATCTGATAAGTACAAATATGGCTATGAGCTGCCCTGCAATCTTTATCCTGGGGGTCAAAACACCGAAGTCATCTATCAGCCCCAGCAATAATATGAGCGTCCCTGCTAAAATTATACCCAGGATCTCATCACGGAATTCATAGGTAAATGCACTCGTAAGGAGAAACGAAAGATATATAGCAAGTCCACCGAGATAAGGAACAGGCTCCTTCTGTTTCTTTAGCCTTCCATCAGGGGCATCCACGATATTATATTTAATTGCCGCCTCTCTTGCCAGCGGGACTCCGTAAAGGGAAAGAGAAGTTGCAAGGACAAAAGCTAGTAGGTATATCAGCATAACGATCTACGCATCTCTTTAAGGTTATTATTCCATAAGAGGATGGTCAGGATACCCCACAGGGGAAGGCTAAAATCCTCACCATGCATATGTCTCTTGATCATGGTATCTATAAATTTAAAGTCGAACAGATCAATAGACTCTACAGCCTTCCTTGAGATGGAATCCATAATATACTCCCTGAGTTCACCACGAAACCATTCTCCGATGGGCGGTGCAAACCCTTTCTTGGGCCGCTTTAATATCTCTTCCGGAAGGATTCCTGACAGGGCTTTTTTTAGGATATCCTTCCCGCTCCTCCCCTTTATCTTAAGCGATGTAGGTATCTTCATGGTAAAATCCACGATCCGACGGTCAAGATAGGGGACCCTTGCCTCAATAGAGTTTGCCATAGACATCCGGTCGACTTTTACGAGGAGGTCATCCGGAAGCCATGTATTTATGTCTGCAGCCAACATAGCCCTGACAGGGTCATCCGAACAATCAGCGAAGAATTGCTCAAAATATCCTGCTATCTTTTCGAATTCCTCCACAGCAGATATGTACCCACCGAAGAGCCCGGCTAACTCCTCATGCGACAGTATCGATATCCAGCCTATATGCCTTAATGAATGCACCGGATTGGAAATTGCGGAGAGGCCCTGCATATATCTCCTGTCAAGAAACCTGCTGCCGATCCTTTCTATAACCCCCTTCCTTATTGATTCAGGTAAAAACTGGTAATAGAGGGAGATCCTATCTAGTCGGTATCTCTGATATCCGCCGAACAGTTCATCTGCGCCCTCACCTGTGAGCACCACCTTTACCTTAGACGAAGCAAGCCTCGAGACCATATATGTGGGAAGTATGGCAGGATCAACTATGGGATCATCAAGATATGAGATCACCTTTGGCATCATATCTGGAATATCCCTTGACCCAATTGATATCTCATGATGGTCTGTGTCAAAGTGCTTAGCTACGAGCCTTGCAAAACCGAGTTCGCTATGCCGTCCCTCCCCCTCAAACCCGACAGAAAATGTCTTTATCTTGCCTGGTATCGATCTACTCATCAAGCCGACAATGGCGCTGGAATCAACACCTCCACTCAAGAAAGCACCGACCGGGACATCTGATACAAGCTGCCTTTCCACGGCATCCTTCAACAAAGATGTAAGCTGGTCACTGGCATTATCAATCTGTGATGATCTTTCACTGGGAAGCAAGCAGCTTGGCTTATAGTAGTTCTCAATATAATGCCAGTCTTGACAGCAGATCATTGCTGACCCGGGCTGAAGCTTCTCTATGCCTTTAAATATCGATCCGGGTGACGGGATAAACTGGATGGCCATAAGCATGAACAGGAAGGATCTATCAATCTCAGGCATCTTATTGAGGGCCAGCAGGATCGGCTTTATCTCCGATGCAAATATCAGTTTCTTGTTATCCCATGTGTAGTAGAGGGGCTTTACACCCATCCTGTCCCTGGCAAGGAGTAGGCTGGCCTTTTTTTCATCCCACAGGGAAAAGGCGAATATGCCGTTAAATTGCTCCACGCACCTCCATCCATCCTCCTCATATTGATGGAGTATTACTTCTGTATCCGACTCTGTTTTGAATCTATGTCCCTGCTTAATAAGTCTGCCCCTTAGCTCCTTAAAATTATATATCTCTCCGTTGAAGACAATCACTACAGATCCGTCCTCATTGGTCATGGGCTGATGGCCGCTGTCAAGGTCAATAATAGAGAGCCTGCGGTGCCCTAAGGCCACCGTTGGTGTCCACTTTGAACCTGGAACTTTGAACCTGGAACTAAGGTATATCCCCTCATCATCGGGCCCCCTGTGGGAAAGTGAATTGCCCATCTCCCTTAAGACAGGATCTAATCCATTCCCCCTGCCCTCTATGTCATATATGCCGTATATACCACACATAGTTAAATAGATCTTATACCAATTTGCCTTCATTCGGCTACCGGCGTTGGCTTCGTCGTCGGCTCCTCAACGTACAAACCGTACGCCTGCGTCGCCTCCTCCTTGCCGCCTTGGTATCCTGTTGAATGCGAATTGGTATTACCTCCCGATATATCCTTTTACAGAGAGATATTCCTTGAGCGCATCGCGCCATCCGCGCATGTCCACAAAACCGGCCGACCTGAGTCTTTCATTATCCAGTGCGGAGAAGCGGGGTCTTTTTGCCCTAAGACCCATTTCTGATACAGCTTTGGGTTCAATCTCATATCTCGTACCTGACATGTCAAAAATGGCCTTCGCAAACTCATACCAGCTGCAATAGCCTGAATTCGCAAGATGATAGATACCGAAAGGCGCCCTTCCCATTATAACCTCTTTGATCTTTACTGCTGCATCCCATGTGTAGGTCGGAGACATAACAAGATCGGAAACCACTGCTATCTGCTCTCCTTTCCCCGCCTTTTTGATCATGGTCTCTACAAAGTTTCCTCCCTTGCCGTGCGAGCCGGTTACACCGAACAGGCTTGCAACCCTGAAGATATAATATCTGGTGGATATATTCCTCGTAAAAAATTCTCCTGCAAGCTTTGACACGCCGTATAGATTTACCGGGTTTGGAGGATCTGTCTCTTTATAGGGATGCCCTTTTTCACCGTCAAAGACAAAATCCGTGCTTACATGAACCAGCACAGATCCGATCCTCTCGCATACCTTTGCCAGATTTCTTACGGCAAACGCGTTTGTTGCAAAAGGCGGCTCAGGATTGTCTTCTGATTCATCCACCAGATTATATGCAGCGCTGTTTATGACTATATCCGGCCTTGCAGAAGACAAGATATCCGACGCTGCTTCATGTGCATTTATATCTATATCCCTATGAGTAAGGGGTATTATATCGGATCCTTTAAGCGCCCTTACAAGGTCAGACCCCAGTTGCCCTCCGGCCCCGATAACAACAATCCTCATCTTAGAGAAAAAAGGTGCTTGTTAGTGACTTTTGTTAATGTATAAAACCTTGTCCCTGATCCACCTGCAAGGATTACACGTTTCATAAAACCTCCATTTAGCTACAAATTTATAACCAAGGTCATATTTATTTGTCAACGTTTACCTGCTAAAATTTTCACCCCTCTCTTTGCCAGCATACAGTTTCATCATTAAAATAGCTTATTCTATAAAAATTGTTTCAAACATGAGGCAACTTGCCTGCCAATTACTTGCCAAGAAAGATGATCACTGGCCATCCTTAAGGCACCGGCAGAACAATGTTCATAAAGTTTGGGGTTTGTTACAAGTTCAAGAATGGCATCAGCAATCGCTTTACCAGTTGTTGATTTAGCAAGAAGTCCGGTTTGCCTATCTATTACTTGTTCGGTCAACCCACCAACAGATGTAGCTACAACAGGAACGCCTGCACCGTATGCAATAGCAATAACACCGGATTGACTAGCTTCAATATAAGGCAAAACCAGCAAATCTGCATCGGCGAATACATTGCCTATATCATTTTCATCAATCCAGCGATTGTCGATAATTACTCCAGGTAATTCTCTAATTACATCACCAAAAAGTGAAATATCTCCCTGGCCAACAATTGCCAATTCTATATTCCCAATTTTATTACGCAAATCACGATAAGCATCCATTAATAGATGCGGTCCTTTGTACTTAAGGATACGGCCGAAGAAAAGAATCCTAAATGATCGTCCATGAGGATAAGTGCGTGGAATACTATTCGAACCATATTCAAAAACACCGTGCGGAATAACTGTAGTGCTATTACAAGGAAAACCATACATATGGCATAGTTGCTTCCGGACATGCTCAGACAAAACAATTACCCCATCAGCCCTCCTAAGCTCCTTACGTATTCGCCATCGACTCAACCAGTAATCACCTGGATGTGGAAGAGCATCATGCAAGGTGAATACGTACCGCGCACCTGCGCAATGGATTAATGGCACAAAAACAGGATTCCATAGATGACTCATTGTGCAGTAAACCAACTGAATATTTTGTTCCCGTAGATACCTAAGAAATCTCAACCTCAAATATGGGATCCTTAATGAGGAAATTAGCGCTGATGGTAAATCTGTATATGTATCCACATGCCATCCGGGTAATCCCAGTGATTGTGATTTCTCAAAAAATTCGGATTGTTTTGAAAGTGAAAGATGAATCTCTAAAGATGGATCACTTGCAAGAGATCTAGCTAACTCCGTCGTGTAATGAGGGCCTCCGCCACGCCTTCCCCAGCACCATATTAGTATGCGCATAGATTATCCCAATGTGTCACGGAAAAATTGTAGTTTCAGAGCTTTCTCCATCATTTACCAAGTCATTCCCATTTTCGCCCATATACGTTATTAATAGCCTCATTAAAAACTGATATTAATCTATCTATATGACCCTGTTCGGAAAACTCCTCAATAAACCTGCTGTAACCATTTAGTCCTAAATTGCGACAATACTCTGGCGAACTTAATAGAAGTTTTATTGCTTTGGATAATGCATAAACATTGCCTGGCTCTATTAATAGCCCATTATATTTATCTTTTAGCCAATCACCTATCCCTCCAACAGCAAAAGCAATAACCGGTTTCTTGCAAGCCATAGCTTCAATACCCACTATGCCGAATGGTTCTGGCCATAAAGAAGGAACTACTACAAATTGACAATTAGTTAAATAATTATGAACTTCTTCTCTGTCAAGCCAACCCTTAAACTCCACTTTTGACTGCAAACCCAACCGACCTATTTTTTGTTTTATATCTGATAAAGCTGGACCATCGCCAATGAAAATCAATTTGAAATCTTCATATTCAATTAAATGCAGTGCATCCAACAAAAGATCAAAGCCCTTATCGGATACAATGCGACCAATAGCTAGAATGACCCTAGAACCATAGGTTCCATTATCAACACAATTCACCTTAGTAAAATAGGGATTTATAGTTATACGATCACTCGGAAATCCATGTTCTATAAGCTCTTGTTTCATATAATGGCTGGCTACTATAGCATGATCAAGTTTTAAATTATAAAAAAGTTGGATCTGCTTTTCAATTAGATACATCTTAGCCGTTATATAATTAAATGGTGAGGCACATTCTTGGGGATGAACGCTTTTGATACACAGCTTACCCAGTCTTTGCTTGCAAACCTCATTATTTTTCAACAACCTATTTGATGTTAGACAAAAATTTCGATGATCATGAAAGAACCTAATAGCCGGCCTCGTGCTAATACATGTATTAATGGTTTCTGGGTTGGTTACATTATGAAGATAAATTATGTCTGGATTCGCACGATTTATTAATTCTTTAAGTTCCTGCTGAGTTTTTTTGTCTTCACTCTCATTACCTGGTATTCGAGTTAAAAAGGGGAGATAAAGACAATTTTCATGAATAAGATCTCCTCTGCCGTCGTGGCTTCCATAGGCCACTGTATTGCTGCACCCTCGGCTCTTAAGTGCTTTACAAAGAAGGGATAAATATACCTCTGTACCACCAACGCTGGAACAGTAATCATTTATATGTAAGATATTAAGATGTCTTACATTGTCACCAGACATACCGCTTCGGCCATGTCGTAATCTTTCAATATTAATTTGACCCTTATTGTAATAAAATAATTTTCTGTAGATCATAAGCAGGTAAGATTTCAATAAATAATAAACCCTGTACCTCATGGCTGAATCACATAATATTATATGAATATTTTTTTTAATATTTGCTAATTTAACATTTAACTTTAGCCTGGGAAGGGCTTTACGCAGTATAAATAATATATTCTTTTTCCACGATATATATCTTATTATTTTAGATTTATCATATTTCCATGCATATTCTATGGCTTGCCTGACTTGCTCCTTCAGGGGTGCGTCTGGTGATAGTATTATTGAAAATAAATCCTGATATGTATGGACATATAAATAAGCATCAATCATCTGGTCTCTGGTAAAACCATTGATCTCAAATACAGGGTTCGGTTTTCCGATAAAATGCCGGCCGCACTTATAGTCTTCAAAAAATCTGCCATGCCTCTTGATAATATCCCAAACCTCTGTCTTCGGATATGGTGATAACATGTTGAAATGAGCCCAATCAAGCCCGACTTCTTTAGCAAATTTCAGAGATTTTTTTGTCTTGTCTAAACTGTCTCCAGGTAAACCTATAATAAAAAAACCGCCTACCTTCAAGCCAGCCTTTTTGGTGATTTTTATGGCCGATGCGACATCACTAAGTCGCTCCCCTTTATTTATTGACTTAAATATCTCCGGGTCGCCTGATTCAATTCCAAACATAACAGTATGACAACCTGCCTGTTTCATTGACTGAACTAGTTTCTCACTTATACGATCAACCCTGATCCCATTAGGACAACCCCAGGAAAACCCAATTTTATCTCTGATTAACAGGTCGCATATGGTTATGGCCCGATCTATATTTTGCGTGAATGTATCATCTATTATATCAAAAGAAGCAACCTG
Source organism: uncultured Nitrospirota bacterium (assembly GCA_964648095.1). Taxonomy (GTDB): domain Bacteria; phylum Nitrospirota; class Nitrospiria; order JACRHA01; family JACRHA01; genus JACRHA01. Next base: position 2,145 of record CAZYNY010000078.1, on the reverse strand, counting down.
GTATTTCTCCCTGGCATTGTTCAGTTCCTTAATTACATGTTCCGGACTGCGGTAACGCCATCTCCTTCCACTAATATTGCCAACGCTGCAATAAATACAGCTATATGGACAACCACGGCTTGTAACCAGTGGATATGGAAAACGCTCTAATGGGTTATTGAGAAACTTATCAAAGGAAGGAAAGGGAACCTCATCTAAGTTCAGGGGAATAATTTGTGGAACATAAAGAGTTCCTCCGTCCTCTTTATAAGCAATTCCGGCTTGTCCTTTATACTCAAAATTAGAATCACATAGATTCGCAATAGCTATCTCAGCATCTCCGATAATGCCAAAGTCAACGCTATCTATTTCTTTAAGAAATTCATCATAAAACAGAGTAATATGAGGTCCGCCAACGAAATGTATGATATGTGGAAAGTTTTTTCTTAGTTTTTCTATCAATCCAACAGCAGAATGGTAGGTGGCCGTCTTTATAGAATACCCTATCAGATCAGGAGAGTAGACATCAATCAGCTCAAGCAGCTTACTATTACCATAATCATAATTGTTCATATCCACAATCAGATGATGGATATCTTTGTCAGTTAATATAGCAGATAAATATGCTAATCCCGTATTAATCCCTTTTTGCAGGCCAGGAGGATCTATTAAAATTAGTCTTTTTTTCATAATGTACTTAAGTGTCCCTTTTTAAGTAATTTACTAGCAGGCCGTTGAAAAAGTATATATTTGCGCGCGGTATCTGGAGGGGATGCCCCAACATCTTAGATCATACCTTGTTCTCTTTTCTTTCTCCCCTCGATCGCGCTCTCGTAGATTTTTATAAGCCTCGGAAGATAGACGTCCATGGTGTATTTTTCCTTGACCCGCCCGTACCCCATGATGCCAAGGGCCTTGGCCTCGTCCTTATCCCTGAGTACACGTTCGATTTTTTCCGCCAGGTCTTTTACGTTTCTGCATTCAGCAAGGTAACCGGTCTGTCCGTCAACCAGCCAGTCTGGTATGCCTCCGGTACGGAATGCTACAACAGGTTTGGCGTTTGCCATAGCCTCTATGCCTACGAGACAAAAAGACTCAATCCATACCGATGGCACCACCACTACATCTGCCATAGCATAATAGTCTCTTGTATTATCGTAAGACAGTATCCCAGGCACCTCAACCCTGTCGGACAGATTGAGCTGTTTTATTTTCTCGTATATCTCGGACATTGCAGGCCCTCCTGTCACAAGATATAATTTGAAAGGTATTTTGAGCATGGCAACGGCTTCCAGGAGGTAATCAAGACCCTTCTCAAACGACGCCCTGCCGACAAACAGAATACTGTTCTCTTCGGGACGGTCGAACCGCTCACACCGGCTCATGACTTCGTCAAAGTCAAACGTCCTGGTGAAGTTGGGTAGAAACGCTATCTGCTCCTCGCGATAGCTGTTTTGGAGCACACATGCACGCATGGCTTCGCTCTCAACTATTAGCTTGTCCACCTTCCTGTGGATCAGATATGAAGCATACCTTGGCATGGCGCACTTTCCGTCGAAAGTGAATCTTAACAGATCAGGCCACAGGCATCCCTCGGTCAAACACCTGTAACCGAGCGGGTAAGGACATATCTCCCTGTTCTTGCGCAGTATCCGCCAGCTGTTAAAGCAGTAAAGCCTCGGGTCATGTATAGAGCGCACGGTTGGCACAGGCCTGACTGCCGCAGCCACCGCAAAAGGGTTCTGCAGGTTGTGGATGTGGATTACATCCGGCTTTTCCTCTTCGATGATATTCTGAAGCGGTTTTTTTGACCTTGCACTCCTGACCAGGTATTCCAGAAATTTCCAGGGCAAGGGGTGAAGATCCAGGTCGTGGACAATATACTCCTTCCTGTTCCCCGTAGACTTGTTAGCAGGATAGTCGTGAGTGGCTATCACGTTCTCGACGCCCCTTTTCTCAAGGGCGTCAAGGGTGTCAAAGAGCAGTTTCTCAGCTCCTCCTAAAGGGCGGTAATGGTCACAAAGATGCAAGACTTTCACGGCTTACCTATTTCTCCCTGTCTCTCATTGTTCGTTGATGTCCTTGAGGCTGGGCCCCTGCGGTGTGAAAGTCACCTTCTTTCCCCCTCTCTTAAAGGAAAGAAAAAATCCGCAGCCAATGGCGGCT
>CAZYNY010000077.1:2504-14503 GCA_964648095.1 uncultured Nitrospirota bacterium | reverse complement strand
ATAAAATCTCCCCTAACCCCTCTTTTCCAAAGAGGGGAAAAAGGGTCTCCCCCTTGGGAAAAGGGGGATTTAGATTGAACTCTAGTATTATACTGCCTCTGATTAAAAATGGAAGTAGCTCATAATATCTTTTGCCTCATCGCTCATCATATCCGGGGTCCATGGAGGCGACCAGACAAATTCTATTTCTATATCCTCTACACCATCAAACGGCATAAGGATATTTTTAATATCGGCCATCAACATAGGTCCTATCGGGCAGCCCGGCGTAGTCAGGGTCATCTTGATATAGACCTTCCCGCCATCTATATGAATATCGTATACAAGGCCCAGATCGATTATATTGATCCCAAGTTCCGGATCATATACATCCTTCAAGACAAGCCTTAAAACCTCCTCATTTATCATCAGGAACCTCCAGCATTATATCGTTTCCTTCAATCTTAACACGATATGTGGCAACAGGCATTACCGCAGGAAGGGCAACCACCTCCCCGGTCTTTATATTAAAAGTGGCGCCATGCCTTGCACAACTAATATTATCCCCATCCAGATCCCCTTCTGAGAGGGACGCCTGCTCATGGGTGCATGTATCACCTATAGCATATAATTCCCCGCCTATATTAAAGATGGCAATATCAACGTCTTCCAGGGAGACCTTCTTGACTCCGCCCACCGGTATATCTGAAACCTCTGCTACCTTAATCATATTGTCCATATCATTCCTTCTCTCCAGGCCAGGAAGTCAAACCATAAGCACCTGCCTTAACGGCCTTTAATGCAAGTAGCGCGCATTTGACCCTCACCGGGGTCAAAGGAATCCCCAGCATTTCCAACATCTCCTTTCTCCCAAGCTTTTTCACATCATCAAGGCTTAACCCCTTTATAGTCTCGGTAAGGATAGATGCCGATGCCGTGCTAATTGCACACCCCCTGCCGCTAAATCTAATGTCAGAGACCCTTCCATCCTCTAATTTCATATCTATCCTGATCTCATCCCCGCAGACAGGGTTCGAGTCGCTATAGGATATATCGGGTCGCTCAATTTGTCCGTGGTTCCTCGGGTTCTTGAAGTGATCAAGGATATAATCCCTGTACATGTCATCCATTATTACACCTGAAATATTTTTTTGGCCTTCTTAAGACCATCCACCAGGGCATCTACTTCCTCCGGCGTGCTGTAGAGATAGAAGCTTGCCCTTGCGGACGCTGCAATGCCGAGCCTCTCATGTAAGGGCTGGGCACAATGATGCCCTGCCCTTACGGCAATCGCCTCCCTGTCAAGCAGGGTAGCAAGGTCATGGGGATGAATCCCCTCCAGGTTAAAAGAGACTATACCTCCCCGCTCATCAGCAGAGGGGCCATAGATAGTAATCCCGTCGATATCCCCTAACCTAGCCATGGCATAGGAAACAAGTGCCCTCTCATGCCCCCTTACAGGCTCCATCCCCAGATCGGATAGGTATTCAACTGCCTTTGCCAGTCCTACTCCTTCTGCAATCGGCGGGGTGCCTGCCTCAAACTTCCAGGGAAGATCGTTATACTTCGTCTCCCTTAGATGTACCTCCCTGATCATATCCCCCCCGGATATGAATGGTTCCATATCCTCCAGGATCTCCCTCCTCCCGTACAGGACACCGATCCCGGTTGGACCCAGCATCTTATGTCCGGAGAAGGCAAGGAAGTCACATCCCATCTCACGGACATCAACAGGAAGATGCGGGACAGACTGTGCGCCATCGACAACTACAATGGCGCCCTGTTCGTGGGCCCACCCGGCTATCTCCCTTACAGGATTTATAGTGCCCAGCATATTTGACATCTGCGTGATGGAGACAAGCCTGAGTCTATCTCCCGCCAAATCTTTGAGTTTATCCATCATGAGTCGCCCATTATCATCAATGGGAATATATTCAAGTCTTGCCTCCTTCTCCCTTGCAAGGATCTGCCATGGCACTATATTGCTGTGGTGTTCCATCTCTGAGAGGAGTATAGTGTCACCCTTCATAATGTTCTTCCTGCCCCAGGCATATGCCACAAGGTTTATCGCCTCTGTCGCATTCTTGGTAAAGATTATCTCCTTCATTCCCCTGGCATTTATAAACCTGGCTATCCTGGTATGCGCATCCTCATAAAGCTCTGTGGCATCTACACTCAATTGGTGTATACCTCTATGGACATTAGAATTGGAATACCTGTAGAAATCATCCATAGAGGAGATAACCGCATCAGGCTTCTGGGTAGTTGCGGCATTATCCAGATAGACAAGCTGCCTGCCGTTAATCTTCCTCTGAAGGACAGGGAAATCCTTTCTTATAAGATCCGTATCAAGCATGACTGAATTATCTATCTTGATCATAAAACCCTCTTTTCCCCAATAAAGGCCAAGAGTCTCTCCCTGGCACCATAGACAGAGACCCTCTGGAGGAGGGATTCAAGGAATCCGGAAACGATAAGCCCCTTTGCCTCACTCCGGTCAAGCCCCCTGCTCATAAGATAGAATACCTGCTCCTCGTCTACCTGTCCCACTGTTGCGCCATGTGATGCCTGGACATCATGGGCCTCTATCTCAAGGCTGGGCATAGAGTCGGCCTTTGCCATCTCACTGATCAGGAGGTTATGGTTTGCCAGGTATGAATCTGTCTTCTGAGCAGATTTATCTATCTTTATCAACCCCTGGAATACCGACCTCGATCTGTCACTTAAGACGCCCTTTATGAGGAGATCTCCCTTTGTGTTTGGAGCAATATGGTGCATAAGGGTAGAGAAATCCATATGCTGGTTTTGGCCGGCCATAAACAGACCGGATATATCTACACAGGATCCCTCACCACCTAGGATGGTCTCAAGATTATACCTCGTAAGCCCCCCGCCAATTGACCCGGCTATCCAATTTAGACGTGAGCCCCTCCCCAATAATACCCTTTTTGTAGAGATATCCCATATCTGATCCCCCCATGCCTGGAGGTCGACATAGTTTACCCTTGCCATATCCTTGACAAATATCTCAGTAACGCCTGAAGCAAAGGCCATGCCATTTGTTTGCGCAGACCGTGATTCAGCGATACATGTAACAGATGACCCCTCATCGGCAATAATCAGTGTATGGTGAAAAAGCCCCAGGCCGCTGCCCTCCAAAAGAAGGGTCAACTGGATCGGAATGTTTATTTCAACCCCCATCGGGACATAAAGGAATAAACCATTCCCCCATAGGGCACTGTTTAATGAGGTAAATTTATCCATGGGCCTCACCACTCTGTTTATGAAATATTCATGGACCAGATCAGGATATTTCTTTATGGCAGAGACCATGTCGGTAAATATAACGCCTTTTTCTCTTAATCCTCCGGCAAGGATGTTGACAGACCTCCTGGAATTCTTCAGGACGAGTTGGCCTGAGACCTCCCATCCCTTTTCTATTCCATTAACCAGGCCCGGCATAGATGGCCCCTCAGCCATACCCTGATCAAGGTCAATGGAAGGGGTTATCTTATCTAAATCGAGCCTTGAGAGATCTGTATATCGCCATCCCTCATCCTTTAAAGTAGGGACCGGAGTCTTCTCAAAAACATCAAAGGACCTGAGCCTTGCCGCCTTCATCCATGAAGGCTCTCCAAGGAGGGCTGAGATCTCCAGAACAGTCTCCCTCGATAAGCCCTTTGATATCCCATTTTGAAGTAGTGTCTCTTTCATCCTTTTTACCTTAACCTAAACCTCAGCCTCAACCTTTTTTACCCTACAGCCCCCTCCATCTGGAGCTGTATCAGCCTGTTCATCTCAACGGCATACTCCATCGGCAGTTCCTTTACTATAGGCTCGATAAAACCATTGACAATCATTGCTGCTGCATCCTGTTCCGACATACCTCTGCTCATGAGATAGAAGAGCTGTTCTTCGCCTATCTTGCTGACAGTTGCCTCATGACCTATGGTAACCCTCTCTTCATCTATCTCCATGTAAGGGTAGGTATCTGATCTGGATGCCTCGTCCAAAATCAGGGCATCGCATCTGACATGCGACTTGACGCCCTTGGCGCCCTTATAGACCTTGACAAGGCCCCGGTATGTGCTCCTGCCGCCGCCCTTGCTTATCGACTTGGAGACTATAGATGATGAGGTATATGGTGCGCCATGGACAGCCTTTCCTCCTACATCCTGGTGCTGGTCCTTCCCTGCAAAGGCGATAGAGAGGATCTCCGCCTTAGCGCCGGGCTCCATCATATAGACACTGGGATACTTCATGCTGAGCTTGCTGCCCAGGTTCGCATCCACCCATTCCATGGTAGCATCACTATATGCAGCCGCCCTCTTGGTAACAAGGTTATAGACATTCTTAGACCAGTTCTGGATGGTAGTGTATCTTACCCTGGCGCCCTTCTTCACGATTATCTCAACCACCGCGCTATGAAGCGAATCACTGGAATAGACAGGCGCGGTACAGCCCTCTACATAGTGCACATAGCTGCCGGGCTCTGCAATGATAAGGGTCCGCTCAAACTGGCCCATGTTCTCCGCATTTATCCTGAAATATGCCTGAAGGGGGATATCGACATGCACGCCTTCAGGTATGAATATGAAACTCCCGCCGCTCCAGACGGCGCTATTTAATGCCGCAAACTTGTTGTCTGCCGGCGGTATTATAGTGCTGAAATACCTCTTTACTATATCAGGATGTTCCTTAACAGCCGTGTCTGTGTCCAGAAATATTACACCTTTGTCCTCCCATTCTTTTTTCAGGTTATGGTATACCACCTCAGATTCATACTGCGCACCAACACCTGCTAAGAACTTTCTTTCTGCATCAGGGATGCCGAGTTTATCGAAGGTATTCTTGATATCTTCCGGCACATCATCCCAGCTCTTCTCCGTCCGCTCTGAGGGCCTTATATAGTAGTAGATCTCATTGAAATCCAGGGCACCAAGATAACCTCCCCATTTAGGGACAGGTTTTTTCAAAAAGATCGAATAGGCCTTGAGGCGGAAGTCCCTCATCCAGTCAGGTTCGCCCTTTAGCCAGGAGATCTCCTCTACGGTCTCCTTCGACAAGCCCTTCTTTGCCTTAAATAAATGTTTTTCCGGATCATGGAAACCATACTTATATTGATCCAGGCCTATATCTAAAACCTTATTATCCATCTCATCTCCCTAATTCTGTTTATTTGCCCCCTCCCTAACCACCACTCTTCCAGTCATCTGTGGGTGGATGGGGCAGTAATATTCATATATACCAGACTGCTTAAACTGTCTATCCCAGGTCAGGGTCGGCTTAATAGCAAAGCTGGCAAAAAGCGGAAACCCTGCCCGAGTAACCATTTTACTCGTCACAAAATGTTCAATCTTACCTTCATTCTTCCACTCAACAGTGGTCCCCGGCTCTATACTGATCTCCGCCGGGACATACGCATAGTCACCAATCGGGATCTGCACGTGAGCGGAATTGCCTAATGAGAAGGCAGGAAAGGCCAGAAAGATTAGAATTATGTTAATTAACGGCACGATATTTCGTTTCATAATAAAACTCTTCCCTAATCATTTCTGACACCAGCCCCTTCCTTCACCCAGTCATAGCCCTTCTCCTCAAGCTCCAAGGCCAGTTCTGATCCACCCGACATTCTTACCTGTCCATCCATCAATACATGAACAAAATCAGGTCTTATAAAGTTTAAGATACGCTGGTAGTGGGTTATCACCAAAAAGCCGATATTCGGGCCGATCAGTCTGTTTACCCCATCGGCAACCACCTTTAATGCATCTATATCAAGGCCGGAATCGGCCTCATCCAGGATAGCCATCCTCGGACCTAATACCTCCATCTGCAATATCTCAAGCCTCTTTTTTTCACCTCCCGAGAAACCATCATTCAGATACCTGGACATAAAGGAGTCTTCCATCTTTAGGAGCCCTACCTTCTCCTTCAGAAATTTCCTGAAGAGCATAGGGTTGGCCTTATCTTTGCCGTTTGTCCCTTTTTTAAGCTTCCCATAGGCAGTCCATAGGAAGTTGGCCACACTGATCCCGGGTACGGCTATAGGATACTGTAATACCAGAAAAAGGCCTCTCTTTGCCCTCTCATCAACAGGGATGTTCAATATACTTTCGGAATCAAGCAGGATGTCCCCTGACTCAACTTTGTATCTCGGATGTCCCATCAGGGTATATGCAAGGGTCGACTTCCCGGACCCATTAGGCCCCATAAGGGCATGAACCTCACCCTGATTGACCTTAAGGCTGACCCCCTTCAGTATCCCCTTACCATCAACAGATACATAAAGATCCCTTATCTCGAGCAGGCTCCCTCTATTTTTATCCTCCATTATCCCCTCCTCAATAGAGCAGGTTGAGGTTTAGGTTAAGGTTTAGGAAATTCTTGACCTAAACCTTAGCCTTAACCTTCTTCATGCCTTAGCCTTTATTCTTTCCTCAAAAAGATCTATCCCTTCAGGCATAAACCTGACAAGGTCTTCGATGGTAGTGGCGCTCATGGATCTAACGATATTCTCATGCACCGCATCCCAGAAGGGCTTTGTTGTACAGTGATCCTCAAGCGAGCAGGCCCCGATCTGCCTCTGGCATTCGACAAACCCGATCGGACCTTCCATCGCCTCAACAACATTACGGAGTGTAATCTCTTTGCTGTTTCGCCCAAGCCTGATGCCTCCATTCATCCCCTTTACCGAGATCAGAAGACCTTGCGTAGAAAGCCTGTGGACGATTATTGCCAGGAATCTCTCAGGCACACCACAGGCCGAAGCTACCCTCTTCACGCTTGTATTTATTCCTGGATCCAGTTTTGCCAGATGCGAAAGGAGTATCAACGCATAATCAGAGGCCCTTGTAAGTTTCATGAAGCTTCCCTTATTATCAGTAATATCATATAACTGATGATATTATATCACAATATTCATGATTGTCAAGAAACCCTAGATCCTTAACAGTGGCCTGATCAGGCCTGAGTGGATGGCTTAGATCTTACGGCCTACTGGCCAGGAACGGGGATTTATATTGTGCCCTTTTTCTCTCGATGTAGTTATAAATCACCATACCGGAGATAAGACCCACTACCCCTCCTGCGTATACATCAGATGTGAAATGAGCATCAAGATAGATCCTCGAAAAGGAGATGATGATTGCCCCGCTGTAAAAGAGATACCTCTTCTCAGGAAAGAATCTGGAAAATATATATGCAAATGCAAAGGAAGATGCGGCATGACCTGATGGGAATGCATCGTATCCGAAGGCAAATGTAGGGCCGATGCGGAAGCCCTCAGAGTCAAATACAGCCGGATTTGGCCTTCCGGAAAGAAGTTTTAAGATCTCCACGATAAAGCGGGAACCAAGCACAGAAAGAATTCCATACCAACCTGCAGTCCTAAGCCTCTTATCCTTTCTTGTGCAACCAAATCCCCATATGGCCAAAGCTATAACAGACAGGTATCCCCAGCTCCCGACATCGCTTATCAGGCCCATTATGTTCATAATATGATCTACCATGATCTTTGATATCAGGATTCTTATCGATTGATCTAAAAAAAACAGGGAGATTAATACGGCAAAAAAAAGGACTGAAAGTATATACTTCCTCTTCAGCACCCGGTCCTAACAGACTTTCCTGCTGACGGCCTTCGCACCAATATCGCTCCTGAAATGTGCACCATCAAACGCTATTTTGCTGACACCGGAATAGGCCCTCTCCTGTGCATCTTTTATATCCTTCCCGACAGCAGTGACGCAAAGCACCCTCCCGCCGGACGTTACAAGCCTCCCGTTGACAATGGAGGTTCCCGCATGAAACACCATCAGTTCATCTGTATCATTTATCCCTGACAGCCCTTTGATCTCAACCCCCTTTGTATATGCGCCAGGGTAGCCCTTTGATGCCATAACAACACAAACTGAGGCCCTGTCTCTCCACTTAACAGCAAGCTGACTCAGTCTGCCCGCAATCACAGACTCTATTATATCGACAAGGTCTGTCTCAAGGAGAGGAAGTACGGCCTCTGCCTCGGGGTCACCGAACCTTGCGTTAAACTCCAGGACCTTGGGCCCGTCCTTACAGATCATGAGCCCTGTATAAAGTATACCCCTGAATCTCCTCTCCTCCCTCTCCATGGCCTTTATGACCGGTCTTACTATGAGATCAATGACCCTGGCCCCCTTCTCCTTGTCTATCAGCGTTGAAGGCGCAATAGCGCCCATCCCCCCTGTATTCGGCCCTCTATCTCCGTCATATACGCGCTTATGGTCTTCAGAAGAAACCATCGGGACTATCGTTTCCCCATCCGTAAATACAAGAAATGTGGCCTCCTCTCCTTCCAGATAGTCTTCAACAATTATCCTCCTTCCTGCATCGCCGAACATGCCCTTCACGAGCATTTGGTCTATCGCCTGCGAGGCCTCATCCATATCATTGACAATAATGACCCCCTTACCCTGGGCCAGCCCGTCAGCCTTGATTACGATCGGGAAGCCCTTGCCTTTTGTGTAGCTCAATGCCTCTTCCCTGGAATCGAATACTGCGGCATCTGCTGTAGGGACTTTGGCTGTCTCCATAATCCTCTTTGAGAAGACCTTGCTCCCTTCGATCTCTGATGCAGACCTGGTAGGCCCAAAGACAGGCAGGCCCTCCTTCTCAAACAGGTCAGTTATGCCCAGCGTGAGGGGAAGCTCAGGCCCGACTACAGTAAGATCTATCCTGTTCTTTCTGACAAAATCCCCGAGGGACAGGATATCATCCGGCCTTATATCTATACATTCGGCATACCTTGAAATCCCCGGATTTCCCGGGGCAGAATAGATCTTCTTTACCCTCTTTGATTGGGCGATCTTCCACGCAAGGGCATGCTCCCTTCCGCCGTTGCCGATTACAAGTACCTTCATATTATAATTCCAAATTTCAAATTTCTAATGTCAAAATATTTGTAATTTGGATTTTGACATTTGTCATTATCAATGTTTAAAGTGCCTCATCCCGGTAAACACCATCGCCATATTATGCTCGTCTGCGGCCTTTATCACCTCATCATCCTTGACCGATCCACCAGGCTGGATGACCGCAGTAATTCCCACCTTTGCCGCCCCGTCTATCCCGTCTCTAAATGGAAAGAAGGCATCAGATGCCATGACGCATCCGCTCAGCGGGAGGACTGCACGCATAGCCGCTATCTTGACGGAATCGACACGACTCATCTGGCCTGCACCGATCCCGATTGTCTGGCCATCTCGTAAGTAGACTATCGCATTCGACTTGACATGCTTACAGATCCTCCATGCGAATGAAAGCGCCTCATACTCAGCCACGGATGGCCCCCTCTTTGTCACAACATCAAGTCTCTTGACAGAATCAACCATGCCAATGTCCCTGTCCTGCAGCAGCAGACCTCCCGCAACTTTCTTCATATCCATCCCTTCCCTAATGCCGGATACAGACGCCCCGATATCCAACAACCTCAGGTCCTTTTTCTTCTTAAGTTCATCAAGGGCCTCCTTCGCAAAACCGGGCGCTATTATAACCTCAAGGAATGTAGAGGTAAGTACCCTTGCGGCATCGAGATCGACCAGACTGTTAAAGGCAACTACACCGCCAAAGGCAGATATAGGGTCAGACTCCCTTGCCTTATTAAAGGCTTCTGCCGGGCTATCGGCACATGCAACACCGCATGGATTGTTGTGCTTTATTATGACCGATACCGTCTCCTCAAACTCCTTTGCAAGCTCGAGGGCAGAATTGGCATCAAGTATATTATTGAAGGAGAGTTCCTTTCCCTGGATCTGCCTTGCCTTTGAGACAGATGGCTCTTTTATATTAAACTCCCTGTAGAAGGCGGCCTGCTGGTGCGGGTTCTCACCGTACCTCAGATTCTGGACCTTCTCAAGCTGCAACGTAAGGATCCCCGGGAACCTAACCTTCTTTTCCTCTTCTTCCCGTCCTTCAAGGTAGTTCGAGATTATGCTGTCATACCTTGCTGTATGGAGGAAGACCTTCCTTGCAAGTTCATATCTTGTATCCCTGGATATATCACTACCGTTTTTCTCCATCTCCTCCAGTATTCTTAAATAGTCCAGGGGGTCCACAATAACAGCCACATCATTGAAGTTCTTGGCCGCAGACCTGATCATTGTAGGCCCGCCGATATCGCTATTCTCTATTGCATCCTCAAAGGTGCAGGCAGGCCTCGATATGGTTGCCTCAAAGGGATATAGGTTTACAACCACCATATCGATAAGCCCGATATTATGCCGTTCCACTTCCTCCATATGGCCCTTATCCCCCCTCTTCGCAAGAATACCGCCATGGACCTTAGGGTGCAATGTCTTAACCCTGCCGCCTAACATCTCCGGAAAGCCTGTAACCTCAGTGACATCCCTTGCAGCAATCCCCTCATCCTTCAGGAGTTTTGCCGTCCCGCCGGTGGAGATCATCTCCATCTGCGATCCCGACAAGAACATGCTCGCCGAAGCCGTCGAGATCGCCAGCCAGCGGCAAAAGTCGAAGAAGAAGCCGCGCACCTACCCCGATTACCGCGAGATGCTCAAGGAAAAAGACCTTGACCTCGTGCTCATCGGCTCGCCCGACCACTGGCACGCGCTGCACTGCATCGCGGCGATCGAGGCCGGTGCCGACGTTTACTGTCAGAAACCGATTAGCCGCGACGTGCGCGAAGGCGAAGCGATGCTTGATGCCGCGCGCAAACACAAGCGCGTCGTCCAGATCGGCACCCAGCGCAAAAGCACGCCGCACTTGATCGACGCCAAGAAACAAGTCGTCGAAGCCGGCTTGCTCGGGAAAATCGGCCACGTCGATATGTGCTGTTACTTCCACATGCGCGCCAACGGCAATCCGCCCGTCGAACCCGTGCCTGCCCATCTCGATTACGAAATGTGGACCGGCCCGGCGCCGCTTCGACCTTACGACGGCCTGCCGCACCTGCGTTGGTGGCGCACTTTCACGGAATACGGCAACGGCATCGTGGGCGACATGTGCGTGCACATGTTCGACACCGCGCGTTGGATGCTTGGCCTCGGCTGGCCCAAACGCATCACGTCGGCCGGCGGCATCTACGTGCAGAAGGAAGGCAAGTCGAACATTTCGGACACGCAGACCGCCACGTTCGAATACGACCATTTCAACTGCGCGTGGCAGCATCGCACCTGGGGCACGCCGCCCGATCCGGATTATCCCTGGGCGCTGTTCATTTACGGCGAGAAAGGCACGCTCAAGGCCAGCACCATGCGCGCGGATTTCATCCCGCTCGACAAAAGCGCCAAGCCCATTCACTTCGACTGCTTTTACGAGCGCGAGAAATATCCCGAAGACGTGACCGAGAAGGCCATCGAACTCAACGCCGCGCCCGCCACGCGCCGCCATATGCTTGATTTCCTGGCGGCCGTCGAGAAACGCAGTCGCCCCGTCGCCGACATTGAGGAAGGCCACATTTCCACGGCAAGCTGTATTCTGGCGAACATCGCCATGGATCTCGGGCGCCCGGTGGTTTATGACCCGAAGAAACGCATCGTGGTAAACGACCGCGAAGCCACGAAACGCCTCCGCCGCGAGTATCGGAAGCCTTGGCGGCATCCTGGAACGGCGTGAACGCACCTTGCCGGAGTGTGCTACTTGGGAACGGGCTTATCATGGAAATCGACTGATCCTCAACATCAACGGCGTACATGCAATTTGTTCCGTACGCCTATGCTACGAATTCGACATGAAGAATCCTTTTCCAGGCATGAACCCGTGGCTGGAGGAATATTGGCGAGATGTTCCTCTCGCCGTTGAACAAAACGGAATTCGAATACCGCGTGCGCTGGGAACGCAAGCGCAAGGAAAACCTCGCGGCGGGTGGCGGGTCTAAGTTTTGTGGAGATCGATCTGGTGCGGGCCGGCTCGTGGACGCTGCCCGATCACGACGGCCAGTTGCGGCTGCCCAGCGAACGGGTCAGCCATGTCGTTTGCGTCACCCGAAGCGGCGTGCGTTGGCGGCACGAGTTCTATGTGTGTCC
>CAZYNY010000077.1:0-2404 GCA_964648095.1 uncultured Nitrospirota bacterium | reverse complement strand
CAAGGCCTTCGCATAGTTGGTCTGATACAGATAACAGGCGCCAATCTCAGCTCGAATCTGGCGATTGCTGGGATTCAAAGCCCGCGCCCTTTCGAGGTCGGCCAGCGCTCGATCCACCAACCCCACATGCCAATACACTACTTGGCTGAATTGAAGGACGTCATCGAGGCTTTGATTGAGTTCCAGGGCCTTTGCGGATTCGGCCAGCGCCTGCTCGACAGCCCAGCCCTGATCTCGGGTCCAGAGAAGACGGCTGCGCACGTGATAGACTTCCGGAAGGTTCGGGTCCAGTTCGCTCGCGCGATCCAGCGCCGCGCGAGCCTTCGCCGTCGCGCCCGGATCAACATGACTCCCCTTGCTGAAGTAGGCCAGCGCCAGTTGGGCATGGGCCCGGGCGAAACCGGGGTCGATTTGAACAGCTCGTTCGAGCATTTCGATCGCCATCTCGATCTTTTCCATGTACGCGAATTTGCCGCGCACGTAGTAATCCCACGCTTCAGGATGAACTGGGCGCGCTGCCGAGAGCAGCGAGCGCTCGACCGGGAGCAACGTCACTCTCATCGCTGCCGCCAGCGCAATCGCCACTTCGCCCTGCAGATCGACGATGTTGCTGAGGCTGCGGGTGCTGTTGGTCTGCCAGATCTGCTGCGCCGTAGAAGCCCGGACCAGGCGGGTCGTGATCGTCACGCGTGATCCATCGCGCAGAATCGATCCCTCCACCCAGGCGTCCACGTTCAAGTCCGCCGCCATTTTCGCCAGCGGCACTTGAGCCTTCTTGTACTGCATCATCGCTTGGAAGGAACTCACCCGGAGAGAACCGATTTTTCCCAGTTCCGTGGTCAGAAGATCCGTGATCCCGTCGGCGAAGTATTCCTGTGCTGGATCATTGGAAAGGTTGGTTAGCGGCAGCACCGCCAGCGATTCGATCCGGAGGTGAGAGGGCTGACGCCAAACAGCGAACCCTATCCCCGCCAGGAGCAGCGCCAGGATGGCCGCGATGGCCCACCGGCGTTGCTTGAGACGCCACTGGAATCGCGCCCGTTCGCCCAGGCTTGATTCTTGCCCTTCCCATGCCAGCACGACTCGGTACAGGCAGATCGGGACTTGAATGTTCTTCAGGTCCGTCGGCCCCAACTTCACCAAAGGCGCCTCCAGCTTGTTATAGACTTGATCGAAGACCTGCTGCGTCACGCAAATCCCGCCAGGCTTGGCCAAGGGTTCAATGCGCGCGGCAATGTTCACACTGTCTCCAAGCACGTTCTTTTCGCGCTGCACGACGTCGCCGATATGCACCCCGATCCGAATCTGAATTCTTGCCGCGCCCGGTGAAGACGCATTGCGCTCGGCCAGGGCCTTTTGGATCGTGATCGCGCAACGCACCGCGTCCAGCGCGCTGGTAAACTCGACCAGGAAAGCGTCGCCGATGGTCTCGATTTCCCGGCCATTGAACTTGGGGAAAAACGGACGCAGCAAAGTTTGGTGTTCGTCCAGGAGCTTGAGCGCGAGCGCCTCGTCTCGCTGCGCCAGCGCGCTGTAACCCACCATATCCGTGAACATGATGGCGGCCAGCTTGCGCTGTTCGGTGGCGTCGGCGGGCATGGGTTACAAAGTTTCGCTGAGCTGCTTCCACTGTTTCTCCAAATCCGCCATGAATCCAATAAAGTCCGGACGGGTGCGGAGGGACTTAAGGTTAGGGTCGCGCTGGAACCATACATAGTTCGGGAAACCGTCTTCGGCCGTCTGGCGAAGCCACTTCATCGCTTGCTCCGGTTCATTCAGGAGCGCATAGGCAACGGCGATGTTGTAGGTCGTGTGGTGAAAATGGCCGAAGTTCGTTTCTTTCACCTGCGCCTGCGCGATGGTCTCCAAGGCTTGGGTTTTTTCTCCGGCATCGGCCAGGAGAACCGCACGCAGGCTGGCCATGAGGCCCCCGGGGTCCGCGACGCCGGAATTCACGAATCGATTGAGGACGGACCAAGCCTCGTTGGTGCGGCCCAGGAGTTGGAACATCAAGGCACAGATATTCTCCGCGATGGGCACGGGAAGAGCGGATTGAGAATTCGTTATCCAATACAAAGCCATCGGGTAGTTGGTTTGAGACATATAACATTCACCAATCAACGACCGGGCGTTTGGATGGCCAGGATTCAACTTCAACGCCTTCTCTAATTCCGGAAGCGCCTTGTCCGCCAACCCCACGTGCCAATAGATCACCCCGCGAAAGTAATAGGCTTCATCGAGGCTCGGCATTAGCCCCAACGCGGTTCGGTACTCCGCAAAGGCTCCCGCGACGTTCCAGTGTTCGGCGCGGCTCCAGCGAAGGCGTCCGCGCACGACGTAGATTTCGGGCAAGCTCGAATCTAACTTGATGGCGGCGTTTAATTCCTGGTGGGCTCGCTGAGTA